>JACIWT010000001.1 GCA_014360825.1 Chloroflexota bacterium | reverse complement strand
GATCGAGTTTCTGGAAACCAGGACGACGGTGGGCCAGACGGTGCAGGTAACGTTCTTGCGCGATGGCCGCGAGAGAACCGTAACTTTGACTTTGGGCGAGAGGCCTCAGACAGAATAAGTGGTCTAGTGGAGGTGAGCAGTCTAATGGTTCTTCAACACGACCCGCCTGACGAACCTTGCTATATCATCAGCGTGGCTGCGAAACTAGTGGGGTTGCACCCCCAAACACTGCGCTATTACGAACGGATTGGTCTCATCAGGCCGTCACGCTCCAGGGGGAATGTGCGCCTCTACTCTCAGCAAGATGTCGAGCGACTGCGGAAAATCGTCCGTCTTACCGACGAACTTGGGGTGAATTTGGCCGGAGTAGAGGTTATCCTCAATATGACCGAGCGCATGGAGGAGATGCGTCGCCAGATGGAGGAGATGCGCCTGGCGATGGAGGCAGAAATCGCCCGTTTACAGGCCCAATTGGAAGGGTCAGAATGAGAACTGAAAAGCAAAACTACCTTGGAACAAGGAGCCAAGAATGATCACAGAAGCCGAGTTGCAAGAACTGCTGGAATTCCAAACAGAAGGCGGGACAATCTTGAGCCTCTATCTGGATACGGACCTATCCCAGCAAGCAAAGGAAAGGGTCAGGCTCGTGCTCCGCGACCTGTTGGATCGCGTCAGCAACCGCATTCATGAGGCGGACCGTCAGCGTGTGGAAAGGTTTTTCGATTTTGAATATGACTGGCAGAGTAAGGGGGTGGTTATCTTCTCCAGTCAGGAAGAGGGCCTTTGGCGCGCCTACCCTCTGTCTGTACCCGTCAGCAACGGAGTATTCGCCTTCAGCCGGCCTTACATCAAGCCCTTGACCGACTTGTTGGAAGAGTACGGTCGTTACGGCGTAGTCTTGGTGGACCGGGAAGGCGCTCGGATGTTCCTTGTGCACCTGGGCGTAATTCAGGAGCAAGATGAGGTCACGGGACAGGATTTGCGACGGCATAAGCAAGGAGGTTGGGCTGCGCAACGATATCAACGCCGTGTGGACAAACAAGCTGAGCAAAACCTGAAACTGGTCGCCAAAGCTACCTCTGCTTTTTGTGAAAGCGGTCAGTGTAAGCGGCTGATTATCGGTGGATCTGATGAGACAGTAGCCCAATTCACGGAGATGCTGCCTAAGGCTCTGCGTAGAAAGGTGGTTGCAACCATTTCAATGGACATGACGGCTTCTCCTGCACAGGTGCTGGAGGCATCTTCCCAGGTCATCCAGGACGAACAGCGCCGTTACGAAGAAGAACAGGTGGAAGCAATGGTTACCGCAGCAGCCAGTGGGGGCGCGGGTGTAATGGGCTTGGCCGACACTTTAGGTGCATTACAAGAAGGCCGTCTTCACCGGCTTATTGTTGCACAGGGATACGAGCACGAAGCCTACACTTGCGGCGATTGTGGCTACATCGTAGCGCAAGAGATGAAATCTTGCCCCCTCTGTGCAGGCAAAATTAAGAAGATGGGAAATGCAGTGGACTACATCGTGCAGAAAGTCGTGGAAGGCGGCGGTGAAGTGATGGTCGTCCGCGATAGCCCCGCTCTAGCGAAGGCTGGTTATATTGGAGCATTGCTGCGTTACTAGCATCCTTAGACGAGTACACAAACCGTTAGTTTGAAGAGGGTGATACCAGAATGGATCTGAATAAACTCACCGAGAAGGCCCAGGAGGCGTTGGTCGAAAGCCAAAGCCTGGCCGGTCAATACAATCATAGTCAGATAGAACCTGAACACCTGCTACTTGCCCTTGTGACGCAGAGCGATGGCGTCGTGCCACAGATCGTAGCCAGAATCGGCATCGCTCCACAGATGCTACAGCGTGATCTCGAGACGGAGTTAGCACGGCGACCCAAGGCGTATGGCACTGCTGTCCAATTAGGGCTATCCAACGCATTGGCACAGGTGTTGAATCGCGCTGAAGTCGAGGCCGCCGAAATGCGGGATGAGTATATTTCCACTGAGCATATGCTCTTGGCACTCACTCACTCCTCCACTGGCTATGTGGCCTCGTTACTCTCACGCAATGGCATCAACCGCGCCAGCATCTTGGAGGCGTTGAAGAACATCCGCGGTTCCCAGCGCGTTACTGACCAGAACCCAGAGGGCAAATACCAGGCGCTGGAGAAGTACGGGCGCGATCTGACGGATCTCGCTCGCAAGGGCAAATTGGACCCGGTCATTGGACGCGACGAGGAAATAAGACGCGTCATCCAAGTGCTCTCGCGTCGCACCAAGAATAACCCCGTGCTCGTGGGTGAGGCTGGCGTGGGCAAGACGGCGATTGTGGAGGGCCTAGCTCAACGTATCGTGCGTGGTGATGTGCCTGAAGGACTCAAGAATAAGCGCATCGTGGCGCTGGACCTAGGTGCCCTCATCGCTGGCACCAAATACCGCGGCGAATTTGAGGAGCGACTGAAAGCGGTGCTCAAAGAAATCGCGGATAGCGCTGGCGGCATCATCCTTTTCATCGATGAACTACACACCGTTGTGGGGGCGGGTGCAGCGCAGGGTGCGATGGATGCCAGTAATATGCTCAAGCCCATGCTGGCGCGAGGGGAATTGCACTGTATTGGTGCGACTACGCTGGACGAGTACCGGCAATACATCGAGAAGGACGCTGCCCTGGAGAGGCGCTTCCAGCCAGTGTATGTGGATGAACCGACCGTCGAGGATACAATCAGCATCCTGCGTGGACTCAAGGAGCGCTATGAAGTGCATCACGGCGTGCGCATCCAAGATTCCGCACTGGTGGCTGCCGCTGTGATGTCACATCGCTATATCAGTGATCGCTACTTGCCCGACAAGGCTATTGACCTGATTGATGAGTCCGCGTCACGCCTGCGCATGGAAATAGACAGCCTACCTGCCGAACTGGACGAAGTCGAGCGACGCATCATGCAACTTCAAATCGAGCAGCAGGCTCTGAAGAAAGAGACGGATCAGGCCTCACGGGAGCGCTTGGAAAAGGTAGAGAAGGAACTGGCTGACCTGAGTGAGCGCAGTCGTGCCATGCGTGCTCACTGGCAAAGGGAGAAAGAGGCGATCCAAGCCATCCGTGCTACCAAGAGTCAGATCGAGGAGACCAAAACTGCCATTGAGCAAGCAGAGCGACGTGCCGATTTAGAGGCTGCGGCCCGCCTGCGCTACGGCACTCTCCGCGAACTGGAAAACACCTTAAAAGAGCAGGAGGCTCGCTTACGCGATCTGCAAAAAGAGCACCGGATGCTTAAGGAGGAGGTGGACGAGGAGGACGTAGCCGAGATCGTCTCCAAATGGACTGGCATCCCGGTTTCCAAACTGATGGAGGGTGAATTGGAGAAACTCCTACATATGGAGGAGCGCCTGCGCAGCCGGGTGGTCGGTCAAGATGAGGCTATCACTGCTGTAAGCAACGCTGTGCGTCGTTCGCGAGCGGGTTTACAGGACCGCAAGCGCCCTATAGGGAGCTTCTTGTTCTTAGGCCCCACTGGCGTGGGCAAAACGGAACTTGCACGTGCCCTGGCCGAGTTCCTTTTCGATGACGAAGAGGCTATGGTGCGCTTGGATATGAGCGAATACCAAGAACGACACACCGTGGCGCGTATGATAGGTGCGCCACCGGGTTATGTGGGTTATGAGGAGGGTGGCCAACTTACGGAAGCCGTGCGACGTCGCCCCTACCAAGTGATCCTATTCGACGAGATTGAAAAAGCCCACCCGGAGGTTTTCAACGTGCTTTTGCAGTTGTTGGATGACGGTCGCCTGACAGACGGTCACGGGCGTACCGTGAACTTCAGAAACACGGTAATCATTATGACTTCCAACGTAGGTAGCCAGTGGATCAAGGAACTGGGTGGGCGCAACGATGTGGAAATGCGCCGCCGAGTGATGGAGGCTCTGGGACAGCAATTCCGGCCTGAGTTCCTGAACCGCATTGACGAAATCATCATTTTCAACTCACTGACGCGGGGCGATCTAGAGCAGATTGTGGATATCCAGATGCGTCATCTGCAAGAACTTCTGGTTGACCGCCACATCACCATTACTTTGACAGACGAGGCCAGAGCGTATCTTGCTGAGAAGGGCTATGACCCAGTTTATGGTGCGAGGCCCCTCAAGCGTACTATCCAGCGCCAGGTCCAAGATCCACTGGCAATGAGAATACTGCAGGGCGAGTTTGACGAAGGTGCTCACGTCATTATAGATGTAGCAGAGGGTCAACTTGTTTTTCGAGAAGCCACACCGGTTGCGGCCTGATGCTATGAGATGCTGTAAAGAGCGTAGATCGCACCTCGCGTCTGTGACCTGCAAAGAGTAAGGGGTGTAAACATGATGAGTTTTGACCGATTTACCGAACGAGCGCAAGAAGCCACAGCGTTGGCCTATCAGATCATGCAAAGGTATAGACATAGCCAGATGGACACCGAGCACATCTTGATGGCCCTGCTTGAGCAGACCAATGGGGTCATTCCCGAACTGCTCGAGCGGCTGAACGTGCAAGTAGATGCCGTCATCAACCGCTTGGACGACGTGCTGCGAACTGGGCCGCAGATGAGTTTGCCACCCACCGCCAACCCCATGCAGGTGTACGTCACGCCGCGCTTGATGCGTTTGGTGGACGCAGCGCAACGCGAAGCCAAGAGCCTGAACGATGAGTATGTCTCTACGGAGCACCTGTTACTGGCGATCGTGACCGAGAGGGATGGTCCAGCGGCTCGCATCCTTAATGACTTCAACGTTACCCGCGAGCGTATCCTCCAAGTCCTGCCCGAAATACGTGGTGGGCAGCGTGTCACAAGCCCGTCTGCTGAGAGCCGGTACCGAACCCTGGAGAAATACAGCCGCGACCTGACCAAATTGGCTGAGGAAGGCAAATTGGATCCGGTCATTGGCCGCGATGATGAGATCCTGCGGGTGTTGCAAGTCCTCTGCCGCCGCACCAAAAACAACCCGGTTCTGATTGGAGAGGCGGGAGTGGGTAAGACGGCCATCGTAGAGGGTCTGGCACAAAAGATCGTTGCCCATGATGTGCCCGAACTGCTCCTGAGCAAGCGCTTGCTTGCCCTTGATCTGGGGGCTATGGTGGCCGGTTCACGGTTTCGCGGCGAGTTTGAGGAGCGATTGAAGGCTGCATTGGATGAAATCAAACGCGCCGAGGGCAACATAATCCTCTTCATCGATGAACTACACACTGTGGTAGGTGCAGGCGCGGCACAGGGTGCGATTGATGCCAGCAATATGATGAAACCCGCTCTGGCCCGCGGCGAATTGCGTTGCATCGGTGCGACCACGCTGGACGAGTACCGCCAGCATATCGAACGCGACAGTGCTTTGGAACGGCGTTTCGCCCCCATTTTTGTGGAAGAGCCAAGCGTCGAGGAAACTGTGCAAATGTTGCGCGGCCTGCGCGATCGTTATGAGAAGCATCATCACGTTACTATCACTGATGAGGCTCTTGTAGCGGCTGCCCGCCTATCCGATCGCTATGTCAAGGATCGCTTCTTGCCCGATAAAGCCATCGATTTGGTAGACGAGGCCGCCGCCAAGGTCCGTATTGCTATCTACAGCCTGCCTGACGAATTAAAAGCGATGAAACTGGAGATAGACCGTCTGCAAACTGCGGAGGAGACTGCTTGGCAGGCCCGCGACTATGAAAAGGCCGCCGAGTTTCGGAGTCAACGGCTAAAACTGGAGGAAGAGTTCCAAGCCAGTAAAGAAACTTGGAAGAAAGAAGTGGGCTTGGACGAGATCGTAGATGAGAACGATATCGCTGAGGTAGTATCTCGATGGACGGGCATCCCGGTTAGCCGAATGTTAGAAACAGAGACCGAGAGGCTGCTACATATGGAAGATCGTCTAAAGGAACGCATCATTGGTCAAGACGAGGCTGTGGCTGCTGTCTCCGACGCTATCCGTCGCGCTCGGTCCGGGCTAAAGGACCCGCGTCGTCCCATCGGCAGTTTTATCTTCCTCGGCTCCAGCGGTGTGGGCAAAACCGAGTTGGCAAAGGCTCTGGCTGCGTTCCTCTTCGACGACGAAGACGCTCTCCTGCGAATAGATATGAGCGAGTACAGCGAGCGACACACCGTCTCGCGGCTTATAGGCGCGCCGCCTGGCTACGTAGGTTATGAAGAAGGCGGACAACTCACCGAAGCAGTACGCCGTCGGCCTTATCAGGTTGTTCTTTTTGATGAGATCGAGAAGGCTCATCCCGATGTGTGGGCTGCACTACTGCAAATACTGGAAGACGGCCGCCTAACCGATGGGCAAGGACATACGGTGGATTTCCGCAACACGGTGGTCATCATGACCTCGAACATAGGCACGAAGTACGCTGCCAAGGGTGGCGCCATTGGCTTCCGCACCGCGGGTGAACCCAGCGTTCAGGAGATGTTGCGCAGCGACATTGAGGAGGGTCTCAAACGCACTTTCCGGCCAGAGTTTCTGAACCGTATTGATGAGATCATCATCTTTAACGTGCTCACAAAGGAAGATGTGAAGCGCATCGTGGATTTGCAGATGAAGGATATCGCCGTGCGCTTAGCGGAACAGGGCATCTATGTGCGACTGTCCGATGCGGCTCGGGAGTGGCTGGCCGAAAAGGGGTATGACCCGCAGTTCGGGGCACGCCCCCTGCGACGTACCTTGCAGCGGTTTGTAGAGAACCCGCTGGCCAAGCGGCTACTGAAGGGTGAGTTCGCCAGCGGCGAAACAGTCTTGGTGGACGTGCAAGATTCGGAACTTGTTTTCCGCAAAGCGGAAGAGCCAATCAAAGAACCTGCCTAACAAGCCAAACCCAAACGGAATCAGTGCTTTTAGCGTCAGAGGGGGAAGCCAGCATACAGTGCCAGAGCGGCGTTATCCAGACCCAATGTTTCAGATCACTAATTGGTCGTAGAGCCGTTCCAAACTCAGGTCAGGGCACACAGTGTCATGACACTTAAGAGTGAGCGTGGCGGCAGAAACCCCAAGGCGCATGGCTTCATCAATTGGCATTTCATTGAGCAAGCCATATACTACCGCCGCTGTCAGAGCATCGCCGGCTCCAGTGTAATCTATTACTTCGCACTTGATGGCCGGAATATAGCCGCTTTCCGTAGAGGTCGCGTAGCACAGACCCTCCTCGGCCAATGTGATGATGGCGATGCCTACCCCTCGACTGACCAGATACTGGGCTGCTTGCATCGCCTCGCCCCGACCACCAATGGACATACCGGTGAGCACCTCCGCTTCATGCACATTTGGTCTCACGATGGCGAAGTTGGCCAGGTAGCGACGTAACTTAGGGGCCAGAGCGACTGACGCTGGGTCTGCACACAGGGGCACATTCGCCCGCCGGGCGGCGAAAACGATAGCCCGAATGGTTGGGGGTGGGAGATTGGCATCTATGACCACCATCTTGGCCTTGTCGAAGAGCTCGCGGTGCTTGGCCACGTAATCGGGGGTCAGAAGTTGTATGATGCCCATCTCATCCAGGGAGAGCAGAGGAGCGCCTTTTTCATCAAGAATCCTGAGAAAGGTGGCCGAGTGGTGATTCGGGGAGATAAGAACCCGGCTCACGTCCACACCGCCCTGAGCGGTGTGTTCCAGTATCTGTGCACCGAAAGGGTCGCGGCCTACAGCGGAGAGCAAAATAGTGGGTTCACCGAGACGGGCTAAATTCTCGGCTATGTTGCGGGCGACACCCCCGTAACTGAGACTGATTTGGCCAGGGGTAGAGGAACCTGGCACTAACCGACTGGCAGCACGACCTTTGATGTCCACGGTTGCTGCGCCGAAAATGAGGATATGCTGAGGGTTGCGGTTGACCATACTGAAATGCTTTCTTGGAATATCGGGACCTATTTCTCGGTTTCTGGGCGTTGTTGGGAGTTGTTTCCGGACATGGTGTTTGGTGAATCTTCAGACGCGCTAACGTCCGATGTACGATCCGGTGCCTCTTCGCCCAGGCTGCGCCACAACAAGGAAGGCTCTATCAACTCCAAGGGCATAAAGATAGTGGAATCTTTTTGACCTAAAGACCTGAGAGCGTCGAGATAGAGAACTCGAAGGGCCGCTCGGCCTACTTTTTGTGCTACTTTGTCTCGTTCACTCAAAGCCTCCGCGTCCATTTTGGCTGCTGCCAGTCGGTTGATGGCATCTTGCACTTCCGGATCCGCCGCTGTGACATTCATGATCTGAATTGCCACGACCCTCAAGCCTATATCTGCAAGATATTTACTTAGTTGCTGCTCCACTTCGATGCTAATCTTACCGAGCGCTTCGCGCACATCCGGACTCTCTCGCTTCGAGATGGCAATTGCGATCTCTCCCTCCGCCAGGTTTTTCACTGCTGCACCAGGATCTTTCGTTTTTGTCACACTGGCGACCACTCCATCCTTGGTCACCTGCCAGAACACGGCATATTCTATCTCCAATCGAACTCCATCAAGGGCTGAACAGGGTTTTTGGCCCCATTCTCTAAAGACCCTTTCCACGTCAACTCGTTGGAAGGTTTCAATGGGTCGTCGAACTACGACCGGCCCTGGACCTTTAACTCCCACAACCTTACCTAAACGGAAAACGACAATTTTCTGATGCTCCGGTACGGTTATGATGAGGTACTGGCGGAAGAAACTGCCTATGAGAAAGCAGGCCAGGGCTATGATCGCAACTGTCAGAAATGTCTCACGCAGAGGCCACCCGGCTAACACGGAGATGAAGAGGCTGGTCAGAAACACCCCGGCGCCGCCAAGCAGGAACCACAATAACGGGCTCTTGCCGGGGGTGGTATCTGCTGATTTCTCCGAAGTGCTCATATTGCCGCTCCTTCAAGGGCGAGTTCCATATCTATCTTCTTGGCTCCAACAAGACTGTGATCCGCATCTGGAGTTCCTCCGAACTATCGCCCTCCGCTCTGCTGGAGATACTACAATAGAGGATCTCTTGATCGTGGGGCACGTCTCGCCGTTTGTAAATCTGGGTTCTTGAGGAACCTACCCCTCGCTCGTGGTATTTGGGGTACCCGGCAGGAACTGATATTTGGCCGTGCCATCGAAATCCACCGCCTATGTGCTCGAAGTGAAGGCAATCGTTCTCGGTGCTCATTTCAAACCCGCAGCGCAGGGGTTGCATACGTGCGTTCAGTGCGCCTAAATGCAGCCACTTGCACGCGAGTTCTTCGATGCTACAATCCGGATCGTCCTCGATAGATTCCCCTCCAACCCATAATATGAACTCTGCGTGCCTCTGAGCGGAGCAGCAGTAGTCCATGCATGGGTATTTGCGTATAGGCATTTTGGTCATCTTGACGGCCATCTTGAATTTCTCTGCCAGTGCTGCTTCCGGCGACCTGATGGATTTGCTCTCGCTCATGAGGTGCACTCCCTCCATTAGTGGATTGGATAGATGTCCAAGCGTTCACGGAGTACCTGGCGAAGGGTCCCTGGCCACACGTGGGTGCGAGACGTGGCGTAAAACAGTTTGAAGATGATATCTTCTTGATTCAAATGGCTCATCACTCCCACGAATGTATCACCACCAACATCTTGTGGCAGAACATCCACACAAAAATCTGCCACCGGCGTGTTAAAGCGGACATAAGTAATCCCCTCTTTGTCCAATTCCCGTGCCAGTTCCCGAGCGTCCAACGGGGTTTCCAGCCCCAACTCGCGTCGCTTCTCGCAGGTAAAAGCGAGAATACCGTGTTGGAACACATCTTCTCGTTTTCTTGCCTTCCTTTTGGGTCGTAGGCTCATGCCTTCTAGAATATCGTTTAGATAGGCACAGATGTCGTCCAATGTCCTAGTGGTCTTCCAAAAGCAAGAATAGTAACCGGGATATGCGTCAATGGCTAGGACCAAATCTTTTCGGTCATCCAGTCTGCGATAAAGTCGATATTGAGTGCAATCCAAATCGTCCTCCTTCGACTCTGACTCGTCTAAGGAGAAGAAGGACAAAGAGTAGGTCTTCTGGCGCTCTTCAGAAGTAATCGCAGGTTCGCTGAGCCCCCGTCCCTCCTCGAACAGTTTCTGTTCGAGGAGCTTGCGAATATCAGCGATCATCGTGCGGACACGGTTCGTTGAGGTAAGCAATGCTCTCCCGATTTCTGCAGCCGAACTATCCGGGTCATAGCCGATTGCCTTATTCAAATCAAATTGTTCACTGCGCTCCCATTTATCCTCAAAGTCGCGTAGGGGAGATAACAACGCGTCACTCACATACTTTTGGAAATCGTCCAATGACTGCGAAAGAGCATATGCTTTGAGGCTTTCCAATCGTTCCAAATATTCTCCGTACTCAGTACGTTTAAGGGGCCCTACAATCCGCGATGCTGGGCACAATGGCAGTCTGTCGCGTATGTCGCGACAAATGCTTTCGGCTAACTCCGCGAAATCCCGCCGGCCATCGGGCTCTGGAAAATGCATCTCGACGACCGTGCTATACAGTATCTCCAGTGGCGTCCGAAACACATCGGTGGTCAGACCATACTTCTCATCGAGCGGATTCCTTGCCCATATGGCGGGATTCAAAAGGGAAGGCGTATCTGTAATCAGATAGGCGCAGTAAGGATTCTCTGTGCCTTTGGGGTACTGAACCGTGTAACGTCTTAGCAAAATCGCTGTGGCTACATTCGTGGCATCAGCGAAGTTGCTGTGAGAGCGCTCAGGACGCTGCGAGTTTAGCACCTGGAGTGTGTGAGCCCATGCCTCTTTGGTTATCCTCTGATCTTCGAGAGTGATTCGCGAGGGATCAATGAATTGGCTTGATCCCACAATATTATCTTGCCATAGGAGATTCCGTAATCGTTCTAGTTCAGACTGGTGGCCAATAAGCTCTCTTGCTAGGCTATTGGCAATGATCTTAATGTCGGTCATCAAATGAGGGGTCACAGGCGAGTCTATGCTCTCAGACTCGACCAAGTGAGATAGTCTCTCGATGGCAGAGTCCACATCCCCCTCAATGAGAGAAAGCCGCGATATGGTATCGAGGCCCCATAGTTGTCCACTAAGCCTGTCGAGATGCCGATCGAGCTCTATAAGCGTGCCCATGGGCAGGACAAACGGGCGCTTACAGTGCCTAAGGACGTAGGAAGCCACGACTGAGTGCTTCGCCTCTTTCGCATAGGGTCGCAGATAAGCATAAATCTCCTCGAAGTCGAGGAGATAGATGATCTGGCTGCCCTCCTTCTCGCGGATGTAGTCTTCGCGGACGAGTTCCAGTGACCGCAGGTGACGTTGCATCACCCGATGTAACGAGATGAGTTCTTCGTCCGACCATATGTCTACTGCACCGCCTCTTGAGATAGTGGGGTATTTTTCCATTCGACTAAGCCTCCTCTATGGCTAGCGGTGGGCCCAAAGCCCAAGCGCGAACCCTCTCTGAAAGGCTGAGAATGGATTCTTCAACCATTCTCATTTGGTCAGCCCCCGGTAATTTAAGTTGTCTTGCCACTGCGAACAGGAGGGCACCAACGACCGGGCGGTACTTGGGGAAGTTCACTTGCGCCATTGGGTCATATCTGCGAATCTTTGATACTAGTTCTCGACGGAGACTGTGTACGTGCTCTAAAATGCCGCCCTGAATGACGACGGGATATGGCTCGTCGCCGAAATCCAACTGCTCACGCACGGCCTTGTAGGAAGCGAACAGTTCGTTGGCCGCATTGCTCAGGATGGCTTGGGCTACTGGATCTGGTGAGTTGCGATCATTGGCTGCCCGGTCCACTGCAGGCACGATTTCCGACACGCGGGCAATTTCACCACGCTCTCGAACGCGATCCAGCCAATCAATCACCGTGCTCATATCTTGGAACCTCAGGCCCGTCCATTCGCCAAGCCATTCAATGAGATGTCGTTCTAAGACCGGACACCGGAAGTCGCTCCCATCAAAGCTCCTGTAAGCAGCGCGTAGAGCCTGTCGCCCGATTTCATATCCGCTCCCGGGGTCACTAACCATGGAACCCCATCCGCCAATTTTATGCTCCTGACCTGCTGTAGTGCGCCCGTAAACAGTAGCACTGCTACCAACGGTCATTGCAATACCCGAACCTTGCAACGTCCCTCCAACAAGGGCTGCATAGGCATCGTTTGTAATGATTGCTGGCACATGGCCCCATCCCAGGTGGGCGAGCACCTCGTGGAGCCGCTCTGAGTCAAAATCTGATGTCACACCCCCGCTACAGATACAAACCATCATACAGGGATCTGAAGAGCGACCAGAAGGCAATCCTATATGTTGGAACAATTGTCGCAAAGATATTAACACCCGCTCAACGAGCACTTCATGGATATTGATAGACTCGCCCTGGCAGATGTCTAATACCTGCCCGCGTTCATCGGCGAGGATTGCTGAACTACGGAATGAGGTACCATGAATTCCAACCACGTACGGTGGCACGGCTCCCCCGTTGAAATGCCGCCAAATCCCAGATAAGTCTATGGCGATGTGGTTGTTCGCACAATCAGACACGACAGAGTGTCTAGAACCCCACTGATATCTCTGATCTCGAGGATAAAGTCACCTATTTTGCTCGCGTCCTCGGCTTCCATAAGGGCAATGATATCATAAGGTCCCATGATGATGTCCGCCCTTCGCAGAGCCTCTATGCTCTGCAATGCCTTGAAAACCTCTGGGGTCCTATCTACCTGGGTTTTGATGAGAACATATGCCTGTGGGGTCATTAGGTTGATTTCCTTGGATAACCCGGCCTTTGAAGAGCCATTCTGTTATTTTCAAGTATATCACGATGTGGGCGCAAAGTCAATGCCCCGCGTGGAGTGTCGAATCAAAGCATCAGTATGATCCCGGACAGTTCCTGGCCGCCTCTTATAGCAACTCTTTCACCCTCTCCGCCGCCTCCCGGCTCATCCCCTCCACTGACGCTAGTTCTTCCACCGAAGCCTCACGAATGGCTTCCAGCGAGCCGAATCGCTTAAGCAAAGCCCGCCGTCGCTTTGGACCAATGCACGGAATCTCCTCCAATGCCGACGCCACAGCGCTCTTGCGACGTAACTGGCGGTGGTACCCAATGGCAAAACGGTGTGCCTCATCACGGATACGTTGCACCAGATGCAGCGCATCCGATCCCCGCGGCAATAGGATCGGCTTTGATTGGGCGGGCAGGAATAGTTCCTCGTTCTGCTTGGCCAGGCCTACTACGGGGACTTGATCCAGTCCTAACTCTGTCATAACATCATGCGCGGCATTGGCTTGTCCGAGCCCCCCATCCACGATGATCAAATCCGGCAATGCGGCCCAGGCCGCATCTTTCGCCGGACCGATCTCCTCCCGCATTTGCAGTGCCCGTCTGAATCGCCGTCGCAGCACCTCCTGGAGCATAGCGTAGTCGTTCGCTCCTGGTACCGTTTTGATACGGAAACGACGGTAATCGCTTTTTCGCGCTACGCCTTTGACAAAGACCACCATGCTTCCTGTTGCGAGAGCGCCCTGAATATTCGAGATATCATAGCACTCGATTCGCGCTGGTGGTATAGGTAACCTGAGATGCTCCTGCAAATCATTCAGCGCTGCGACGTGACGGTTCTGATCGGCTTCCCATTGTGCTTTCAGGTGAGCGAGCGTCTCTGCAGCATTTTCGGCTGCCATCTGTACCAGTTCTTTGTCTGCACCCCTCTTGGGCACGCGCAGGATCACTTGGTTCCCGCGCTTGGACTGTAGCCACGAACGGATGATGGGCGCCCCGTCCACTTCGCTCTGGAGCAGGATTTCCTTCGGCACATAGGCTGCCTCATCGTAGAATTGCTTGACGAAAGCGGTGATGATCTCCTGTGTCTCCTCATCCTGGGTGCCGGTCATAATAAAGTATTCGCTGCCAATGAGTTTTCCCTGTCGTATGATGAGGACCTGTACGCAGGCCTCCCGGTCATCGCGGGCTAAAGCGATTACATCCTGATCCTCACCCGTGCTGCTCACCACCTTCTGCCGCTCCATCACCTTCTCGATGGCCTGGATCTGGTCTCGGAGCCGTGCCGCGGCCTCGTATTGCAAATCATCGGCTGCTTTCCTCATTCGGTCTCGCAGTTCGGCCACGATGCGCTCCTGTTTGCCTTCCAGGAAAAGGCAGATTTGTTCTACCAGTGCTTGATAATCCTCTTTGGAAATGGCCCCGATGCAAGGGCCGGCACATCGCCCGATGTGGTAGTATAGGCAAGCGCGCTTATCACGGCCCGTGATCTCGCGCTTACAAGTAAGGTAGGGGAATATCCGTCGCAACACATCTAACGTCTGATGGACAGCCTTCACGGAGGTGTAGGGTCCAAAGTAGCGCGATCCATCATCCAACATCCGCCTTGTGATAATCAGGCGTGGGTAGTCTTCCTGCAGCGTGATTTTAATATACGGGTAGCGTTTGTCATCCTTCAGTCGTACATTAAACCTGGGGCGATGTTTCTTGATCAAGTTGCATTCCAGAATAAGTGCTTCTACCTCAGAACTCGTGACGATGAAGTCGATTTGTGCAATCTGTGAGGCAAGTTGGTGCAGCTTCGGCGATGTGATAGAAGCACCCTGGGCGTGGAAGTATGAACGCACCCGGTTACGTAGGTTCAGTGCCTTGCCCACGTAGATGATTTCACCTGCCGCGTCTCTCATAAGATAGACGCCGGGCTTGCTGGGTAGTGATTTCAGTTGCTCCAAAACACTTTGACTAGGCATCCGGTCTTACCAGCTCACTGCGGGTTGATATCCTTGCGGGAAGCAAGATTGGATAGTTCTGATTTAGATTTTACGCATTACATATCGGTCGTCAAGTTAGGTGTGTTCCCGCCATATTCGAATCCTCACCCGTCCCTCGTTAGAGCCAGTAGGGGAGAAGACTGCCCAAGCGCGCCACTTTGCAATATCTGAAAAATAGTGCTATAATTTCGCCCACAATCGGGATGTTCACCAATTAGAATTTGATGCTCAACGCCGAGATCAGCAAGGAGGTGCAGTGAGAAAGGGTGCCTTTACTTTTGTGTTGCACACCCACTTGCCCTATGTACGTAAGGCTGGCCGATGGCCTCATGGCGAGGAGATGATCCATGAGGCTATGGCAGAGACTTACATCCCTTTGCTGAACGCTTTGTACGACCTCAAGCAGGAAGGTCACAACCCCCATTGCACTCTCGGCTTGACCCCCATCTTGCTCGAGCAAATCTCCGATCCCGACGTACTAAAACACTTCGAACTCTACTTGGAAGAGCGACTCTCGCTAGTACACAATGATATCTGGCGGCATCAAGAGGCCGGGGATGCTCACCTGCTTTATCTAGCCCAATTCTACCGCGACTGGTATAACGAGATCCTCCAATCCTTCCGTCAACGCTATCACCGGGATCTAGTAGGCGCGTTCCGCGACCTCCAGGACGAAGGCAACCTGGACATCATCACTTGCGCAGCCACGCATGGCTATCTACCGCTTATGTCCCGAGACTCCACCATCTACGGCCAACTGAAGATCGGCATCCAGAGCTATTACCGGCACTTTGGCCGTGCCCCCCGCGGTATCTGGTTGCCTGAGTGCGGCTACCGCCCCGCCTATCTGGAAAACCAGCATTATAAACCGGGCCTGGAGGAGTTTTTAGCCGATCTAAATCTGGGCTACTTTTTCACTGACACCCACGTCATTCGTGGTGGACGCATGGTAGGCAAAGTGGTGGGCGATGCTATTGGGCCTTACGGGGCCATTCCCAAGCGCGTGCTTGTGGTACGCGAAGACGAACGTCCCGAGGCCACAGACCGTACCACCATGCGGCCTTACTACGTACACTCAGCCAAGGTGGCTGTCTTCGGGCGAGATGAGCGCACCGGCTTGCAGGTCTGGTCCGCTGCTCACGGCTACCCGGGCGATTATATTTACCGTGAATTCCATCGCAAGGACGCCCACTCTGGCCTGCGATACTGGAAGATCACTGGCGATGGGGTGGACTTGGGCGCGAAAGAGTACTATGACCCCTATCAGGCTTTCCACAAAGTTCATGAGCATGCTGACCATTTCGTCAGCCTCGTCCGCGACGAAGTGAATGCTTATCATGCCGAGACGGGTGGTTTTGGCATCGTGGTCTCGGCCTATGACACCGAACTGTTCGGCCACTGGTGGTTCGAAGGGGTGGCTTGGCTGAAAGAGGTGTTGCGCCGGCTGGACAAGGATGAGGATGTCTTGCTCACCACAGCGGGGGATTATCTGGAGGAGCATGAACCGGTGGAGGTCATTACACTACCGGAAAGTTCCTGGGGCAACGGTGGAGGGCACTGGACTTGGCTAAATCCGGACACAGAATGGATGTGGCCGTTGATTCACCATGCCGAGCGCAAGATGGAAGAACTGGTGGCCCGCTACCCAGATGCATCTGAAGTCATGAAAGAGGTGTTAAACCAAGCGGCGCGGGAACTTGTCCTCCTCCAGAGCAGTGACTGGCCCTTCCTTGTGACCACCGGCCAGGCGAAGGAGTACGCTAATGGGCGCTTTCAGCAACACCTGGCGCGCTTTAACCACTTGGCTTCTGTGGCTGAACGAGGTACTATCACAGAAGAGGATCGGAAAATCCTCGACTCCGTGGCTGATCTAGATAATCCTTTCCCAGATATTGACTACCGTGTGTTTGCGAAGAGGGAATCTAGTCCGTAGGAAAACGCTCGTCTTGCTTTCCAGCGTAGCGTTGTTTTTGAGTGGATTGATTCGATTTTCTGATATCCTCACCGGGTAAGGGTGAGCGTTGACAATCTCCGTCAATAGTGTATAATGCTTGTAGCAAGGCCTTGCGATACTTCGCAATCTCGCAGAGACCGGTTCCGGAAAGGGGGTGAGAAACGGCTGAGACGAAAAGAGATTTTCACTAATCAGAATCTGAGAAAAAATACGGAGGAGAAAGAAAATGCGTAAGTGGATTAGCGTAACAGTGATTTTGCTTGTGTTGCTTGGCATGGTGCTCTCTTGTGCCCCTGCAGCAACACCTACTCCGGTACCGCCAACCAAGCCACCGGAGGTGAAAGCAACACCGACCACCCCGCCCCCAGCCAAAGTGAAGATCGTCTTCTGGGAGCAGGAAGGCGATGATGTGGACGTCTTCATTGACGAGTTGGTGGCGGACTTTATGTCGCAGAACCCCGACATCGAAGTCGAGCGCACCCACTACGGCAACGAGGAACTGCGTGATCAATTTCAGACTGCAGCCCTTGCTGGTGCTGGTCCTGAACTGGCCCGCTGCCCGAATGACTTCGCTGGTCCCTTCAGCGCTCTGGGCATCGTTGCCGATGTACGCGCCATCTTCGACCAGGCTTTCCTGGACACTTTCTTTGAAGGTGCCTTGGGACCTGCGGTGGTGGCCGGGACTTTGTGGGGTGTGCCAGACAACTATGGCAACCATCTGATGCTCCTGTACAACAAAGACATCGTCACAGAGCCACCTAAGACCACCGACGAACTCATTTCCATGGCCAAGGCCCTGACCGATGAGGCCGCCGGCGTGTATGGCTTCGCCTACAACCTGAACGAGCCGTTCTGGCTGGCTCCATGGATAGGCGGTTTTGGTGGCTGGCCATTGGATGACTTGGATAACTGCTCCCTGGGCTCCGATGCGGTGGTGAAAGCCCTTCAGTTCGTCCACGACCTCAAGTTCGTGGAGAAGGTCGTGCCACAGGAATGCGACTACAATACCATGGATACCCTCTTCAAAGAGGGCAAGGCAGCCATGATCATCAATGGCGACTGGTCGCTGGGTGGCTACACAGAAGCAGGCGTGAACTTTGGCACCGCACCTATTCCGCAGGTGAGTGCCAGTGGTCTGTGGCCATCACCCATGACCTCGGGCAAGTACTGGATGTTCAACAAGGCCATCCTGGGGGATGCTGCCAAACTGGCCGCGGCCAAGAAGTTCGTCGAGTATATGACTTCCGAGGCCGTGCAGACCCAGTGGCTCGAGCGCTTCAAGAGACTGCCCTCCAATAAGGTGGTGGCTGAGAACCCGCTGATCTCTCAGGATCCTATCCTGGCCGGCTCCATGGCCCAGTTGTCTAAGGGTAAGGGTATGCCTGCTGCACCGCAGATGCGTTGCGCTTGGGACTCAATGCGCCCGAATCTGGAGGCAGTGATGGCCGACACCATGACCCCGGCAGATGCTGCCGCCTCTATGCAGCGAGAGTGTGATGCTTGCGTGCGCGAGGCAGGGCTGGCTCCGCTCTTGAAGATCAAGGTGGGCCAGGTGACGGACATGGGTGGCATTGACGACAAATCCTTCAACGCCACGGCCTGGCAGGGCGTCCAGATGGCGATGGAGCAACTGGGTGCCGAAGGGAAGTATCTGGAATCCCAAGTTCAGGCAGACTACGCCAAGAACATCCAGCAGTTCCTCGACGAGAAACTTGACCTGATCGTCACGGTGGGTTTCCTCCTCGGGGTGGACACGGCCAAGGCAGCCATTGCCAACCCCGATCAGAAGTTCGCCATCGTGGACTACGCCTATCCTGACTGCTGGCCTGGGGCGGTGCCTGGCAAGGACTGTGGCTCTGACAAGGAACTGCCGAACGTCCTGGGTCTGACCTTCTCTACCGATGAGGCGGCCTTCCTGGCTGGGTACCTGGCGGCTGGCATGACCAAGACCGGTAAGGTGGGCACCTTCGGTGGCATCAAGATCCCGACGGTGACTATCTTCATGAAGGGCTTCGAGGCTGGGGTCAAATACTACAACCAGAAGCATGGGACCAGTGTGGAAGTGCTGGGTTGGGATACGGCCAAGGACGAGGGGCTCTTCACCGGCAACTTTGAGTCCACGGATGATGGACGGCGCTTCGCTGAGTCTTTGATGGACGAGGGTGCTGACATCATCATGCCAGTGGCAGGTCCTGTGGGCCTTGGTTCGGCGGCAGCGTGCAAGGAGCGGGGCACGATGCTCATCGGCGTGGACACCGACTGGTACATCAGTGCGCCGGAGTTCAAAGAGGTCTACCTGACCAGCGTTGTGAAGAACATGCATGTGGCCGTGTTCGAGGCCTGCAAGGCGGTTGCGCTGGGCAACTTCAAGGGTGGGGTGTATGTGGGCACCCTGAAGAACAACGGCGTGGGCATCGCACCGTTCCATGAATTCGACGCCAAGGTACCTGATTCCCTCAAGGCAGAACTAGAGGAGATCAAGGCGGCCCTCATTGATGGCACCATCACTGTGAACGGTGTGCTGGGGCTGTAGCCCTTTGTAACCGGCAAAAGAGGTTCGGGCCAAGGCTAACCCTTGGCCCGAACTTTTTAGTTCCTGCTCATGTGAGAGGTTACTTCTGCAATGGTGCTCAGCCGAATGGCCGGGGACTTCAATTCCAATCAAAGGGATGGATCATAGCAAGCACACGACCCGGTACTCCTCTCCCTCTCGTTGGAGACGCCCTACAGGCACTCGCACATCGTGCTCGAAGAATAGCACCACATCCTTCTGCAGCGCCCACTCGCGCAACCCACGTTTGGTCTCCAACGACTCAAGCGGTTCCACATCGAAAGCGGCGATCCACGCCAGCCTCTCCAGGCTCACTGCCGTTGGTGCAGCATCTCCCAGGTAGATGGCTGTCTGGCCTTTTGATTCGATGACCACGCTCTGATGTGCGCGAGTGTGCCCTCGTGTGACAATGCAGCGTACCTCCGGCGTGATGTACGTGTCGCCGTTGAGGAGACGTAACTGGCCCGTGGCTTCTAAGGGGCGGAAGTTCTCAGCGAAGTAGGTCCCTCGCGTGCGTTCGTTCGGGAAGCAGGCATCAGCCCACTCCAACCGCTGCACACAATATTGGGCTCGGGGGAAAGTGGGGATAGCCTCAACGCAGCCTCTGTCCTCACCTTGAGGAGACTCGTTAACGGGGCGAATGTTGTCGCTGCCAGCGGAGGCCCACTTGGTATTCCCACTGCAATGATCGGCATGCAAGTGGGTGTTAATCACGATGTCAATGTCGTGGGGGTGCAAGCCCAATCGTCCTAGTGCTGCCACTACATCGCCTTCGGGCCGCTCCAAAGCGTGAATGGCCCTCTGTTTCTCAGTAAGTTTGTGACCGTAGCCGGTATCCACTAAGATGCGCACTCCGTGCGATATGATGAGTAAGCAATTCATCGCCACCGGGATACGGTTAAGATCATCAGGAGGAATAATCTTCTCCCATAGTACCCTGGGCACTAAGCCGAAATGGCCGCCACCATCGCTGCGGAAAATCCCATCGCTTACAACGTGCAGTTCGACGTCACCGAGTCTCATGGAGACTGTGTTCGGTCTTGGCAACCAACTCCTCCCACGCTGCATCTACGTATTCCTGAATGTATTGGATATCCTTATCCGTGAGGTGCTGAAAGCGGCCTTGCGTGCGCAAATAGTCGCGCACTGGAATAGGCCGGTCAGGCCAGACAGTGATATTCCATCGTTCGCCCTGCTCCACTTCGTAGAGCGGAAATACCCTGCTCCGTACAGCCAACCGCGAGATGTACACCGTTTGAGCCGGCTCACTCTTCCATCCCGACGGGCATGGCGCCAGCACATGCAGAAACTTCGACCCGCGGATACCCTTGGCCTTTTCTACTTTGCGCACCAGATCCTCAGGATAGCCCACTGTCGCCGTAGCCGTATAAGGAATGCGATGCGCGGCCATGATGGCTACGATGTCTTTTTTGGGCTGGTCTTTGGGATGACGCACCGGCGTTGTGGTCGTCCAAGCCCCCCAAGGGGTTGCGGAACTGCGCTGAATGCCCGTGTTCATGTAGGCCTCGTTATCATAACAAACGTAGAGGAAATCCTCGTTCCGCTCCACCGCCCCGGACAACGACTGGAAGCCGATATCAAACGTCCCACCATCGCCAGCGAAAGTCAGCACGGTGGTATCGGGCAACCCCATCATCTCCAGCCCCGCTTTTACCCCTGCTGCCACCGCGCCGCCTGTTTCGAAGGCAGTGTGCAGTAGCGGCACATCCACTGCTGAGTATGGGTATGGACCGGCGATGATGGACCAACACGAGGCGGGGATAATGAGCACGGTGTTTTTGCCGAGTGCTTTCAGTACAAGGCGCATCGCTTGGGGTGCTGCGCAACCTGGGCAGGCCACGTGGCCAGGTAGCATTAGTTCGTCCTCTGGTATTTTGTAACTCATACTTTAACCCCCCGCCAGATAATTGGGTCTTCGGGTGGGCGGTCATGTTCCATCACGTACATAGCGATCTCATGAATATGTTCGGGTCTCACGTCGCGTCCACCCAGACCGATGATGAAGCCGAAAAGCGGTGGCTGGCCATTCGCTCCATACAGCGCTGCCTTGATCTCAGAAGCCCAAATACCACCGTGTCCGAACGAAATATCGCGGTCTATTACCGCTACCTTTTTCACCCCGCCCAACGCCTTGCGGACGTCAGCAAAAGGAAAAGGCCGGAAGTAGCGCATCTTGAGCAGTCCTACTCTCTGTCCTTTGGCTCGCATTTCGTCAATCACAATGCGAGCGGTGCTGGCGATCGTGCTGGAGGCCACCAACACGATCTCCGCATCTTCCATTTTGTATTTTTCCACCAACCCATAACTCCGCCCGAACGCCTTCCCGAAATCGGTGTCCACCTGTCGCGCCACCTCAATCGCCTGTTCGTGGGATTTCTGGATCTTATATCGCAACTCCATGTAATGTGCCGGCGTCACCAATGCGTTGAAAGCGTGGGGTTCCTTAGGGTCCAGTTTCCATTTCGCCACTCGTGGCGGCAGGAAAGCATCCACCTCCGCTTGGTCAGGGATATCTACGCGCTCAGAAGTGTGTGAAAGCACAAAGGCATCCAGCACGATCATGGTGGGCAAAAGCACGGTCTCGGATATCTTGAACGCCTGGATGACAGAGTCTAACACTTCTTGGTTGTTCTCACAATAGATCTGGAGCCAGCCCGTATCGCGTTGAGCCAGGCTATCGGTCTGTTCCGTCCAGATGGACCAACCGGGACCCATCGCCCGGTTGACGTTGGCCATCACAATGGGCAACCGCGCTGCGGAGGCCCAGTGCAACAGTTCGTGCATCAGCGCCAGACCCTGCGACGACGTAGCAGTGAATGCCCGCGCCCCGGTAGATGATGCGCCGATGACCGCAGCCATAGCCGAATGCTCGGATTCTACCTTGATGAACTTGGCATCTAGTTCGCCATTTGCGCACATCTCCGAGAGCATCTCCACAATCTGTGTCTGCGGCGTGATGGGGTAGGCGGAAATGACCTGGGCGCGGGAGAGTTGCACGCCAACGGACACGGCGTGGTTGCCCATAATCACCTTTTCCATTTGACTTCCTCCTCCGTATCTATCACGTCACGTGGGCACTCCGTGGCGCAGATGCCACAACCCTTGCAGTAATCATAGTTGAACTCGTAGCCCTCGTGGTCCACGCGGAGAACAGCCACATCTGGACAGAAGATGTAGCACGTGTCGCAATGGTTGCACGTACCACAGCTGAAACAGCGCTCGGCCTCGGCGCGGGCGGTCGCAATATCAAATCCCAGATTAACCTCCCCGTTGTCTCTGACGCGCTTGGCTGCCTCGCGCTGGGGTTGGCTCGGTCGTGGCTGTTCGGTGAAATAGTCCAAATTCAGGTCGCCGAACTGAACGACTCGAGGGTCGGCTTTGGGTGGGACTGCATGCAAGATCTCGCTCTCGGCGGGGAAATCTTCGAGCGACAGGCCTCGTAGGACCCGATCAATGGCGAGCGCTGCTCGCTTGCCCGAACCAACTGCATGAGTAACCGTACCCTTGTTGGTGACTACATCGCCCCCAGCAAAGATGTGCTTTACTCCCGTACGATTGGCGCGGTCCACGATGATGAAACCCCCTTCGGTGCGTACGTTCGTGCCTTGTAAGAAACTCAGGTCCGCTTCTTGGCCTAGCGCCGGTATGACTGTATCCACCTCGACGGTGTACTCAGAGCCACGGATCGGTTCGGGACGGCGGCGTCCTGATTCATCGGGTTTGCCTAACCTCATTCGAATGCACTCCAACCCGACCACTTTGTTCCCTTGAGTTAAGATGCTAATCGGCGCAGTGAGGAATTCGAAAACCACGCCTTCATCTATCGCTTCTTGTACTTCTTCGGCGATGGCTGGCATCTCGGCCCGCGAGCGACGGTAGAGCACGGTTACCCCTGCCCCTTTTCGGCGGGCTGTGCGCGCGGCATCTATGGCCGTATTGCCACCACCGATCACAGCCACACGCTGCCCAAGCCTGACCCGCTTGCCGGCGTTCACTCTCTTGAGGAACTCCAGCCCCGGTATCACGCCCTTGGCATCTTCTCCTTTGATGCCGAGTTTCCTTGTCTCTGGCAGCCCGGTGGCGATGAAAACCGCGTCGTAACGCGCCAGATCGTCCAGAGTGAGGTTGGTACCCAGCCGCATGTTTGTCTTGATCTCCACACCGAGTTTCTCGATGGCTGCAATCTCGCGGTCCAGCACTTCCCTGGGCAAACGATACTCAGGGATGCCCAGACGCATCATACCCCCGGGCTCAGACTCGGCCTCGAAAACTGTGACCTTATGGCCCATGCGACGCAGCTGATAGGCACAGGAAAGCCCCGCTGGCCCCGATCCGATGATAGCCACCTTTTTGCCAGTGGCGGGGGCATTTGGTATGCGCAGTGTCCAGCGCTTCTCCTTGGCTCGGTCCGCCAGAAAGCGCTCTTGCAGATGGATAGCGATGGCTCCACCCAACTGGGCTCGGTTACAGTCAGTTTCACAAGGATGAGGGCACACACGTCCACAAACTCCAGGAAAGGGATTCTCCTGGGTCAGCACACGCCAGGCGGTCTCATCGTCCCCGTCCCTAATATGCTGCAAATAATGAACGATATCTTCCCCAGCGGGACAAGCGGCGTTACAGGGTGGGGTCTTATCGCGGTAAATGGGGCGGATGTAGCGCCAACTGCCGGTCTTACTGACCAGCGTCGAACCCAGCGACACGGGCATAGGCGGCATTTCCGCCTCGGTTTTGAAGACGATTTCTTCGGCCATAACAAGCGTTGCCTCCTCTCATACCAAAACCTTCTCGCTGGCCTCGTGCATGGCAGCGACGTTTTCTTCGGGCTTGATGGGGGCCTCTTCGCGCACGGCCTCAGCCAGCGCGTCCAGGCCCACGATGCCTGTAACGCGGGCGAATGCACCCAAGATGGCGGTGTTGACAATAGGTGCGGTCCGTGGTCCCAAGCGATATTTGATGGCAATGCGGTTAGCGTCCACAGTAGCCACGCGGAACCCCGGTAAATGGAATGATTTGGGAGCACGCTCACTGTTGATGACGATCCAGCCACCTGGCTTCAGGCCTGCGGTGACGTCCACGACTTCCAGGAGTGTCGGATCCAGGACGATGACGTGGTCGGGAGTCTGGATCTCACAGCGGATGCGGATAGGGTGGTCGTTGATGCGAGTGAAGGCGGTCACGGGAGCCCCACGCCGCTCCACACCAAAGAAGGGGAAAGATTGAACGTATTTGCCTTCGCGGAAAGCGGCGGAAGCCAGCGCCTTCGAGGCAGTGACAGCTCCCTGACCTCCACGTCCGTGGATGCGGATTTCTAGCATGATGCCTCCTCCTGATGGATGACTCTGCTTATTCCGTCGCGTGTGGATCAGGCCGCCATGATCACACCCAGGGCGATGGAGACCAGTTTTGTCTCATGCGGATCCGAGCGTGAGGCCACCACAAGCGGGGCCTTCGCTCCCACTACGACGCCTGCCATCTTGCCTTTGGCGAAGTAGGTGATGGCCTTTGCCAGCATATTTCCTGCCTCTACGTCTGGCGTCACCAAAATATCGGCGGTACCTGCCACTTCGCTTCGGATTCCCTTAATAGCAGCGGACTCGGCAGAAATGGCATTATCTAACGCCAACGGCCCATCCACAATAGCACCGCGGATTTGTCCTCGGTCGGCCATCTTGGATAAGTTTGCTGCATCCAGAGTGGTGGGAATTTTGGGGTTCACCATCTCTGTCGCTGCGAGTATGGCTACCTTGGGTGTCTCCACGCCTAGTTTCTGCGCGACGTCAATTGCATTCTGCACGATTTCGACTTTCTGCTCCATCGTCGGTGCGACGACCACGCCAGAGTCAGTGACAAATACTAGTCGTTCAAAACCGGGGATTTCAAACACGGCGACGTGGGTGAATAGTCTCCCCACGCGGAGGCCCATTTCGCGGTCCAAGGCAGCGCGCAGGAAATCGCCGGTCTCGATCTTGCCCTTCATGCCCACATCTGCGTGGCCCAAGCCCAGCAATTCCATGGCCTTGCGGGCTGCCAACCTTGCGTCTGGTTCATCTACTATCATCATGCGGGTGATGTCGATGTTGTTCTGCCGGGCTGTTTGTCGCAGCGTCTCCCGGTCTCCCACCAATATGAAGGTGGCAATACCCATCTGTTCGGCGTCCTGTGCGGCCTGTAGAACCTCAGGGTCGTGGGCAGCAGCCACAACTACTGATTTCGGCCCCACCCGCTTGGCCTCCTCGAGGAGTTCAGCAAACGTTCTTATCGCCATAAATGCCTCCTTGCGTTGATCGGGCTATGCTATGTCAGTCCAAGTACGTCCTCTCTACGCCGAAGAATCTGCCGCGCTATTTCCTCTTTCCACTTTTCTTTCGTTCGCGGCGCAGACAGCAATTCTTATACTTCTTACCGCTGCCGCAAGGACACGGATCATTGCGACCCACGCGTTTGGTCTCAGGTAGACCATTCGTGATTTCGGCCCTTGCCGCTTCCGCTGTTTTCTCTGCAGGGGCCCGTGCAGTTCGTGTGGTGGGCTTGGTAGGCCGCGCGACGTCCTCCAACCCAGCAGGCCAGGCGCGGAACAGATTGTTAAGCACACCCACGCGGACGTTTGTCAGCAGTGCTTGGAACAGATCATAGGCGCGGCGCTTGTACTCGGCTAGCGGGTCACGCTGGGCGATGGCCTGTAAGCCAATGCCCTCGCGCAGCGCCTCCAATTCGTTCAGATAGTCTACCCAAAGCCGCCCTATGACGCCAAGCATTATCTGCTGCTGTAACCGAGTCATGATTCGGCGACCCAGAAAGCCGGCTATCGCGCCCTGCATCTCGCTAGGTAGATCGGTGATGGGTGTGCGAGCCAATTCGGGCGTGAATTCTATGCCGGGGAAGTGTTCCATGTCGAAGCGCAGGTCCGCGTCTAATTGATCTGGGGTGAGGTGACCAATTCGTCGTAATTCCAAGGTACCCCACTCGGCTTCGCGGGCATCCAGTGCAGCCTCGAAGTGATTCAAGATGCTTTGGCGCAGCTCCTCGCGACCAACATTCTCCAATATCTCTGGCGCGGCGTGGTAAAGGGGGATGCGCGGCACCAAACGGTAGACTCTCTTGTGGGTGCGGGTATCAAATTCGGAAGTCACGTTGTAGCAGATATTGAAGAGCGCTTGCATCAACTCTCCGTGCGTGCCACCGTCCCATTGGACCGCCTTCAACTCATTGGCAACTTGTTCTGTGGTCCGCACTGCATTTTGTTTTAAGACCTCGTGGATGCCTGTGATGAGCACTTCACCAAGTTCTTCCAACGGCACGTCGCGCTCTCGAGATAATTGGAAGTCGAATTGCAGACCACTGCGTCGCTTGACAGCAGATAACATGCTCTGGCGAGCCTGCTCTTTCAACGCTGCCTCCACGGCGGCAGGCAGATAAGCGTGAAGATCCTCACCCTCTATGCCGCGCAAGTCTGCGGAAATTTCGAGAGGGAGGCCCGTAGCTGCTCCTACCTCGCGTAGCAAGCGCGCTGGAGTGATGGCCTGTCCACGTTCCATTGCCTCATCCAGTAGTCCGATGGCATGGGTCTCGGCCACGTCCTGGTAATACCGCAAACGCTCTTGGTACGCCTGGATAGTACGTTCGATCGCTGGGCGCACTAGGTCTTCCACTATGTACTCGCTATACCGCTCCATCACGGATCGCGATACATCCACAAGAGTGGATTTGAGATCTGCCGCATGCCCATTATTGAGGTAGTTGAGGAAAGCCTGTATTGTGAAGGAAGGAAAGAGACCCTTTTCGCCGATGTTGAGGGGCGGCAGAATAGTGTCCAGGCTATAGAGAAGTTGCCATTCCCGGCCAGACCCCCAGTAAGCGTCGAGCAAGCGATCAATCTCCTCCTCAAGTAGACGCATCACATCAGCGCGCAGGTCATGGCGTGATAAAATGCGGCGGCGTTGCTCATAGATTACCTCTCGCTGAGCGTTCAGTACATCATCGTATTCCACGAGGTGTTTGCGGATGTCGAAGTTGTAGCCTTCGATACGGGTTTGGGTGTCCTCAATGACCTTGTTGAGCAGGCTGTATTCCAGGGGCATATCATCAGGGTAGCCGCCCAACCGGTCCATAAGGCTGGTGACGCGGTCACCACCAGCCCGACGCATCAAGTCGTCCTCTAACGAAATGAAAAAACGGGATGATCCTGGCTCTCCTTGTCGCCCAGCACGACCACGCAACTGGTTGTCAATGCGACGCGCCTCGTGGCGTTCGGTGCCAATGACGTGTAAACCTCCCGCCCGGAGCACCTCACGTCGGTTTTCCACATGCTCGATGATGCGCAGTAGCCGCATTGCCTCTGCGGTGGCTACCGCCTCCAGCGCCAGCCGACGCTCCTCAAAATTGGCGGGTTGCTCGATGAGACGTCCCAACTTCTGTACGTAGATGGGCCCAACGCACTCAGCCCAATGTTCGGGTTTGTAGAGTTCTTCGCAGAAAAGCGAAGCCCGCGCTTCCAATCCCATGGTATAGATCTCTACCGGATCGTGACCCCATTGAACTAGGAACCGGTTGATCAGTGCGGCATCCTCCTCCGGTAACCCGCCGCCTAGTTTAATGTCCACACCTCGACCAGCCATATTGGTGGCGATGGTTACCGCACCGCGGCGACCCGCTTGGGCGATGATAGCAGCCTCCCGAGCGTGGTACTTGGCGTTGAGCACTTGATGGTCTATCCCACGCTGCTTGAGCATAGCAGACAACCGCTCGGATTTCTCGATGGACAAGGTGCCCACTAGGACGGGGCGCCCCTGTGACCGCATCTCCGCGATCTCTTCCACCACGGCATTGAACTTGGCCTCTTCTGTCTTGTAAATGACATCCAGATAATCCTGGCGGATCATTGGCTCGTTAGTGGGGATGACCACTACTTCGAGCTTGTAAATGCGGTTGAATTCCTCCGCTTCGGTGGCAGCAGTGCCAGTCATGACCGCCAGTTTGGCATATAGACGGAAATAGTTTTGCAGAGTAATGGTAGCATATGTGACGCTCTCCTGGCGTACCTTGACATTCTCTTTGGCCTCGATGGCTTGATGTAATCCATCAGAGTAGCGCCGACCGGGCATCAGTCGGCCAGTGAATTCATCTACCAGGATGACCTGCCCGCCTCGCACAATGTAATCGCGTTGCACCTGAAAAAGGTATTGGGCCTTGAGCGCTTGTTCTAAGTGGTGCATCAGGCGCGCTTCTTCTGGGTTCCACATCTCTGGCAGGTTGGGGTCCTGCAGGGGCCGACCCAGCAGTTGTTCGACGTGATCATAACCCTGATCGGTGAGGATGACGGTGCGCGTTTTCTCGTCTATCTCGTAGTCACCGGGATTAAGCCGTTTGACGAGTTTGGCCAAGCGGCTATACAGTTCGGCGGGTTCGTCAGAAGGGGCCGAAATAATAAGCGGTGTTCGTGCCTCATCTATCAGGATGTTGTCTACCTCATCCACAATGGCGTAATGTAATTCGCGCTGGACGCGGTCTTCCAGCCGCCAAGCCATATTGTCCCGCAGGTAGTCGAAGCCGAATTCGTGATTGGTGCCATAGGTAATATCAGCGCGATAAGCCTCGGCGCGAGAGACAGGGCGGAGGCAGCGGGTATCTTCACTGCCCCCCCTCCACTCCCGATCGAAGAGAAAGGCAGCTTTCTCACCCGGCTGCAGGAGACCCACGCTGAGTCCCAGGAAATCGTAGATGGGACCCATCCATTGACAATCGCGGCGTGCCAGATACTCATTCACGGTGACCAGATGTGCACCATGTCCCAGGAGTGCGTTGAGGTAGAGGGGAAGGGTTGCAACCAGAGTCTTGCCCTCGCCGGTTTTCATCTCGGCTATCTTCCCTTGGTGCAGCACGATTCCGCCAATGAGTTGCACATCGAAGTGGCGCAAGCCGATCGTGCGTTTTGAGGCCTCGCGTACGGCAGCAAAGGCGTGGGGTAGGATCTCGTTCAGAACTTCTTCTTCGCTCTGGCGAATACGTTTACGTAGTAGGCCTACTTGATCCTGCAGACGTTCACGTTCGTCGCGGCTGGCAGCGATATCAAGTTCACGCTGCAATTGTTCGATTCTGGCGAGATCCTCAGCAGTCGCGGAGCGGATCTGGGCCCGGAATTGATCGGTAAGGGCGCGCAGTTCCGCGTCTGACAAGCGACTGTATTCCTCCTCCAGCCCATTAATCCGTTCTACAATAGGTTGGAGTCGTTCGATCTCGCGCTGGTTGGGATCACCGATGACACGGCTCAGAATATTCTTGAGCATCTACCTCGTTTCGTAACACTGCACGTAACTCTTGCCTAATCTCTCATGAATAACTGCCTGTGCCCAGGTCAATTGATGAACAGGCAGTCATCTTCCGTTATTTGATTATAGCACAAAAATTGGGGTGGCAGAAGTCTTAGTGGCAGCAGGCTATACGGCTCCGCTGTCGCTTCGCTCGCGTGCGTAGTCTCGATATCTCAGCATGGCTGCGCCTACCGACGTCCCCTCGTGGATGGCGCGGATCACGTCGCCTAGGACCGAGGCGATAGAGAGGACACGGATTTTGGCCAACCGTTTCTCCGGCGGCAGTGGGACAGTATTGGTGATAACCAATTCTTTGATATTGCTGGCTGCGATACGTGACACTGCCGGGCCGGAGAGTACACCGTGGGTAACACAGGCGTAGATATCCTCCGCCCCATGCTCCGTTAGAATATGAGCCGCTTCCATAAGCGAGCTGGCGGTATCCACTTCATCGTCGAAAATAATGATGTTCTTTCCCTGAACGTCGCCGATCACGTTCAGCGCTGTAGACCTGTCGGCATTGCCAATACGCCGTTTCTCGATAACCGCTAACGGGGCATTGAGTACCTCAGCGAAATTGCGTGCTCGTTTGGTGGCTCCTACATCGGGGGCCACCACAACGGCGTTTTTAACCGGATTTTCGATGAAGTGCTTCACCAGGATATCGAAGGCGGTGATCTCGTCCACCGGGATGCTAAAAAAGCCCTGAATCTGACCGGCGTGCAGGTCCATCGTTAGCACTCGATCAGCGCCGGCGACCTGAATCATGTCGGCAATGAGGCGAGCCGTGATGGGTACGCGGGGTTGATCCTTTTTGTCGGTACGGCCATAGGCATAGTAAGGGATGACGGCGGTGATACGCCCCGCGGAAGCTCGCTTCACGGTGTCAATCATGATAAGCAGTTCCATAATATTGCGGTTGACTGGCGATGAGGTCGGTTGGATGATGAACACATCCTTGGCGCGAACACTGGTACGGAGCCTGATAAATATGTTCTCATTCGGGAAATCTATGATATCCACGCCAGTGAGCGGCGTCTGCAAATGATCGCTCAGTTCTTGGGCCAAGGCAGGGTTCGCTGATCCACTGAGCAGCGCCAATTCTCCGTAAATCTTGTACATATCTCTCCCCCTACGTCCTTTTCCCTGCCAACCTGCTATTGACCCGGGTTTGCTCTGCTAAACTCCCGCTGCAGAATGGACATGCGCAATTGATCGTGGTACTTGCCTTCGCGAAAAAGCACCTCACGCTCACGCCCTTCTACTGTAAAGCCACACTTCTCGTAACAACGAATAGCCCGCGCGTTAAAATCGAAAGCCACCAATTCCACGCGGTTTAAGTTCATTTCCTCGAAAGCAACGCTGAGCAAGGTACGGATGGCGTCGGAGCCGTAGCCCTGGCCCCAGTAGTCTTTCTCGCCAATAATAATGCCCAGCGTTGCCGAGCGATTCTTCCAGTTGATCCCATGCAGGCCAATATTGCCGATATGGATGCCATCCATAGTCTCGATCGCGTAGATGATGCCGTCGGGGTGCTCTACCTGACGCTCGAACCAGCGCTCTTCCTCCGCCATTGACATGGGCTCATGTCGGTTCAAATAGCGGGTGACCTCGCGATCATTGAACCAGCGCACGAAAGTGGGGATGTCACTCCGTTCGATAGCCCGCAATCGCACTTTCTTGCCGACGATCATTTCTCTCCCCCTCTGCCTGAAAACCCGCTCAATGGGCGGAGTTTCAGGATTCCACCAGATGGCAAATGTCATTGAGTCGGATAATTCTGGGGCGGATTCCTCCTAAACGCACAATGCTCAGCGAGGCATTGTCAAACCACCAGGGTTGGCGCAGGTCTGGGTTTAGCCCAATGAGTTGTGCTAGGTAGATGCCAATAGTTCCTCCGTGGGCAATGACGGCGGGCACTTCGCTATCGTTGTGCCGAGCGGTGATGTCCGTCATTGCTGCCCAGACGCGCGTTGCGAACTCCGTGATGTCCTCGGCTCCGGGGATTGGCGCTTTCCATGGATCCTCTTGCCAGCGGCGGTGTAATTCAGGGTATAGAACGGTGACTTCTTCATCCGTCAGCCCGGTGACGATGCCACAATCATACTCTTTGAGTCGGTCGTCCGCGTGTAGGGGCACGCCTAATGTGGCATGAATGATTTCGGCTGTTTCCCAGGCACGACGCAGTGTGCTGGTATATAGGGCGTTGATGTTGAACTCTTTAGCCAACCGCCGAGCCAATGCTATGGCCTGCCGCCGTCCCCGCTCACTCAGAGGGCTGTCACTCCAGCCTTGGATGCGGTTTTCGGCGTTCCCCACTGATTCCGCATGGCGAATGAGCAAAACTTCCACTTCCACACCTTACTAAACGCATTTGTCCAGAATGAACTTCTTAACTGCGATCGCTCCAAGGCTTATGTTACCTTATGCCATACTGAGCCAATAATTCCTCAACCGCAGTGTACTCGTCCACTTGGCGAGCGATAATTCGATCCAACATCTCGCTCAGCGCTCTCTCTGGCACGCGTTGGAGGAAACTCTCGATCAAATTAGCGCGAAGAGCGTGGTTGAACTCAGCGGCTATGCGCTGCCGTTCACGCCGCATGAACTCGCCGCTATCATGCAAATAAGCGCGGTGACGTTCGATGACCTCCACCAGTTCTTCGATGCCCTCGCCTTGCACCGCAATGGTTTTCACAATGGGCGGTCTCCAGGCAGTGGGTTTCGCGTTCGTTGCTGCCCCATGCGCCATCGCGTCCCAGCCGTGATGAGCACTGGCCGCTGGTGTTGTATTTGTCAGGTCCAGCATCATATTCAGGGCGTGTACCACGTTATCTGCGCCGGGATAATCGGCTTTGTTAACCACGAAAATGTCGGCGATCTCCAAGATGCCAGCCTTGATAGCCTGTACGTCGTCGCCTAAACCTGGCACTTCTAGCACCAATGTAGTGTGGGCGGTGGAAGCGATTTCGACCTCGCTTTGCCCTGCACCCACCGTTTCCACGATCACTAAGCCAAATCCGGCAGCATCCAATACTTTCACCACCTCGGCGGTGGTCGCAGCCAGTCCACCCAGGCTCCCTCGTGTGGCCATACTGCGGATGAAAATGCCAGCATCGCCACTCAGATCACGCATCCGGATACGGTCGCCTAAAAGTGCCCCTCCACTAAACGGACTAGTAGGATCTACTGCGACAATCCCAACCGTGAGGCCACGGCGCCGGTATGCCTTTGCCAGTTCGGTGACCAGGGTGCTTTTGCCAGTGCCGGGCGCACCTGTGACACCTACGATGTGGGCATGGCCAGTGTGGGGGTGGATGGCAGCGATAACGAAGCGGGCATCTGGTCCGCCGTCCTCGACGATCGAGATAAGCCGTGACAGCGCGCGTCGCTCCCCAGTCAGTGCATGGTTGACGAGATCGGTATTCACTGGCATTTTCAGTGGCCTGTCGCGCGGCGTTCGCTTATCTTCTGGCGCATGAACTCTACTATCTCGGTCGTAGAGGTGCCAGGACCGAAGACACCGACGATGCCCATTTCTTTTAGGGCTGGTACGTCCTCGTCCGGTATGATGCCGCCAGCGAAGACGAGCACGTCATCCAAACCGTTTTCTCGGAGCAGTTTCATGATGCGGGGGAAGAGAGCCATGTGGGCCCCGGACAGAATACTTAAGCCAATCGCATCTACATCTTCCTGAAGGGCTGCTTCGACGATCATCTCCGGCGTCTGACGCAAACCGGTATATATGACCTCCATGCCAGCGTCACGCAGAGCACGGGCGACCACTTTGGCTCCACGATCATGTCCATCCAAGCCGGGCTTGGCGATAAGCACGCGGATCTTCTTCTCGGACATTGTTTCTCCTCACATCTAACCTTTTATTATAACTCACCTCGAGAGATAGCGGGAGGGATATGCAGAATACGATGATTGAATTACAGAATGGTGGGCTCGCGGTATTCGCCAAACACACTCCGCAAAACCCTGCAGATTTCACCCAGGGTGCCGTAAGCACGTGCGGCATCCAAGATATAAGGCATCAAATTCTCGTTACTCTTGCAAGCAGCGCGCAACGCTTCCAACCGTCGTTGCAAAAGCGCATTGTCTCGTTCACGGCGCACTCGTGCCAATCGCTCCCTTTGTCGTCGCTCGCCCTCCGGATCGGTCCTCAGCAGGGGGATGCGCAATGGTTCATCCAGTACGTACTCGTTCACGCCAACTACAATGCGTTTGCGTTGATCGATCTCCTGCTGGTAGCGGTAAGCGCTTTCAGCGATCTCGCGCTGGAAAAAGCCGGCCTGAATGGCAGGAATGACACCGCCAAGAGCATCTATTTTTTCGAAGTACCGATACGCCTCGGCTTCCATGCGGTTAGTGAGGGCCTCGACGTAGTAACTACCTGCCAGCGGGTCGATTGTGTTGGCTACACCGCTTTCGTAGGCCAGTATCTGTTGGGTGCGCAGAGCCACCCTCACGGCGTATTCCGATGGCAGCGCAAGCGCTTCGTCCATCGAATTGGTATGCAGGCTTTGTGTGCCACCCAACACCGCTGCCAACGCCTGGATAGTGGTGCGGACGACATTGTTCTCTGGCTGCTGCGCAGTTAACGAGCACCCTGCAGTCTGAGTATGAAAGCGCATCCACCAGGAACGCGGGTTCTTAGCGCCGAAGCGCTCTTTCATCTCCCGTGCCCAAATTCGCCGCGCGGCACGGTATTTCGCCACTTCCTCGAAAAGGTCGTTGTGGGCATTGAAGAAAAACGACAGCCGCGGGGCAAAGGTGTCCACGTCCAACCCGCGGTCTATCGCAGCCTGGACGTAGGCCATACCATCGGCCAGGGTGAAGGCCAGTTCTTGCACTGCTGTTGCCCCCGCTTCACGGATGTGATACCCAGAAATGGAGATGGTATTCCAGCGGGGCAGGTACTTCGCGCCAAACTCGAAGGTGTCCACAATCAGGCGCATCGATGGCTCCGGCGGAAGGAGCCATGACTTCTGGGCAATGTATTCTTTCAGGATATCGTTCTGGATGGTGCCGCCCAATTTTTGCATCGGAATGCCGCGCTTCTCAGCAGCAGCAATGTAGAAGGCCCAAATCACGGCCGCTGGCCCATTGATGGTCATAGAGGTAGTGATCTCATCTACAGGGATGCCATCAAACAAAATCTCCATATCCGCCAGCGAGGAGACCGCCACCCCGCATTTTCCGAACTCCCCTTCGGCTTCTGGGTCATCGGTGTCATAACCATAAAGGGTGGGGAAGTCGAAGGCTACCGATAGACCCGTTTCGCCATGTTCAAGGAGGTATTTGTAGCGCGCGTTTGTCTCTTCTGCTGTGCCGAAGCCAGCGAACATGCGCATGGTCCATAAGCGGCCGCGGTACATGGTAGGATGGATGCCACGAGTGAAGGGATATTCACCAGGGAAGCCCAGGTCCCTTTCATAATCGAAGTTGGGTATATCCGCAGGGGTGTAGAGTCGTTCTACTGGCGCTCCTGAAGTGGTTATAAAGGTTTCTTGACGTTCGGGGTTCTTGTCCAATGTAGTTTTCAGTGTAGTTTGTTCCCAGCGTTCACGTTCGCGTTTGATTTCCTTGAGTTTTGTTGGTTCGAACATATCACGCCTCCATCAACCTTTTGGAGCCATCTCTTAGTATTCGATTCCCTTGCGTCCCACAATGCCCCGATCGTAGGGGTGTTTGACAGAGCGCATTTCTGTTACTAAGTCAGCGCGGTCTACGAGTTCTGGCGGTGCATTTCGTCCGGTGAGGATGAGTTCGACGTGCGTGGGCTTAGCATCCAAGAGCGCCAGCACTTCGGAGAGGGGTATCAAGCCGAAATCCAGGGCCACGTTTACCTCATCCAGTATCACAATATCGTATTGGCCTGCCAGCACCACTTCGGACGCGTGTGCCAGAGCCGCTCGCGCCTCTTGTACATCTTTTGGATCGGGGTGTTCGCGGCTTACGAATTCGGCCCGTCCGAACTGCACTAGGGTTACATTGGGGAGCAATTTCAACGCGTTCAGTTCGCCATAGTCCGGCCAGCCTTTCATAAACTGCACAATGTACACTCGCAAGCCCTGTCCGACTGCCCGGACTGCGAGGCCTAACGCTGCTGTTGTTTTGCCCTTTCCGTCACCAGTGTAAACCTGAACTAAACCTTGTTCCAACGGCATCTCATATCACCCTTTGCTTCTATACAACTATATCCCATCATCTTAGAAGCGATGGTGCCCCTTTATCGCCGCGCCTTCTCGCTCAATTCTATCAACACGCCGAAAGTGCTCCGCGGGTTCAGGAATGCTATCTTCTTCCCACCAGCGCCTATCCTTGGTGTGCGGTCAATAAGCCTGACGCCCCTCGTATCCAGGTTGGATAATGCCACTTCGATATCATCCACTTCTAGGCAAATGTGGTGGATGCCCTCGCCGCGGCTGGACAGAAAACGAGCAATGGGACCCTCTCTATCAGTCGCCTCGAGCAGTTCAAGATGTGTACCGCCAACAGACAAAGCGGCCGCTCGTACACCTTGCTCCTCGATGACTTCGATGCCCTCTAATTGCAGACCCAAGGTATCGCGATAAAAAACCAATGCGTCCTGCAAGTTGTGGACGGCGATCCCAATGTGGTCGAGCCCCTTCACTTTCATCATTATTTATACTCCTCTTGGAAACCAACCGCCAAGGCAATCCGCTGTGAGCGGCAGAGATGCCCACGTGGTGAATAATGAAGCACAACGAGATTACGATCGGCCGAACTGATATTCCCCAAATTCTCCGCGCAGCACGTCGCAGATTTCACCCAGCGTAGCATAGGCCTCGACACAAGCCAACAATGGCGGCATCAGATTGTCATCCCCGCGGGCGGCGGTTCGCAATTCGACTAATGTTTGTTGCACGTGTCTGTTGTCTCTCCGGTTTCGCAAGTTACGAAGCCTCGCTATCTGTTGTTCGCGCACCTTCTGGTCCACGCGCACTGGAACACGTTGCTTCTCCTGTGTCTCTACGAACTCATTGACGCCAACGATGACCTTTTCTTTTCTTTCTACAGCCCGCTGATGGCGGTAAGCGCTCTCCTCAATCTCCCGCTGGATGTAGCCCTGCTCGATGGCTGCCTGCGCTCCCCCCATCTCCTCAATTGTCGCCAAGTATTCGTTGGCTTGGCTTTCTATCTCGTCCGTCATGCTCTCAATGTAATAACTGCCTGCGAGTGGGTCAATTGTGTTGGCGACACCACTCTCATAGGCGATGATTTGTTGTGTACGCAGAGCGATGCGCACCGAGTCTTCGGATGGCAGGGATAGCGCCTCGTCATAGGAGTTGGTGTGTAGGCTCTGGGTCCCACCAAGTACTGCTGCCAATGCTTGGAGGGTCACCCGCACGATGTTGTTTTCTGGTTGTTGCGCCGTAAGTGTGCTCCCCGCAGTCTGGGTATGGAAACGCATCATCCACGAACGGGGGTCTTTGGCCCTAAACCGCTCGCGCATAATGCGCGCCCACATACGCCGCGCCGCGCGAAATTTCGCGACTTCTTGCAGCAAGTCGTTATGGGCACTGAAGAAGAACGATAGTTGCCCTGCGAACCGATCCACGTCGAGCCCGGCACCGATGGCTGCCTGAACGTAAGCGATTGCGTTTGCTAAAGTGAAAGCCACTTCCTGTACTGCTGTCGCACCTGCCTCGCGAATGTGGTAGCCAGAGATCGAGATCGTGTTCCAACGGGGCATTTCGGAGGCACAGTAGCGGAAAGTGTCGGTAATAAGACGCATGGCCGGCCCGGGCGGGAAGATGTATGTCCCACGCGCTACATACTCTTTCAGGATATCGTTCTGGATCGTGCCACGCAGATCGGCTGGCTTTACACCTTGCTTTCTGGCCACCGCGACATACATTGCAAGTAGCACTGCGGCTGGAGCATTGATTGTCATGGAAGTGCTGACTTGCTCCAAGGAGATGTCGCGGAAAAGGATTTCCATATCCTCTAGTGAGTCAATGGCTACACCCACTTTACCCACTTCGCCGACAGACAAAGGGTGATCGGAGTCATAGCCGATTTGGGTGGGGAGGTCAAAAGCAACCGAGAGGCCCGTCTGGCCTTGCTGGAGCAGATAGTGGTAGCGCCGGTTCGACTCTTCCGCGGAGGCATAGCCCGCATATTGGCGCATCGTCCACAGCCGGCCACGATACATTGTCGGATGCACACCCCGGGTGAAAGGGTACTCGCCAGGAAAGCCAATATCTGTGAGATAATCGGCCCTCACATCTTCTGGTGTGTATACACGCTCGATGGGAATGCCTTCATCGGTCTCAAATCGTGTTTGACGTTCTGGGGTTTGGGCTAAAAGGGGTTGAAGCACTCCCTTTTCCCAGCGTGTTTTTTGTTCAGAGACGGCCTTATTTGACATAACTTTCACTTTGCAGAACGATCAAGGGCTCCCCTGCTTCCACATCCTGTCCTGGTTTGACTAAAACCTGTTGCACCGTGCCCGTCTTTGGTGCGTGTAGCTCGTTCTCCATCTTCATCGCTTCCAGGATACATACGACGTCACCGGCGTGAATAACGTCCCCCTCATTTACCAGGACACGCAACACTTTGCCCGGCATCACCGCCTCTATAATGTGATCGCTGGCCGTAAGCAAGGTCGGTGGTCGAGAGTCAATACGCCGTAAGTCCTCGCGCCCGCTTTGAGATGGCGAAAGAGGTCTTTTCAGGTCGCCGTGCAATGAGAATGGGTATGGGAAGCCGTTCACCCAGGCTGTGTTCCCATCTACTTCGATGCTGTATTCTGTGCCATCAACTACTACCTTCTGCCCTTCTAGTGCTACGTGGAATGGATGGCTATCGACAATTACTAAGTCTTTGCCCACCTCAATTTGATGGTCTTTCCCTTCGAAAGTGAGCACAAAACGCCTCATGTAACCCTCCGAACACGGCCGATACGGCCAGCCAGTTTCCACATTGAGACCGGTGGGGATGATGGGATTGTTGTGCTTTGCGCCTGCTCTTCCTGAGACGCAAGCACCGCAGCAATTGCGGCTACGATTTCTTGTTGCGTTACACCTTTAGCACGGCGCTCCAGAAATGTCCGTGCAACTTGTGGAAAAAGGGCATAAGAGAGCACATCCTCTTCGCTCTCCGCCAGGCTGCCGATTTCAGCCATAGCCTTTTCGTAGCCGGGTTCCAGTAGGTCTGCAGGTCGGCAATCAATAGGTTCCTCGTCGCCAAGGATCAGTCTTTTGATGTGCTCATCTATTGCAGCCGGGGGGCGGCCGTAGAAGCCCTTTACATAGGCCTTTACCTCTTCAGGTACGATCTTGTAGCGCTCGCCAAGTAGCACGTTGAGGGTGGCTTGTGTCCCCACGATCTGACTGGTAGGCGTGACTAATGGCGGATAGCCCAGTTCGGCCCGCACACGCGGGACTTCGGCCAATACCTCTTCATAGCGGTTGAGTGCGTTTTGTTCACGTAGTTGTGCGACCAGGTTGGAAATCATACCTCCCGGGATTTGATACTGCAAGACGCGGACGTCTACACCAGATACGCCTCCCTCAAACTTGACGTACTTCTTTCGGACCTCAGCAAAGTATTCAGCGATTTGAGCCAGAAGGTTTAGGTCGAGACCGGTATCGCGCGGTCCTCCTTTGAGTGCGCTGACGATGGTCTCAGTAGGTGGTTGAGAAGTGCTCAGGGATAGAGAAGAGATGGCAGTATCGACTGCATCCACCCCCGCTTCAGCGGCCTTCAGATAAACGCTTGTGCCCATGCCGCTGGTGTAGTGAGTGTGCAACTGCACAGGGACATGTAAAACGGCCTTCAGACGTGCCACTAACTCGAAAGCATCGTATGGGGTGATTAGGCCCGCCATGTCCTTAATGCAGATCGAATCAGCACCCAGGTTCTCCAGTTCGACAGCCATCTCGGCAAATTTGTCTAGCGTGTGAACTGGGCTGGTAGTATAACAAATGCTGGCCTGCACGTGTCCGCCCACGCGTTTCGCCACGTTCATGGCCCAGGCCATGTTTCGCACGTCGTTTAAAGCATCGAAAATGCGAAAGACATCAATGCCGTTCGCCTTAGCGCGCACGATAAAACGTTCCACGATGTCATCAGGGTAATGTCTGTAGCCAACGAGATTCTGTCCCCGTAACAGCATCTGGCACGGTGTGTGTGGCAGGTGGGCTTTCAGCGTACGCGCTCTCTCCCAGGGATCTTCGCCCAGGAAACGCATTGCTGAGTCGAAAGTAGCTCCACCCCACATCTCCACCGAGTGATAACCAACGGCATCTACTTTGTCCAGTATTGGCAGCATGTCTGCAGTGCGCATTCGTGTTGCCAGTAAAGACTGATGCGCGTCGCGTAGCATAGTATCGGTTATGCGCAACGGCGCGATGCTCATGGCTGTTCCCTCAGCATTGTTGTTTTATGCCGTCTCCTGAACAAACATGACCGAGCGGAGCATAGTTTACAATACCTCCTCCAGCCTAATCCCTCGCGTTTTGGCCCGCTCAGCATCCCACTCGCGTCCATCGCAAGGTGGGATCACCCGCTCACCCACAGGTCGCCGGCGCAGGCTCAGCGCACCCTCGCTGCAGGCGCTGGCGCACACACCACAGCCCATACAACGGGTCAGATCCACGATGCAGATCTCATCTGGCAAAGAGAGTGCTTTGAACTGGCAACGCTCCACGCAATTCCCGCAGCCGATACACAAGTTCTCGTCCACCACGGCGTAGAAATCCGAGCGTGCCACCGCGTTGGCGATACCAAACTCGGCAATGCCACGCATAAGGCCGCAACAACAAGTGCAACAATTGCACATGTAGTAAATGCCATCTTGCCGATTGGCGGAGGAATGGATGAGCCCGGCCTCTTCGGCCTGGCGCAAAATGGCAAATGCTTCTTCGCGGGTAATCACTCGCGAATTAGGGTCGTGGTCAAATGCTCCCTCGACTGGGGCGAAGAGCACACAGACCTCCTCCGGAAAGTGACAGGGTTGGCCGATGAGGCGCTTTTGCACCCGGCAGATGCATCGTCGCACCGCGAAGGATTTGGCTGCCCCTAACAACTCGGAGGCCCGCTCATAAGGGTATATCTCGACCTCAATGGGAATGCTCTCCTCGACCGGAATGATGCGATGCAATTGGGGTGTAATATCCAGCAAACCCAAGCCCCGGATTTCCTGGAAGTAATCCTCTACTAAGCGTGCCAGTTCCTCGTCCATTTTGCCCACTTGCTCTTCAAAGAAGCCGACAACGAAGGGCATTAGGGCAAAGCGGAGTTCCCCATCGCCACGACGGAAGCGAATGAGGCCCTTACGCACCATCTCCTTCAGGCACTGATAGGCTTCGGTGGCGTCAACTCCTGCGCGGGCGGCGATCTCATTGGCAGGCTCAGCCCGCAATTTCATCACCGTTGCCAGCCTGGCTTCCATTGGGGTAAAGAGTTTTCTCAGCAGCCGCAACTCTGCCCCGCTCTGGGTGGCCGGGAAGCCATTGGGTAACGCGTCCAAGCGCTGAGCCAGTTGGCGGTAAATGTCCTCAATCATTGCGTCTCCCTTCCTGTTCAGTGTGACCGTTGTAGAACCGGCATCCGATTTCCTATGGAATAAAATGGGACGGCAAATTCCGATGCGTGGCTCTCTCTACAAGGGGATATTCCCGTGTTTCTTGGGCGGGTTCGAGTCACGTTTGTTGGCTAACATCTCAAGGGCATCAATCAGGCGCGGACGCGTCTCCCGCGGCTCGATCACGTCATCAATGTAGCCCCGCGCCGCGGCGATATACGGGTTAGCGAACTTCTCGCGGTATTCAGCCACCAAACGCTCTCGTTCTGCATCGGGGTCCGCGGCCTCAGCGATCTCCTTGCGGAAGATAATGTTCACGGCCCCGTCTGGCCCCATCACCGCGATCTCCGCGCTGGGCCAGGCGTAGTTGATGTCACCTCGGACATGTTTAGAGGACATAACATCATAGGCCCCACCATAAGCCTTGCGGGTGATAACGGTGATCTTGGGCACAGTGGCCTCACAGTAAGCGTAAAGCAGTTTAGCCCCGTGACGGATGATGCCCCCATGTTCCTGCGCTACACCAGGTAGAAAGCCAGGTACGTCCTCGAAAGTAATAATCGGGATGTTAAAACAGTCACAAAAGCGGACGAAACGCGCTCCTTTATCCGAAGAGTTGATGTCTAATGCTCCGGCCAGATACATCGGGTTTTGGGCTACAACGCCAACCGGGTGACCATTTAACCGCGCGAACCCGACCACGATATTGCGGGCATAGTGTTCGTGTACCTCCAGAAAACTGCCCTCGTCCACCACGCGACGGATGACCTCCTTCATATCGTAAGGTTTGGTAGGGCTTTCGGGGATGATGTTATCCAGTGCTGGATCTATGCGCAGCGGGTCATCGGTTGGAGTGATGCTAGGGGGGTCCTCCATATTGTTCTGAGGCATGTAACCCAAAAGCCGGCGTATGAGAGCCAGACACTCCTGCTCATTTTCGGCAGCGAAATGGGCCACGCCACTCTCCGTGTTGTGGGTCATCGCTCCACCTAATTGCTCGAAGGTTACATCTTCGTGGGTGACGGCCTTGATGACCTCTGGGCCAGTGATGAACATGTGGCTAGTGCCCTTCACCATGATAATAAAGTCTGTGATCGCCGGTGAGTACACCGCGCCGCCCGCGCAGGGGCCCATAATGGCCGATATCTGCGGCACGACCCCCGATGCCAGGGTGTTGCGAAGGAAGATATCGGCGTAGCCCCCCAAAGAGACTACGCCTTCCTGAATGCGTGCGCCTCCAGAATCATTCAGGCCGATGATTGGGGCGCCGTTTTTCAATGCCAGGTCCATCACTTTGCAGATTTTCTCGGCGTGGGCCTCGCCCAGTGAGCCGCCGAAAACGGTGAAATCCTGAGAGAAAACATACACCAGCCGCCCATCAATCGAGCCGTAGCCGGTGACCACACCGTCGCCCAAAGGCTTCGTCTTCTCAATGCCAAACCCGGTGGCGCGGTGGGTGACAAACATATCTAGTTCACGAAAACTTCCTAGGTCAAGCAAAAGGTCCAACCGCTCGCGTGCAGTCAGCTTGCCTGCGGCATGTTGGCGATCAATGCGTTCTTGACCCCCGCCAAGCAGAGCCTCGGCTTTGAGTTGGCGAAGCCTATCAATCCTGGGGTCCACCATCGTGCATCCTCCAAATTGGATATCCAGCGCTGATTTGTCTACTCACGATCACTTCCTGGCAAGAGGTCGCCTTGGGGTGGCGCAGGAAGCGGTACCGCCCCATCGGTGCCTACCCCACGGATAGCAGCAACCACCCCGCCAATGCAGAGCAGTGCTTTCTGTGCGCTCTGCTTGTCATCTAACAATAGAGATGCCGCCAGACTGCGTCGGAAATCGGCAGCAGCATCACTGAGATGACCCCGACAGAACTTCACACAGGCGATCTCGCTGTATACTGTGGCCACATCGTCTATCCGACGCGCTTGCTGAAGGTATGCCAGCACCTTGCCATAATGGAACAGTGCACCGTCATACCGGCCAAGCGCGAACTGAGCCTGGCCGATTAAGTGCATTATGGCAGGTCTGTACTCCTCATTGGCAGTACCGCGTAGCAGATGCAATGCTCGCCGATAGGCTCGCAAAGCCTCCTTGAGCCGCCCTCCACCTTCCAACGCCCGACCCAGATCCAAGTATGCGGCAGCCCGGGACTCGGCATCCGCCGCTGGGGGTTGTTCCAATAGAGTGATACATCGGTGTAGGGTTTGGGTTGCTGCGTCCCAGTGGCGTAGGGCGATCTGGTTGTGTGCCAAATTGCGAAGCGCCTGTATGGCTAAGGCGGTATGGCCTCGTTTCTCGGCCTCTTTCACCGATAACTCCGCGTAACGCGTTGCCTCCTCCAGTCGGCCGAGTGTGGCCAGTGATTGCGCCAGATTGAAGCACAACAAATCCCATGACCCCACATCGGCGGCGTGTTCTTCCTCATGCAGGGCTATTTTATACTCGCGAATTGCTCCTTCATGGTCGCCGCGCTGGGCCAAAATCCAGCCACAGCCATGATGGGCAATGATGAACGCGCTGCGCTCCCGCTTATCTGGTGGGAGTGGGCTTACCTCGCGCACACATGCTAAATGGCGAAGACAGAGTTGAAAACTTTCCATCGCTTGGTCGAGAGCCCCTTGCTCAGCGTGTTGCCGAGCCTGGCCCAGGGCTTGCTCTGCCAATGATAACTCCGACATTGCTTGATTGATGCGTTGGCTACGGGTCCGGGCCCGCACCTCGCGAAGCCAGAGCCAGGCGAGGACCGCGGCCCAGAAGAGGGCTACCGCAGCCAGCCTGGTGACGTTGCTCATGTGTCACCTCTATCCCACACTTCCAGCGTTACACCTGCTTGCCGGAGGAAATCGCTCGACATCTCGTCGGGGTAGTGAGCGGTACAGACCACGCGGGTGATGCCAGCATTGATAATCATCTTGGCGCAGGTGAGACAAGGCTGGTGAGTGATGTAGATAGTCGCACCGGACAGCAACACGCCGTGTAGCGCACCTTGGATAATGGCATTTTGTTCGGCGTGCAGGCCGCGGCAAATTTCCTGGCGCTGGCCCGCCGGGATGCCCAATGCCTCACGCAGGCAGCCCGTCTCACTGCAATGGGGCAAGCCCGAAGGCGCACCGTTGTAGCCCGTGGCCAAGATGCGCTTATCTTTCACCACCACGGCACCCACGTGTCGCCGCAGACACGTCGAGCGAGTGGCAACCTGTCGGGTTATCTCAATGAAATACTCATCCCAGGAAGGGCGTTCCAATTCGCCCATATTCCCTTGGTTAGCACCCCCTTATCTTTTCAGGACAAGTTCCACGAACGCCTCCGCTGTTACTGGCATCACCTGGCGAAAGATGGACAGCGCTGCCTCAGCGTACTGGCGGTGTTCCCATTGCGCCGAGACATCAGAGCGTTTCTGAATCCAGTTCATTAGCGACCAGGCGTTGACCGTCCAGATAAATTCAGTGTACACTGCAGTACCTAGCACACCCCGCGCCCGCTCCCGCTTCCAGCCAGCCTCTAACAGCCGGCTGTATAAGTCGAACGATGCCTCCATGTGCTTGCGGTACTCTTCGACGTCCGGCTCGTTGTCGGGAACGTAGTACTCGCGGCTGGCGATACAGTAGCGCAGGCTCTTTTCGTTGTAACTGCAAATGCGATGCCGCATCCACTGGCGGGCTACAAAGAGGGGGCATTTGACACCCCAACGGAACACAGCGTGCTCGAAAACCGTATTGTGCTTAGGCTCGCTGCTCATCAGTCGGCGAATAAGTCGGACATCTGCCTCGGAATCCTTGGCCTCAGACTGATAGCAGATGCGGGCTGCCTGGATTACAGCGGCATCGCCGCCCATCATCTCTTGCAGTTCGATATAGCCTTTGTCAAGTACTGCCAACCGCCTGATCATGGGATTTTTCACATGCCTCACTTTGTCGGTTCTTGCCGCGGGTTTGCTGGCAGGGGCGGAAATCTATCGTAACACCTGGCTCGAGATCACCATGCGCTGCACTTCGTCCGTGCCCTCGTAAATCTGGGTGATCTTGGCGTCCCGGTAGTACCGCTCCAGCGGGTACTCTTTCATGTAGCCGTACCCACCGTGAATTTGGAGGGCACGGTCGGCTACCCATACTGCTGTCTCCGCGGCGAAGAGTTTGGCCATCGAAGCCTCCAGGCTGAAGCGTTCGCCCGATTGGGCTTTCATCGCCGCGCTGTAAGTGAGCAGGCGGGTGGCTTCAATTCGCGTTTTCATGTCTGCCAGCATCCACTGGATGGCCTGGAAGTTACAAATAGGCTGGCCGAACTGCTCCCGGGTCTTGGAGTAGGCTACCGCAGTTTCGAAGGCGGCCTCGGCAATGCCCAGCGCCTGGGCGGCCACCCCAACACGCCCTCCGTCCAGGACCGTCATCGCGATCTTGAAGCCCTCGCCCTCCTCACCCAACCGGTTCGCCGCGGGCACGCGCATATCCTGAAACACTAATTCACAGGTATTCGTGGCGCGAATGCCCATTTTTTCCTCTTCCTTGCCGACGGCGAAACCGGGGGTTTCTTTCTCTACGATGAAAGCGGAAATACCCCTGTGTTTCAATGTCTTGTCCGTCATGGCAAAGACAAGCACGATGTCGGCAAAGCCGCCGTTGGTGATAAAGTGCTTGGTGCCGTTGATGAGATAGATATCGCCATCGCGCACGGCTGTGGTCTTTTGCGCTGCAGCGTCGCAGCCCGCGCCTGGCTCGGTGAGTGCAAAGGCTCCGTATTTCTTGCCCTGCGCCAAGGGCACCAAATATTTGCGTTTTTGTTCCTCGGTGCCAAAGAGCAGGATGCCCTTGTTCACCAGAGAGTTTTGCACAGCCATCATGACCGACGTTGCAGCGCACGCTTTCGAGATCTCTTCAATGGCAAGGACGTAACTGATCATGTCCGCACCGACACCCCCATACTCCTCCGGCACGAGCAGTCCGAGGAAGCCCAGTTCTGCCATCTTCTTGTAGAGAGCAAAGGGAGGTTCACCTTTGCGGTCCAACTCGGCAGCGATCGGCGCCACTTCTTTGATAGCGAAATCCCGCGCCATCTTGCGGATCATTTCCTGTTCTTCATTGAACGTGAGATCCATGTTACATTTACCTCCTCTGTGCTATATCATCTCAATGGTCATAGCCACGGCCTCGCCGCCTCCCAGACAAAGGGCAGCCAAGCCAGTTTTCAAGCCCCGGTTCTTCAGGGCGTAGATAAGCGTTACCAGTATCCGCGCGCCGCTTGCGCCAATGGGATGGCCCAGGGCGATGGCCCCTCCGTTCACGTTTACCTTCTCCCAATCCAACCCTAACTCCTTGCCGTCGGCGACCACTTGGGCGGCAAAGGCCTCGTTGATTTCGAAGAGGTCAATGTCTTCCAACCTATATCCCGTCTTTTCCAACAACTTGCGGATGGCGAAGATGGGCGCGGTGAAGATGCGCAAGGGTTCCACTGCGGACTGGGCATAGCCGGTGATCCGCGCCAAGGGCACCACGCCTCGCTTTTCGGCTTCGTCGGCAGCCATAATAACTACTGCGGCTGCACCATCGGTGATACCTGGGGAGTTCCCCGCAGTCACTATGCCGTTTTCTTGGAAGGCGGGCTTGAGCCTAGCCAGCGCCTCCATCGACGTGTCGGCGCGGGGGGCCTCGTCAGTATCGAAGAGGAGGGGAGGGCCCTTGCGTTGTGGCACCTCAATTGGCACGATCTCCTCCCTAAATCTCCCCGCAGTGATAGCAGCGATGGCTCTCTGATGGCTGCGAAGTGCGAACTCGTCCAATTCCTGGCGAGTGAGATTATACTCTTTGGCAATCCATTCGGCAGAGTTTCCCATGTGTTGGTTCTCAAAAGCACACCATAGGCCATCGTGAACTGTGGCATCCACCAGTTTGCCATCGCCAAGGCGGTATCCAGTTCGAGCCATAGGCAGGAGATATGGCCCCATATTCATGTTCTCCATCCCACCGGCGATAATGATATCCGCATCTCCAGCGACGATAGCCTGTGTACCCATCATGACTGTTTTGAGCCCCGAGCCGCAGACCTTATTAATGGTAGTGGCACCGACCGTGGGGGGCAGTCCAGCGGCAATGGCGGCCTGGCGGGCTGGGGCCTGTCCCTCTCCGGCTTGGATAACGTTCCCCATGAGCACCTCGTCCACGCTGGCGGGGTCAATCCCGGCCCGTCGCACTGCCTCCCGTATGACAGTAGCACCTAATTTGGGAGCAGGTATTGTGCTCAGGCTCCCTTGAAAACGACCAATAGGTGTGCGGGCCGCACTGACAATGACCACTTCGCGTCGTCCTATCATGTCCACTTCCTCCTTGAAGTTTCAATTACATTGCCCACGCGAGGGAAACGAAGGAGCCCGGACAACCTCAGTATCTAACTGAATTGTAGCAGAAATTGCCCGATTTGACCAGCCTTGTAACTTGCGAGTGCTGCCTTGTTAAGGACTGTAAGTTTGTTCCTATGAATATATCTCTACACGCCTCTACTTACTCCTTTGGAGCATTCCGTGTGGGAGCCGAGGGCTGATGTGCCATCACAACTTTCTCTCGAAAGGGCAATCGAACGTAGGTCAAAGCGCCGAGAAAACGCATCACTCCTGCCAACCAAAGTGCCTGACGGATACCGATGAAAGTGGCTAAGGTTGTGCCCAGGAGTGGACCGAAAAAGGCGTTGACGTTGACCAGGGTGTTGTAAATCGCGATATAACTGGCGCGGCGCTCCTCAGGGCATACTTCCAACAAAGCATTGTAGGTGCCTAGAGTCAGGGCTGGGCCGAACGCACCTGCCACCACGGCTACGAGCACGAGCGGTTCTGGCCTAGTGGAAAGTGCAGTGAGCACCGGGAAAAACACTAACCCTACGCTACCGGCGATGATCGCGATGCGGTTTCCATATCTGCTAGCGATTTTGCCCCAGAGATAATAGAACACAACGGTCGTGCCACTCTCTACCATCGAAATAAGGCCGATCCAAGTGTCGGAGATGCCCAGAACACGCACCCTGTAAATCGGATACAGAGCAATGGGTAGGTACAAACCCCAGTTGAAAAGGAAAGTGCTTACAGTGAACCGAGTGAAATCCCTGTACGCTAAAATGTTATGGACTGTGTTCTGCATCCGCTCACGGCTGAACTGCCTAGCGGGAGCGGAGCGCGGAGCCACAGACTTGGCTGGCGCCTGGATACGGCTTATGTGATACAGGCTGACCAATGAGGCGGCAAACCCCAACCCAAAGATAATCTGATAGTTGAGGGGGAAGGAAATGAGATCCAGGAGTTTGCCGGCGATGAGCACGGTGAGCATGCCGGTGGCCGAAAACAAAATATGGCGCACACTCACGACGCGGGCGCGGTCGGGCAAGGACACCACCTCGGCCATCATCGAAGTGAACGCGGTGTTAGCTGCTCCGGCGGGAATAGTGGAAAGCACAATCAAGCATACCAATGCTTCTGCCCGGTGTTCATGCAGAAAAGAGGGCATGAGCGCCACGAGGAAATAGGCAAGGCGATGCAGGAAACCACTCCATAGTATAGTGGGTATGAGATGTATCTGGGTCTCGATGAGGCGCGCAGAGGGGATGAGCCAAAAAATGCTGATCAACCCGGGTAGCGAGGAAAGTAGGCCTACCAAAGTGTTGCTGGCTCCTAACCGAATGGCGAAGACGCTGGTAAATGTCGTGGCAATGCTGTTTAGAACGCCATACCAGGCCATGTCCTGGTACAAATGCCAGATATTGCGTTCCCTCACATTATCTGGGACTTTGAGGGCTTGATTCAAAGACGATCGTACTCGCCGCAGAATGCGAAGGTATTTCTTCAAAGGGGCCCCTCTACAGTATTTTTTCGGTATTAATTAGGAGCCAGGCCGATTTCGCACGCGCTCGCGTTTGCCCAGCAATCTCTTTGATTGGAGTGAGGAACAGCAAGCCTGTCACGCGTTACTTTGCCTGCAATGCTTCTCGGAGTCGCTTGTACGTGTCGTTGAGCGATTCCGGTATTACGCGCACGTCAGCCAGCACGGGCATGAAATTGGTGTCATTTTGCCAGCGGGGAACAACATGAATGTGGAGATGGTCACCGATACCCGCGCCGGCGGCCGCGCCTATGTTGAGGCCGATGTTGAAGCCGTGTGGCTGCATGGCTCGGCGTAACATCTGCACGCCCTTTCGCGTCAGAAACATCATCTCCGCCAGTTCTTCGTCTTCTAAATCGTCGAGTTCTCCAGCGTGTCGGTAGGGAATTATCATAATATGCCCGTTGGTGTAAGGGTGGATATTCATGATGATACCGGCTCTCTCACCCCGGTAGACAACGAAATTTTCGGCATCACTGGACTCGGCGAATTTGCGACAGAAGACGCAGCCATTCTCGCGCTCACCCAGTATATAGTCTATGCGCCATGGTGCCCAAAGCCTTTTGACCACTGCGGTTCCTCCCTGTGTGCTGTATGGGTCTCGGGACAAAGAAGAGGGCAGGAAGCGGCATCCTGCCCATGGCCTCTGGAAGCCCTAATAGATTTTAGCGAAAGTAACGCGCGGAAGCAAAACTCCTTGTTGTCTTTTGTCCACAGTTCTCATCAGAGTATAATTTTCTAACTATGGGCAGACAACCAAAGGCTGTTAAACTTACGTTGGCTTCGGCTTCTCCAAGACGACGCGAACTGCTGGCTGCATTGGGTTTGGCTTTCACACTGTTTCCTGCGGAGGTAGAGGAGAACAACGATGCGGATATCCCCGCCAAGGCATTGGCCCTCAGTCTAAGTGCGCGCAAGGCTCAAAAAGCAGCCTGTGGGATGCGGGATGGTATTGTCATCGCTGCCGACACCATTGTTCTTCTCGCCGGGGAAGTGTTGGGCAAGCCGCGTGACGCTGACGAGGCTACCAAGATGCTGCACCGCCTGCGTGGGTGTTCCCACATGGTGTTCAGCGGCCTGACCTTGGTGGATGTAGACAACCGGCGACAGTGGTCTGATGTGGTGGAAACTGAGGTCTGGATGCGCTCATATAGCGATGAGGAAATTGCCGCCTATGTCGCCAGTGGCGATCCTCTGGATAAGGCAGGAGCATACGCTATCCAGTATGCCGAGTTCCGACCTGTAGCAGGGGTCAGGGGATGTTATGCCAATGTGATGGGCTTGCCTATCTGTCACCTTTACCGAGCGCTGCGGGCTTGGGATGTAGAAGTGCCAGTGCGCCCGATGGAGGCCTGCCCCTGGGCACGTGTATCAGGTTGCACTTACGCCACCGAGGTTATTCCGTCCTAATACTCACCATTCGTTTGTACAGTTTGGCTAATCTCTCTCAAACAGGGGCACGAATTTGAACTGCGTTACGTCGACCAGACCCCGATCGGTGAGTTTGAGAGCAGGTATGACGGGCAGGGAAAGAAACGATAAGGACATGAAAGGGTCGTGGAGAGAGGAACCCAATTCTCTGGCCACAGCGAGGAGTCGCTGCATCTGACTGTTTACGCTCTCCACTGAATCACGGGACATCAACCCGGCAATGGGCAAAGGCAATGAGGCCAAGACTGCTCCCTCAGACGCTGCCGCCAGCCCACCACCCATCTGGATCACTTGCCGCGCGGCTACCATCATATCCTCATCGTTTGTCCCCAATACGATTAAGTTGTGCGAATCGTGAGCCACGGAAGAGGCCAAAGCCCCTCGCTTGAGCCCGAAACCCTTGACAAATCCGAGCCCTATGTTCCCCGAAGCCAGATGTCGCTCCACAACCGCCAGTTTCAGGATATCGCGCTCAGTGTCAGCCACCGCCAAGCCATTTTCCACCTTGATCTCTTCGACTAGTGCCTCGGTAACAATTTGATCGGGGATGACCCCGATGACCTTGGCCCGTGACCCCTCGGCATGAATGTGGAAGTCTGAGTGCGAACCCCAGTTCACGTTCATGGAACCGCGCACCGGTATGTCGGGCGGAATGGTTACGTGAGGCAATATTTTGCCATCCCGTGCTACCATCACGCCGTTTCGGAAGACCATACGGATGTTAAAATCTTTGAAGTTATCAAAAACGACTAAGTCGGCTTGCCGCCCTGGGGCAATGCCCTCTTTGTCTGTCAGTCCGAAATAACGAGCCGGATTAATAGTGGCCATCTGGATAGCAATGATTGGATCTAAACCCAAACCGATAGCCTTCTTGATGATCGAATTGATGTGTCCCTCATAGAGCAATTCTGCAGGATGACGGTCATCGGTAACAAACATACAACGCCGAGCATTTGCAGGAGTTACGAGGGGCAAGAGCGCTTCTAGGTTACGCGCTATTGTACCCTCTCGAATCATGATGTACATGCCCAAACGGAGTTTCTCACGCGCTTCTTCTAAGGTTGTGCACTCGTGATCCGAGCCGATGCCCGCCGCCACATAAGCGCAGAGATCGCGTCCGCTCAATCCCGGCGCGTGTCCGTCTATTCGCTTGCCACTCGCCGCATCTATCTTTGCCAGTACTTGTGGATCGCGGAAAAGCACGCCGGGATAGTTCATTACCTCACCCAGGCCTACCACCCATTTCTCATGGAGCAATGGTGATAGGTCCCACGACTGCAGCGTAGCCCCCGACGTTTCCAGGTTGGTTGCTGGCACACAGGAAGGCAGCATGACAAACACGCTGAGGGGATTGTACTTGCTGGACTCAAGCATATAACGGATGCCATCTAGTCCGAGGACGTTGGCGATCTCGTGTGGGTCAATGATGACCGAAGTGGTACCGTTCGGAACGACCGCGCGAGCGAACTCTGCAACACGCACCATGGAACTTTCTATGTGGACGTGGCCGTCTATAAAGCCAGGGCAGAGGTACATGCCATCGAGGTCGATCTCTTTTTCCGCCCGGTAATCGCCCAAACCTACAATGCGCGAGCGGGAGATCGCCACATTGACGCGATGGATGTCCCCCGAAAACACGTTCACAACTTGGCTGTTTTTAAGCAGCAGATCGGCTTCGACCTCGCCACGGGCCGCTTGTATTAGGTCTCCGAGTTGCATAAGCCCTCCTGAAACCCTTTTGACAATTATATCACAATTATGGAGTGTTGGCAATATATAGCATCTGGGGTTTACCCAAAACTCAAGGAGGGAGGGCCAGGGGATAATTTTGACAGGAGGAGACAAAGGCGATACCAATCAGGAGCCGGCTTATGCCCATCAGGATGAGTTACGGCCCATCCTTGTCAGCCTTGATGCCTAGCTTCCCGCCAAGGCACAACAGGGCCTGGATGATCAATGGGCACAGATAAAGTTGGCGATTCAGGACGAATAGCGCGGCGATGAGCACCAGATAGACCAAGCGGCGAATGCTTTCTAAAGAACGCACCTGCACGTCTTCGAGGTGCAGGCCTTCCTCTTTGAGGAAGCGGAACCAGCATTCGATGCTCCAACGTTGACAATAATCACGTCAGATCTCCGTAGCCTGCTGCTGAGGGAGCACAGGGACATTGGTTAAGCCGTTCCCACTTTCGCCGACTGGGATGATGCTCGGCCAGGGTTCGTCGAGGTAGACCTCGTGGCCCATTGCGGCAATGGCACCTGGGGCGACTAAAGATAGGAACCCATTGATTACCCGTCTGGAAACTTGCTCCCAGCATTCTCGATGTCCCACTCCAGCCGAACCCGTTCGATTTCTACCCCCGGCTTCATTACACCCAACGCAGCAAGCACGTCATCGGGTCGACCCGTCGCACCGGGCTCATGCTTTAACCGCAGGCTCAGCCGAAAATGTTCGCCCTCACGCCCAATCACGCGGACGTCCTCGACCAACGAGCGCAAATCATATCGCTTCGTTTTGCCTTTGCTCCTCCGCTCATGCCATATCTCGCTCGCTGCTAAGAACGTCGCGACGCGTTTTCGCAACTCACTCAGCGTCCACTCCGCTGGTACGCGGGCCTCGTATTCTGCGGTCCGCATTCTCACCTGTAATGAAGGCTCGTCCCACGGTACCTCTTCAATACTGACCAACCGCACTTCATCTGGCAAGCACGATGGTAGCATCTTCGCTACTTCAAGCGTCGGCATGGGCGTTTCCAGGAATACGTCCATCACTTCGGCCCGGCCTGAGATGCCTATCGGCAGCGCCGCCGCGATAATGATCTTAGGCTGCGGGTTAAACCCTTGGGAAAAAACCAGAGGCAATCCTGCTCTCCGCAGTGCCCGCTCCCATAGGCGCATCAAGTCGAGGTGCGAGATGTACTTAAGCGCACCCGTCTTGGTAAATTGGATGCGCAACCGCTGTCGGCGCATGCTCACAGGTCACCTCGGGCGACAATCGGGCATTCCTTCAGGTTGAAGGCCTCTCTCACGCCACAGGAGGTGCACTTCTCCAAACAATCGCTGCCCGGCTCACCCCGGAGTGTACGTTGGTACTCCTCCCACAGGTAATCCCGATCTACGCCAGTCGAAATATGGTCCCAAGGCAGCCTATTGTCCCGATGGTAGCGCCGCCGGGCGAAATCGTCGGCTGAGAGGCCCTCAGCAGCGAAGGCGGCGGCCCAAATATCCGGCCGGAAGTGTTCCCTCCAGGCATCAAAGATCGCCCCCTTGCGCCAGGCCTGCTCTATTACCGCCCCCAGTCGCCGATCACCGCGGGAAAGCGCTGCCTCCAACAGAGTGGCCTCGGGGTTGGACCAACTGAGATGGATGCCTTTGCTACGCAGCCTCCTTTGCAGCAGTTCCTGTTTGGCCTGCAACACTGTCTCGTCCTCCAAAGGCAGCCATTGATACGGCGTGTGTGGTTTGGGCACAAAGGTCGTGACACTCACACTCACCTGGGCACGTCTGCCATGGACTCGTCGGCCTATTGCGTGCACTTCATGAACTAATTCAGCGATGGCGGACACATCATCCAAAGTTTCGGTGGGCAGACCGATCATGAAATACAGTTTTATGCGCTGCCAGCCACTGTTGTAAGCGGTCTCGGCAGTGCGCAAGAGATCCTCCCGAGTAACGCGCTTGTTGATGGCATCGCGCAGTCGCTGACTGCCCGCTTCAGGGGCGAATGTAAGTCCGGTTTTGCGCGTCTCGTGGAGCATTTGCGCCAGACGAACGGAGAAGGCGTCGATACGCAATGAAGGTAACGACACTGATATCCGCTCATTACGGTAGCGTTTCACTAGTTCGGCCACCAATGGCTCGATGTGGGTGTAGTCTGTGCTGCTGAGAGAGATCAGTGCCACTTCGTTGTAGCCGGTGTTTGCCAAGATGGCGGCGATGCCTTCGAGTACTTCAGCCATCGGCCGTTCGCGCACCGGACGATAGCAGACCCCAGCCTGACAGAAGCGACAGCCATGAGTACAACCCCTTTGGATTTCGATCATCGCTCGGTCATGGACCACCTCAATGTAAGGGACGACAGGCCGTGTGGGTGGTGGGGGCAAACGTTGAACGAGGCGCTTCGCAATGGTTGGCCGTGCCTCGGGTTCTCGCGGAGAAACTGTCATTACACCATTATGAGCAACCACATCGTACAAAGCGGGAACATACACGCCCTCAATACCAGTAGCGCGGCGCAGGAAAGCCTCTTTATCTCTTGGATGGCCAGGTGGGTGGACTTGACGGTATACGTCTATCAATTCTTCGATGATCTCTTCGCCCTCGCCAATTACGAATAAATCGAAGAAATCAGCGACAGGTTCGGGGCTATAAGTACCCGAGCCACCAGCAATGACCAAGGGCGCATCAGGGGCCCGATCAGCAGCCCGCACAGGAAGACCGGCCAGATCAAGCATCTCGAGCACATTGGTGTAGGTAAGTTCATACTGCAGGCTGAAACCAATCAGATCGAAATCGGCCAGAGGGCGACGAGATTCCAGGCCATAAAGAGGCAGACCACTGGCGCGCATCGCAGCGGCCATATCTGGCCAGGGGGCATAGACACGGTCGGCCAAAGCATCGGGGCGGCTATTGATCACATCGTACAAGATGGCCAGACCCAAATTGGACATCCCAATCTCGTAGATGTCGGGGTAAGCCAGAGCAAAGTGCACAGCCGCGCTGTCCCAATCCTTGTTGGCGCTATTCCATTCGTGTCCCACGTACCGACCTGGCTTGGAAACACCAGGCAAGATGCGATCGAGAACCCGTGACGGTATCATCTTATCTGAGATCACCTCGTGTGCCTGCGACGAGATTATAGTGGACTTAGAGGACAACGCAAAGATGCGCTGGATTCACACCAGCACAACGATATACAACGAGCGGATGCTGCCAAAAGGTATCTTCTTGGTTACAACCGTAGCCTGCAAAGGAACAAGAGGGTTACAAGAAGGGATACAATTTGTTCACCGAAAAGGGGATTGACATGCCCGCCTAATAGTGTTACAATGTAAATGTACACTGTACGAACCTTCGCATAATAGTACCATCAGTGCAGAAAGATGCGGACGCATTTCGTTACCTCATGGGAGGTACTTTGGACACATTGCATGAAAAACTAATGGCTGCTGCTGGAGAACTTGTGGACTCTGGGATCATCGGTGCAGGCGGTGGTGCGATCAGCGTCCGTCTGCCCGAAGGTGCAGGCTTTCTCATCACGCCACCGGGTTTCAACCGCATGAGAATCGCCCCCGATTCGGTATGGCAGATCACACCTGGGGGTGATATCCTGGGTAAACGCCGCAAACCTCCACTTGACACCAACATTCATTTGAGAATCTATGCCGCCCGCCCTGATGTAGAGTCCATCGTGATAAGCCACGGTCCAATGACCATTGTCACAGGCATTTGTCAAGTGCCAATCCTGCCCATCACCATGGATTCTATTCCCTTCGCTGATATCCCTCGTGTGCAATACGACCCCTCGGGTCTTGTGGATATGGGGCTCTTGGTTGCAGATGCCATTGGCAATGCACCTGCTCTGTTGTTGCTCAACCACGGTGCCGTGGCGGTGGGCAGCACGATCGAGCAGGCAGTGGAACGCGCAGAGGCCTTAGAGGAAATCGCCTATGTTATGGTGATCAGCCATCTACTCCAGCGCATACCTACTACATTGCCCGCCGAGGCAGTGGAGATCATCAAACAAGCAGGACTGTAGAATCACCATTGTTCTGAGAAGCCCTATGTGTTTGTATCAGATGGCTGTCGTTCGTGTTCCTCTGGCTTGTTCACAGCCAATTCCAATGCCACCGCGCCTAATGCCTCTTTCTCTGGCGGGTAAATTTGATGGAGAATGGCTGCCAGTTCTTCGCTGGTCAGGCCTGGAGCGATGGATTCCACATCTTCATGGGCGAGGAGTTCAGCGAAATTCGCGTAGTGGGCAACGCGTAGAACGCGGGCTTCATACCGATCATTGAGAAGCAATGTATCGCCTGGCACCAGGCGCATGATATTAGGGTAGCCGACGCGAACCTCCACCGTTTTGCGCCCACCTAGTATTTCCGCCAGATATTCTTCCTTGATCCACAATGTCTTAGTCGCCACCTAAGTCCGTGTTTGCAGTCCCGACCTTTTGAGACAGTATTAACGCCGTATATATAAAATGGGGTTAGATCCCTCCCCCGCATCCTGCAACAGAATGGGCAGGTACACTACATGGGGCGATGGTGGCCCGATCCAGAGATCCTCCTGAACAGGCACCTTCTGTGCGCTCCTATCCACCAGCACTATCCGTTCTACTGCTACGGATACGTTTCCCTCTGTCAACGCCTCGAGGGTAACTCGCGCTAACACTACTTCGCCATCCATTGGTGTGGCCGGCGCGAGCAAAGTATACACCAGCGACGCTCGGTCTGCACCGCACATCTGATACGCGACAAACGCATCTTTACGTCCGGGCTCGATGCTCACCATCTGCAGTGATGTCGAGTCGGTGCGCAGGGTCATCTCAGCCCCATACAGAGCCACAGCGTCCTCCGCCACTACATCCACTGTGACACTTTCACCTGGGCGCACGTGCGTTCTCTCTGGACGGAGTGAGATGTGAACAATTTCAGGAGCAGCTGACGTGGCCTCACCCCCAGTGCCCCAAGGGCTGGGGCAGACACAGTCGTAGTTGAGGCCTACTAGCACCAAATCAAAGATATTAACGCAACCATCGCCATTGATATCGGCATGTGGGTCTCTTGGTTCGCATGAATCGCCCGTCCAAGCCGGGTCACTGGCCACAATAACTAAATCGAAGATGTTGACTCGACAATCGCCGTTGGCATCGCCGCCGAGGAGCATGACATCGGGTAAACGCACCAGTTGTCCCGCACTCACCTCGAGATCGCGCCAGGCAGCAAGATACCCTGGCATAGTGGCCCGCACGGTATAATAGCCGACCGGCACACCAGGTAAAACGAACAGGCCACTCGGGTCCGAGACATCTGTCGCCAGATCCCCCACTTCTATATGTGTACCAGCATGATTCATGCGCCCTTGCAGCGTTACCCATCCCCACACGTCACCCACCAGAGGCGTCGGTGTCGGACTCACCGTTGGGGTCGGGGTTACGGTACGCGGGGTGGTAGGGGTCGGTGTAGGCGAGGATAGTGGTGTTGCCGTCGCGGTGGGCGTGGGACCACTCCCCAGCATATATGGCGGGCTCTCACTGGTATTGCCGGCCCGATCCTCGATGCGAAAGCGCACTCGATTTGCGGTGCCATAATTGCCGCTCACTGGCACTGTCGCTGTGGTTCCCTCGGTGGCAGTGATGATCGCCCTGGCCCAGTCGCCCCACGTACTTCCACCATCAGCAGAGAGCGAGTATTCAGCACTGGCGACGCGCAAACCCGACGTGACATCCCTGACAAATGCACTTGTTCCATCCCAGGACACCCACTCCGGCGCAGTCTGGTCCAGTGTAACCGTGGCACTATAGATAGACGAGAGGTTGCCCGCCTCATCGGCGAAGCGGGCCGAAACGGTGTAGGGACCATCAGCGTCGCCAAGCCTCCACTGCCAGGTAGTGGCATAACCCACCGGCGCACGGAAAATCCACACGTCGTCCAGATACAGATCGGTCACGCCACAGAAAAAGGTTCGCGTCTCCAGGCCGTAATCGTCCACTCTGGAGTACCAGAAGTCGAGGTACGGCTCCACGTAAGTGAGCGGGGCAGAAAAATCGTCACCGGTCAAGGCTTGTTCTGCGTAGGTGTGTTGCCCGAAGTCGTCGGTTACATCTATTATCGCCACCGTTTGCGGACTGGCATTATTCCCCACCTTCAGCCGGTAATAAGTCCGGTAGGAAGCGCCAGTGGGCAAGGTTTTGTAGTACGGCCCATACCACCAGCCAGAAGCATCCACTCCTGCCCGTCCCTGCCACGCTCGTCCGTTCCGCGCCGCAGGGTCGGCGATCTCTTGCCCGGCACCCGGCTGATGGGAGAGTTCCTCGCCTTCCCAATGCCAGCCATTGCTGAACATCATTTGCGTCGCGCCACTTGCTGCCAAGTTCAGGGTAACGAACGAGGTATTGCTGAACATCGGTGTGGTGATAGAACCAGACGGCGGCGTGTGATCCACGCGCACGTTAATTTCGTGCCAGGCAGTGAGCCCCGCATTCGTCCGCGCCAACACAGCCAAAGTGTGGTTGCCCTCACTGTGGCGGACAGTGTTCCATTTCCAAGTGAATGGCGCGGTATTATCGTTGGCCTGATACTCCCCATCTATGTAGAAGTCGATCGCCGTCACCGCCGGACTGCCGTCAGCCTCGACTTGTACCACGCCGCTCAGCGATGCGCCTTCAACGGGTGCAGAGACTCGCGTGTTGGGCGGCAACTCCAGCATCCGTGATAGGGCGCGTTGGCGTACTTCAGGCAAGATGGCGTAGCCATAGGAGCCTGGGCAGGTGGTCGCGGCACAGTCGCGGTGGCCCATGACATTGGGAAAAGTCCGATCAATGAAATACGTACTACCCACGGGGTTGATAAAATGGTGATTGCCCTTCCAGGCGATCAGCTCCGCCAATGCTGACTTCAAGAGACTGGGCACAGCAACCTCGTCGTAGTTGCCCATCATGGCCACGCCGATACTGCCCCAATTGTATTGCTTGGCGTGCGCGCCTACTACTCCCTCCCCACCATAACGGCCCTCATAGATACGCCCGTCCTGATCAATCAGGTAGTTGTAGCCAATGTCCCCCCACCCCCGGGTAACAGCATGATAGTAATAAATAGCGCGCACAGTCGCTGCCGGATTAGGGTCGTTATTGGCGGTAACAGTGTGATGAACGATGAATACGCGAGGAATGCGATATTCCGGCGGCCATGTCATCAGACTTTCGTCCGCGCCCCACTCTGCACGTGAGATAATAGGTAGTTCACTGGCAGCAATGCGGGCCCGCATTTGGGCCTCGGCCTCAGCGGAAGTTGGTCCACGGGTCGAATCAATACATACTAACGTCAGCGAACGCAGCCGAGGAGAAGTAGTCTGCGGTGTCGCGCGCGTAAGGCGGACACGATATTGCACCCATTGCCCTGCCGTGAAAATGAGATTTCCGTAAAGCGGGCCCCCGCCTGCACCCTCGGCATCGTCTATCGCTACTGGATACCATGGCGACCAGGAGATGCTATCTGTGCTAGTCCGCAGTTCCAGCGCGAAGGTCGTCTCCGCTGGAAAATCGCCCAACCAAGTCGAGCCGATGGCGACGAAAGTGATATCGGTCCGGTGAGCAACGGAGGTGTAACTGCCTTGGAGAGAGCCCGGAGTTAACACCAATGCACCATCTTCATGATCGGTCAGCGCAACGTTCATGAAGTCACCACCCTCCCAATCTGCGAGACTGGTCTGACTCCACTGCCGAGCGACGGTCTGGTTTGGTCCAGGCGTAGGGGTAGGCACAGGGGTGGGATCGTTTAGTCCTTGGTCGCGCACGCTTGGGCCGGAGAATGTGCCCGCGGCGGGTAGATTCACGGGACCGGAATAGCCATCCTCAAAGCCAAATGAATAGTTGTGTTCTCCCGCCGGGAGGGTAGTGCGATACACATAACGTGCTCCACCTGTGAAAGTGCCGGACTCTCTGGTCATGGCATAGGAGACGCCGTTTATGTACACCGTGGCGCGGGCGGGCGGATCGCCATCGGCGTCGCGATAGGTCACAGCGAAGGTGAAAAGCGTTTCCGGGCTACCAATGGATGGGGTGACGCTCCCCTCACTCAGAGTAGGGGCATAGATCGGCGGGATCGTGATACCAGTGTAATAATGCCGCAGGATATCCTGATAACTCCAACCTTGGTCGGCCAGTACCTTTGCCCCTTCTTGACACATGCCAACGCCATGTCCCCACAGGTGGGTGAACCCGCAGGGGCATTGCACCGAGCGCAAATAAGGGATTGGGCTTCCTCCCCACACTGTTTCCACGTTACGGGTGTGTCCGTCACAGTGACCAAAGAAAAAGGCCCGGATTATGTTACTACCATAGAATGCGGCTACCCCGTGGGTGCTATCCACAGCGGCGTCCGTGGTTTCGTAGTGTGTTGGTTTCCACACCTGGCAGAGCGTTGTGGTGCAAATGGGCACCCCGCCCTCCACGCGGGTGGTAGCATAACCTCGGGCGGCGACAGCCTGGGCACGCAAGGCCTCCATGGGGGCGTAGGGTCCGATCTCATAAGGCACGACGCCCTTGAGATACTCGTCCATCGGCATAACTACCACTGTTCCGTCGGGCATCAGAACGGGGATAGTCTCTGGGACCCGAGTGGCTGTGGAAAGGGCGAACCCCCGCTCTCTGGCAACTGCCAATTCGTCTTGACCAGCCTGTTGGCTTTGCTGACGCAGGATCTCGTCAATACGAGCCTGCTGCTCGGCAGAGGGTGATTGGAGGACCATATCAAAGTTCACTTCAGTAAACGTCCCAGCCTCGATCCGCTGGCGGGTCTGCGACATGCCGATGTAGCCGTTGGCTCGAGCGCGAATCTCATAGACACCAGGCGAGAGAAACAGCCGATACCGGCCTGCCGCATCGGTCGTAACCTGCTCACCACCAACAAAGACCGTGGCTCCTGCGATGATCTGACCGGTTGTCAGGTCGCGCACGGTACCAGTCGCTCCACAGGCTTGCCCCTGAGCCAGCGTTATGGGTTCGATTCGAGTGGCGAGCACTGTCAGGACTATTACGATAGCGCACACCCGCAGCCAGTCTTTTATGGTCATGGTGCCGCCTCACTTGTGGAAAATGAAAGAGAGAAGGCTACATCGCTAGGTCCACAATTTGTGGCACTACCGTGGCTAAATCATCGTGGATGACCACTGCGGAGTGGGCATCCATATAGGTCGGCTGAGCGTTCACAATGATGATCTCTGCCCCATGCTGGCGTGCCGTGAACGGCAGGTCAGCGGCAGGCGTCACGGTCAGTGAGGATCCAACAACCAGCATCACGTCACACTTCTCCGCTTCCCCCTGGGCTTCGAGAAGCACCCATTGGGGCAGCAATTCGCCGAAAAGTACCACATCAGGTTTCAAGATACCACCACATTTCTCACAGCGTGGGACATCCTCGCTTTGAAGAAGACGTGCCGCTAGTTGTTCGCCAGAAATCCCTCGCCCGCAACGCGTACAACTCGCTGTACGCATAGAACCATGAAGTTCAAGCACTCGCTGTGAACCAGCGGATTGATGTAAGCCGTCAATATTCTGGGTGATAATGGCCGCTAGTTGACCAGCCCTTTCTAATCGTGCCAAAGCCAGGTGAGCGGGATTCGGTTGTGCCTGGCGCATGGTCATAACCAATGGGCGCAGCCAATCATAAAATGCACGCGGGTTGACACGGAAACCGTAGATAGAAGCAACTACCATCGGGTCGTCCTTCTCCCACAGACCAGAGTGGGGGCTGCGGAAATCAGGAAGTCCCGAAGGCGTGCTCATACCCGCGCCAGTAAGAGCCACCACATGATTGGCAGCGCGGAGGAGGTCAGCAGCGCGTTGTACATCTCGTTCGTGGGTCATCACAATAGCCGTTCTTGCCTTGCCTGAGGTGGTTTTTCACCCCCAGCCACTTTGTGCGCCCAGCGCGTCGTCTCTGGCAGGCGGTAGCCCGTGCAACAGCGCAGCACCCAGGCGATAGCAGACTCCAGGCTCACTTTGTGCCCTACCGAAACGAATACCGGGGCCGTGTTCTCTCGGGTGCGCAGAGCAACACCAATGGTTTCGCCATGATCGGTCAGGAAACTGTATTCGCCGCGCTGTGGGCCAGGTTCCGTGTACACTCCGCACAGACGCGATTTGGCACAGCCGATGGAGGGCTTGTCCAGCACTAAACCCACGTGGCTGGCAATACCCAGCCGACGTGGATGAGCGTAACCTTGGCCGTCAAAAATAAGCAAATCTGGCTCTACCCCCAATTGGCGCACTGCCTCGAGAATCGCCGGCGCTTCGCGGAAGGCCAGAAGCCCGGGCACATAAGGGAAAGAAAGTGGCACCTGCGAGGTAGCCCAATCCACCAGTTGTAGGTCTGGGTAGCGCAACACCACAATCGCCGCTTGCGCTGTGCTTCCGGCGGTGTTCACATCTACACCAGCCACATAGTGTACAGAACCCCATTCGTCGCGCAGAGAAATGCGATCTCGAAGTTCATTCTGGATAGCAATCGCCTCCTGCGGGGTCACATCCCAGCGGTGCAGTTCGACAACTTTCATAGTATATATGCCCCAGATCTCATCCTTCGCCGTTACAGTCGAAAACTCACGGCTTTCTTCACGCCTGAATCTTTTCAGCACTTCACCACTTAACTTAATAGTAGCACAAAAGAAAGGGATTGGCAATCAGACGCTGCATTTGTTACTCTCTCCCCAACCCCCGACTACGTTTTGCCGCACCTACCGCAATGGCTATAATTTTTACTGATGACGCAAATGGAGAAAGAAGGTTCTGCACAGGTCGTATACCCACAATTTTGGCGGCAGTGCCACCTACCATTTGGCCCTGATACTGCAGCCAAGATGGAGGTAATGCTTTACGATAAAGCAGCCAATATTTCTGTAGGGGGTCTGACCCTGATACAGGGGGTAACGTGATATGTCAGTCCATCGCCTACTTGTGCTGATCCGCGGTGGGGGCGATTTGGCAACTGGTGTGGCCCACCGCTTGTACCGTGTCGGTATGCGCGTTGTCATCACAGAGTTGCCACAACCAAGGGCTATTCGGCGTGCTGTGGCCTTTGCCTCGGCAGTCTATGAGGGCGAGATCACCGTCGAGGGCGTGCGAGCCCGACAGGCCAAAGATTTGTCAGAGATACAAAACCTGCTCGTGGAAAACATTGTGCCGGTGGCTGTGGATCCCGATGGAACACTCATCCCGGTACTACAACCTGACGTGTTAGTAGATGCACGGATGGCGAAACGCAACTTAGGGACAACGATGACCGATGCGCCAGTAGTGATTGGTCTGGGACCCGGGTTTGAAGCCGGGCGCGATGTCCACGCAGTGATCGAGACAGCAGGGGGGCATAACCTGGGTCGCGTGATCACCATAGGGACAGCCGAGCCTAACACTGGCGTGCCGCGACCAGTAATGGGTTATGAACGAGAGCGCGTCATCTGGGCACCAACAGATGGTATCTTCCGTGCGGTGCGTCGCATTGGAGACCAGGTGTCCAAATCAGATGTCGTGGGTGAGGTAGCAGGACAGCCGGTCGTCGCCGGGGTCTCCGGTGTGATACGAGGCTTATTGCACGATGATCTGGAGGTACAGCGCGGCGAGAAAGTGGGCGACGTGGACCCCCGAGGTAAGGTAGAGTATTGCTATTCGATTTCCGACAAAGCCCGGGCAATCGGTGGAGGAGTATTGGAGGCCATTGGTGCGGTGCTCTTCTCTCGCGGAAGCGGCCTAGGTCGGCTTGATGGATAACAGGGTGAACCCAATAGGTCTCTACGTTCATATCCCCTTTTGTCGCGCCAAGTGCGCCTACTGCGACTTCAACTCATATGCCGGACGTGATGAACTTTTCACGCCATACATCCAAGCGCTGGAGCGTGAACTGGCTTGGCGTCTTGCGCAGTGGCCAGGCGTGGTAGCCGATACGGTTTATATCGGAGGGGGTACGCCCACTCTGCTGCCCCCGGAACTCCTAGAGTGGCTGTTAGAGAGAGTATGCGACGATTTGTGCCTCCCTCAAGACGCCGAAATCACCATCGAAGCCAACCCGGGCACAGTGAGCGAGACGTCTCTGCGGGCTCTCCGGGCCGTGGGCGTCAATCGGCTGAGCCTGGGTGTACAGAGTTTCGATGATAAAATGCTGCGCCTCTTAGGACGTATTCACGACTCAGCAGAGGCAAAGAAGGCAATTGGACTGGCCCGGGCCGCAGGGTTTGACAATCTCAATCTCGATCTTATGTTTGCTTTACCAGGACAAACTATGTCCACCTGGATCGCCACGCTTAATACTGCGTTAGCCCTGTGTCCGGAGCATCTGTCCCTCTACTCGCTATCGCTGGAAGAAGGGACCCCTTTGGCGATCCAAGTGTCGACCGACGCATTACCACCTCCCGACGACGATCTGGCCGCAGATATGTACTTGTTGGCCGAGGATTGCCTAAGCACGGCGGGGTATTATCACTATGAAATCTCGAATTGGGCAGCATCAGCAACTACTATTTGCAACAGTGAAGAATCAACTGGGTCTGCTTTTCACGTCTGCCGCCATAATATCAAATATTGGACCCTCGCTCCGTATTGGGGATTGGGCGCAGGGGCACATTCATGGTATGGTGGAGAACGAACAGCCAACGTGTGTGACCCCCAAGAATATGTTGCCCGCATATTGGCTGGAGGGAGCCCAGTCGCCACACGCGAGATAATTGACGTAGAGGAAGAGATGGCGGAGTTTATGTTCTTAGGCCTGCGCTTGATAGATGGAGTGCGGGTGTCGGACTTTGTGCGGCGATTCGGGATGTCATGGACCGATCGCTACGGGGCCCAGATCGCAGATTTGATGGCCCTTGGCTTAATCATCGCCGATGGTGAGACGGTGCGGCTATCACGCCGCGGGCGATTGCTCGGGAACCAGGTTTTCGAGCGTTTCCTGCCGCCTGACAGGATATGCGAAAGAGTGTAATCCTTCTCGGACGACGCTTCTTTCCGAAGGAGTTCATTGGATACCACATCCCTTCGATGGCCTGTCATTGCTACGCTAATAGTGGCAGCGGCCATTCTCTTTGCAAGCCATTCCCCGGCCCAGACTGATGTTGCACCATCTCCCGGCTGGTTAGCCTTCGACTTGCGCCGCAGTGGCAACGAGGACATTTACGCTCTCACCATGGACGGCGAAGGCGGCCTCGTTCGGCTGACTGCAGACCCAGCACCCGATCGCGCCCCTGCCTGGTCTCCTGGGGGCTGGAGATTGGCCTTCCAGTCTCATCGCGACGGCAATTGGGACCTCTATGTGATGGATCTACACGACGGTCAGGTATGGCGTGTTACGGAGAACTCGGCTTATGACGGTGCTCCTACTTGGTCCCCCGATGGCGCCTCTATTGCGTTTGAATCCTACCGCGACGGCAACTTGGAGATCTATTGTGTCCGGCTTGGAGACCCAGCGTCCCGTCTCCACGATGGTGAGCACATGGTCCGACTGACCGACGAGAGAGCCGATGATTATAGCCCAGCCTGGTCGCCAGACGGACGGCATATCGCTTTCGTATCTTGGCGCGACGGCAACAAGGAGATCTATTTGCTCGACCCCAAACACCCGGAGGCTGGGGCAATCAACCTCACTCACCACCCGGCTGACGATGACCAGCCTGCTTGGTCACCAGATGGCGGTTTTCTGGCTTTCATTTCCAATCGCGAGGGCACGAACGGTATCTATGTGCTGGATGTGCAGGCCGCGCTGAGCGGAGCAAGTGTGGACAAATACACGTTGCCCGTGGTCATTGGTGCTCCTCGACTTTCCTCGCCAACGTGGACGCCAGATGGCCGCTCGCTCATTTACGCCTATCTTTTGGCCGATGGTGCCTATATCCTTCGGCGTGGGTTAAGCCCCCGCGATGTGCCACAGGTGCTCTGGCACGGCGCAGAGTGGCCGCGGAACTTGCGTTGGTCCGGCGTGGCGCACGTACAACCATCTCTGGGGAAAAAGCAGGAGTATCTTCCCTTATTCCAGGAATACCTGCAACCGACACCCGAAGTCGGTCCATCTTATAGCACCGTGCGCTTGACCGATGTGACAGCACCGCAGCCAGAACTCAGTGATCGAGTAGATGATTCCTTCATAGCCCTGCGACGGAGAGTGCTGGCCGAAACTGGATTTGACTATCTGGCCAAACTCGGTCGCGCCTTCTCTCCCATCGAATCGCCCAAGAGTAACCCAGCATACCCAGACTGGCACAAAGCAGGGCGGGCTATAGACATCCTAACCGAATACAGCGTGGTGGATAACAAGGCACCTGTACTCGCTGTGCGCGAGGATATTGGGAACCAAACGTATTGGCGGTTATACCTCCGCACAGCGACGGATGACGGCTCGTTGGGCGAGCCGTTAGTAGACGCACCGTGGGATTTTGTCACTGGCTCCCCAGATCCGGTAGCCGGGACCCCTGAAGGCAGACGACAACTGGCTTGGGAAGGCTATTTCGTGGATTTCACGGCGCTGGCAGCGGATTACGGCTGGCAGCGTGTGGCCAGCGTTCGGATGCCTGGTTTGGACTGGCTTGATGAGCAGGAGGCGATCGGGTTTTGCCATTTCGAGAACCGAGGCGGGCTCACCTGGCAGCAGGCTATGGAAGAACTATACGCGCCCAAACAGATCGAGGCGATATCCTCCCCTGACCCATGGCCATTCCCTTGGTGGACCACATGGGGTGGACGCTTCGACTACGGCTTCGAACCGTGATTTGCGTTCCCTATCTTTGTCAACTGGACGTGCAACTCGCGCAAACGAGCCGCGGTCTCGGGGCGATGCGCTTCCAATTCATCCGCCAAGGCTGTCAGGAGAGCCGGCAAGCGGTCGCCAAATTCACCCGCTTTCTCGCGGAGTAGTTTTTCTGTCTCTGCCGGGTACTCGGCGTCCAGCAGTTCGTTGACAAAGTTGATCTCGGGCGGCATATTCTCGCGAATGACCTGCCTCACGTCTTCCTGCAGCGCTTGTAACTTAGCAACGAGGGGTTCGTCTTTAGCCTGCTCTGCAGCCTGTAGGGCTGAGGCCAGGACAACCAGGAAGAGCGTGTCTATTTCGCTCAAATGCTGGCGTAAAGCGGTCTTCGGCTCGGGGCTATTCAATATCTCGCGCAGCAGCGCCGCCGCGTGTTCTTGGGCAGCGCGCGCCTGCCTCTCTAACGCTTCCGTGATCTCCAGGACATCGTCGCGGAGAGCACGCAATCGAGCAGCCTCGCTCTCCTGACCCGCACGGACCGCGGCCTCGATACGTCCTGTTAGTGTCTGAAAGAAAGCGTAGTCTATCATCGGCTGGTTGGCGAGCACCAATCCCAGTTGGGTCTCTTCGTCTGTAGCAGCCAGCAAGGCGTTAATCAAGTCCTCTTGCGTAGAACCCGGGGGCAGAGGCTCGGGAATGGGTACGGCCGTCATGTTCAGAAGCACTTCGCGTAAGTCGGCCAACTGTTCGGCTAACTCTTGCTGCCCACCGGCTATGGCGTCTTCTAACATCGCACTGAGTAAAACAAAGAAAGGATAATCTATCTCTGAGCGGTGCTCCTCAATTGCCGCCCTCAGTTTATCTTCGTCGCCGGAAACCTCCAGGAAAGTGCGCAAAAGCCTCACCCGTTTGGCTTGCTCTTCCAACATCTCCTTGGTGATCCCATCGGCTTCCAGGATGGTCTCGACCAAGGACTGCATGGTGAGCATTTGCCGTGGGTTGAGGAAATAGCCCCGCCGTTGTTCGGCTGGGGTATCGGCCATAAGGGCTTGTACCATATTACCAATAATGCGCTCGCGATTCTGGGCATTGAGACCCATTTGTGGCGGAATAAAGATGAGCAGTAATTCCTTCTGTGGGTCGTGGTAGAGGATAGGCACACTCAACATCCCTGTCATGCCACAGTGAGGGCAGCGCACAAGATTGATTTGCCCGCGCAAGAGCACGGGCTTAAGTTGCGGTTCCTTTCCAACGTCTATTATGCTATGCACCAATGCCGTGAAGGGTGCTCGGCATTGTGGGCAATTGATCTGGAGCGGCAGAGCAGGGCTCATTGTAGACGATTTCCTCTCTTCCCTATTTAATTTTAACTCGTGTTTCGTTGAGGCGGGCGCATGCGGAAACGATCAATTCAGATGGATTAGTCACTAAAGCAGCGGTGATCTCCTCCGAAGAAAGCCCGGCCCCTTCGGCCACGGTGCGGATCTGGTTCTGGCTCATCATATCACTGGGACGATGAGTGTCAGTGTTCACAATTATCTTGGCTCCAGTGGCGCGAGCCAAGGCGGCTACATGACCATTGCCCAGGCAATGTCCTTGGCGCGAGGTGATCTCCAAATACACGCCATTCTCCGCTGCCAACCGCGCCTCTTCGATGCTGATCAGGCCAGGATGAGCCAGTACATCCACATTTGGGCAGGTAACAGCAGCCCGGTTCGTGCCAGGAGCAACGGGTTCGGCAGGCGTCTCGCCATGCACAACCACTACAGCAGCACCCAGTTCACGGGCCCGGTGTGCCAGCCGTGGGATACTGGGTGGGGCGACATGAGTGAGTTCGACACCGGGTAGGAAGACGAGGGGGTAATCCCCGCCCTGCTCAACAGCAAGGCGCAAGAGGGCGCGCAGCACCTCCTCTAAATTGGAACTGTCGGCGTGGTCGGTGATAGCTACCGCGCCGTAGCCCAGAACGGTAGCGCGACGAAGTAACTCGCTGGGCAACAGCACCCCATCGCTAATAGTGGTGTGGGTATGTAGGTCTATGCGTTTCCCTTCCCAATCCATGTCGCGTTTGTCAACCTTTCTGTGAATGCGCCGAGATTATAGCGCAGAGTGGGAAAATGGCAAAGACCAAGCGAACGAACAACACAGATTCAACCACCTGGAGATGATTAGGTCTGCATCCTCCGGTTCTCCCCCTTGCTTTCATCAAGCCAATGTGGTATACTTAAATCGTGAGCCTTATGCACACAAAAGGAGGAAAATCTGTGACCACCGTACCTTCCTTTCTACTCAAGAAACTCTATGTGTCTGGTAGCCTGGCGAATGTCGAGGGAGGATTCGAATTCCGACTCAAGAACACTCTCGCTACCGGCACTATCATTGGCCTTGCGGGGCTCAAGGTGGACAATACAGCGTATCCCCCAGACGCCATTCGTCTGGTTGGGCCACAGGGCGAGATCGCAATCTCCGACATTTCTGCCAAGAATCCTCTCACTTTCGCTCTCAACGATGTGGTCACTGTCCGCGTCAGCGCCGGACCCCTCACTTCTGGGACACACCAACTCACTATCATTCCCCAAACCAAGGAGGCCGGCGATCTCTATATCACGGCCTCAGATGTAATCCAATAGGCGATCGAAGACGATGGATTCAGCGGCAGACGCAGATCGCGCGGCTCAAAGGGCAAATGCATGGCGCGCTCGCGCGAAGGCCCTTCCTACTGAGATCATCTTCCACCAACCCAGGCGAACTATCGCTGTGAGCCTGACTGGTGCCTATTGTGCGCTAAACTGTGCCCACTGTGGTGGACACTACCTGCGCGCTATGACGCCTATCAGCCGGGTTCTACCAAATGGCGCAACGAGCTTTCTCATCTCTGGCGGGTGTGACCACTTGGGCCGGGTGCCTGTTGCGAATCATCTCGATGACGTTGCTCGTTTGCGCCCAGGGCATCGCCTGAACTGGCATGTTGGCTTGATCGGCGAGGAGGAGGCACAGGCAATCGCCCCCCTGGTTGATATAGTATCCTTCGATCTGATAGGTGACGAGGAGACTATCCAGGAAGTGTACGGTCTCGATTGCGGTGTAGAGGCTTACCTCCACACTTACAAGATGCTGTGTCGCTACGTCCGCGTAGTACCCCACATCATAATAGGCTTGCGTGGTGGACAGTTGGGTCACGAACTGCCGGCCCTGTTGACTTTGGAAAAACTCGGGGCCGAGGCCATTGTTTTCCTGGTCTTCATTCCCACGCCGGGCACGCGCTATGCGAATCGTCAGCCGCCTGCGATTGAGGACGTAGTGAAATTGCTTTTGACCGCGCGGGAGATGTTCCCAGAGATGCCTATTTACCTGGGTTGCATGCGACCTGGCGGGCGTTACCGTAGCGCATTGGACCCTCTAGCCGTGCGAGCGGGGATAAACCGCATTGTCAATCCTGCTCCCGCTGCACAACGTGAAGCCGAACGGCTAGGTCTGCGCGTGCGCTGGGCCGAGGAGTGTTGTGTGTTGTGAGAGGGGAAAACGGGCGCGTGGGCGTTTCATTGGGCACGGCAGCAGTGTTGGGGCTGCGCCATCTGCGGACCGAGACATTGCCCACCACCGCGTACCTGCTGGTAGGTAATCGGTGTATCATGAACTGTGCTTTCTGTGCTCAGGCACGGGAGAGCACTGCCCGCGCCGATGCCCTGTCGCGGGTGATCTGGCCATCCTACCCGACTCACGAAGTTCTCACCGCCCTTGCTAACGCGCCTGTCAAGCGGGTGTGCCTACAAGTCCCGGTCAAACGAGGGTACCTGGAACGAACGATAGTGCTAGTGCAGAGCATCCGAGAATCCACACTTGCGCCCATTTGCACGGCGATACACGTGCACGACTTAGAGGAGGTACAAGCGCTATTAGATGCCGGAGCAGAGCGAGTGACCCTGGCATTGGACGCAGCCTGCCGGCGAGTGTATCACATCGTCCGAGGGGGCAACTGGTCCAAACAGCTAGCACTGTTGAAAAGCGCCGCTAAGAACTTTCCAGGGCACATTGGGACCCACTTGATCGTGGGTCTGGGCGAGACAGAGGCAGAGATGCTCGCCAGACTACAAGAGATGGTGGATTGGGGCGTCACGGTGGGACTATTCGCATTCACCCCACTGGTGGGCACGGCCATGGCTGGCCGCGAGCCACCCTCATTGGCGAGTTATCGCCGTATACAAGCCGCGTATCATCTCCTGCAGCGTGGTTTGCGTCGTTTGGAAGACTATCGTTTCAGCGCAGATGGGAGAGTGGTCTCGTTCGGCGTGGACAGTGACACACTGCAAAATTGGCTGGCCGATGGGCTCGCATTCCAGACCATTGGGTGTCCTGGCTGCAACCGTCCCTATTACAATGAGCGACCGGGCCATATACCTTACAACTACCCTCGCCCATTGAGAGCAGACGAAGCAAAAGAGGCAGTGGAGATAGTGGCAGCAAGCAACAACCAATAAGCGGTTAGTGAGAACATAGAGGTATAATATCTCAAAGATACACGAAGGAGGAACAGTCACATGGCCGAATATCCCAAAGACGTGAAGTATCTCGAATCCCATGAATGGATCCGACTGGAAGGCAAGGAGGGCACCATTGGCATCAGCGACTACGCTCAGGAAGAACTCAACGATGTGGTCTATGTCGAGTTGCCGGAAGTTGGTGATACCTTCCAGAAAGGCGAGGTTTTCGCCACCGTTGAATCGGTCAAGGCTGCTTCGGATGTGTATATGCCCATGAGCGGGACGATCATCGCTGTGAATGGAGCGCTAGCCGATTCTCCCCAACTTGTGAACCAGGACCCATACGGCGCAGGCTGGTTCGTTAAGATCGAGGTATCCAACCCCAGCGAGTACGACGACCTTCTCGACGCCGAGGCCTATCGCAAAATCTGTGAGGAGCAGGCCGCGAAGGGAGGGCATTAGATGCCATATATTCCAAACACCGATGCTGACCGCAAAGCCATGCTGCACGCCATCGGCGTAAGGGATGTCGGCAGGCTCTTCGCCGACATCCCCAAAGAGCTGCGCTATCCATCACTGAATCTGCCTCCGCCGCTCTCCGAGATGGAGATCTTACAAGAATTGCAGTCCATCAGCGAAATGAATGCTGATTTGGACCATTTTGCTTGTTTCCTGGGCGCAGGGGCCTACAACCATTTCGTGCCCAGCACGGTGAACCACGTCCTTTCTCGCTCCGAGTTTCTGACCGCTTACACCCCTTACCAGCCCGAGGTCAGCCAAGGAACATTGCAGACCATTTTCGAGTATCAGAGCATGATTTGCGTCCTCACCGGCATGGAAGTAGCCAATGCCTCGCACTACGATGGGGCGACATCTATGGCCGAGGCAGTGATTATGGCGGTGAATGTAGGGCGAGGCAAGCGCCGCAAAGTCATCCTCTCGCCTAGTATCCATCCCGAGTATCGGGCCGTGGTGCGCACCTACACCCAAGGCATGGAACTGGATATTGTGGGCGATGATGACTACGACCATTCTCTGGCTGATCTAGCGGCTTTAGTTGACGAGAACACCTGCTGTCTGATCGTGCAGGTGCCAGATTTCTTTGGGGCCCTGGAGAACCCGGCCGACCTGCAGGCAGTTGCCGATGCGGTCCATGCTGCGGGCGGCCTGTTTGTAGTTAGCGCTGACCCCATCGCTTTGGGTCTCTTCAAAGCACCAGGCGATTACGGCGCAGATATCGTAGTGGGCGAGGGGCAATCGTTGGGCGGTGGCCTAAATTTTGGCGGACCCTATTTGGGCTACTTCGCCTGCCGCGAGAAATACGTGCACAAAATGGCTGGACGACTGGTAGGCCAGACCGTAGACACTCAGGGGCGGCGCGGCTTCGTGCTCACACTCTCCGCGCGCGAGCAACACATTCGCCGCGAGAAAGCTTCGTCTAATATCTGCTCCAACGAAGCATTGATGGCACTGGCTGCAGGTGTCTATCTCGCCACGTTGGGCCGCTCCGGCTTGCGGTTGGTAGCGGAACTGTGTTACCACAAGGCCCATTACGCAGCCCGGCGTATCGCCCAGATCGAGGGTTATGAAATACAGGGCCACAAGCCCTTCTTCAAAGAGTTCGTCGTGCGTTGCCCGCTGCCAGCAGCCGAGATCAACAACTATCTGCTAGACGTGTATAGCATTATCGGCGGTTATGACCTGGGTTCGCTAAATCCAAACTGGCAAGATTCCATGCTCCTGTGCGTGACAGAAATGAACTCCATGGAGGAAATCGAGGACCTGGTCACCGCATTGGAGGAGGTGGGCTCATGACTGAACCATTGATCTTCGAAATCAGCCGCCCAGGGCGCAAGGCTTTCTCGCTACCCGAGCTGGATGTGCCAGAGACCGAACTTCCAGACGAATATCTGCGCGAAGATTTGCCACTCCCCGAAGTGAGTGAAGTGGATCTCATTCGCCATTACATCCGGCTCTCGCAACTGAACTACGGCGTGGACACCGGTTTCTACCCGCTTGGTTCATGCACAATGAAATACAACCCCAAGGTGAACGAGGTGGCAGCCCGTTTTCCCGGTTTCACTCGCACCCACCCTTACCAGGATCATTGGACAGTGCAGGGGAACCTGCATCTAATGTATCTGCTCCAAGAGTTTCTGAAAGAGATCGCCGGATTCGCGGCAGTGTCATTGCAACCGGCCGCCGGAGCGCATGGAGAACTAACGGGCGTGCTGATGATCCGTGCCTATCACCGTTCCCGGGGCGAGGGACACCGCACCATCATGCTCATCCCAGATTCGGCTCATGGCACGAACCCCGCCTCCACCACTATGAGCGGCTATGAATGCGTGGAAATCAGGTCCGATAAACGGGGGAATGTCGATCTGCGTCACCTGCGGGCTCACTGCGATGAACGGGTAGCCGGGTTGATGCTCACCAACCCCAACACCCTTGGGCTCTTCGACGAACACGTGCAAGAGATCGTCGAATTGGTGCATGGCTGCGGTGGATTGCTCTACGGTGATGGGGCCAACTTGAACGCCACTATGGGTATCGTCAAGCCAGGCGACTTGGGCTTTGACGTAATGCATTTCAATCTGCACAAGACTTTCTCTACGCCCCATGGTGGGGGTGGGCCTGGAGCAGGGCCTGTCGGCGTCTCGAAGGCGCTCCAACCTTTTCTGCCAGGGCCGATCGTGGACCGCGAAAAGGTGGAGGTAAAAGAGGAAGAGGGTGGCGAGACAGAAGAATACTGGCACTACTTCTTCAGGGAACCTGAGCAGAGCATCGGGCGGGTGAAATCGTTCTACGGCAACTTCGGCGTTTTAGTGCGAGCCTATACCTACATCCGCATGATGGGTGCAGAAGGCCTGCGTGAAGTCAGCGAGAACGCCGTTATTAACGCCAACTATCTGCGGACCAAACTTAAGGCAGTTTATCCGCTGCCATTCGACCGAGTGTGTATGCATGAATTTGTCCTATCCGGCAGATTACCCGATGCCCCAGACATACACACGGTGGACATCGCCAAACGACTAATAGATTACGGCTTCCACCCGCCCACAATTTACTTCCCGCTCATCGTGCCCGAAGCGCTGATGATTGAGCCGACGGAGACCGAGAGCATCGAAACATTGGATGCTTTCGCCAAGGCACTGATTGAGATCGCGCGGGAAGCCAAAGAAGAGCCAGAGTTGCTTCGATCTGCGCCTCATGTCACCCCGGTTTCGCGTTTAGACGAGGTACGGGCAGCACGCCAGCCAATCCTCCGCTGGAAGCCGGGAGAATGAGTTGCATTAGCCTGTTCGTGCGGGCCTCAACAGTCGGGGGGCACCTTTCGGTGCCCCTCGACTCCTGTTCTATCTTCACTCTTCACCTGGCAAACGCCAGGTCAACTTTTCTTCCGGCTGTGGGAAGCGCTCCAGCACGGTAGCCTCGACCGGCAAAGCCACGCGATCGCCTACTGTCAAAGCCTCCACTGGCTTTCCGCCGCTGCCTTTACTCAGCGATTGAGGGAAGATAGCGAGTGGCGTCCCGGCCTGGTTGTAGCGCTTTTCTACGTAGGCCATGCCAATCTGGTAACCTCGCACCAACGTCGCACTTGTCACGCGCCCAATATAGTGGCCACGCTTATTGACTACCGGGTCCCCTGGGCGCACCGCGGGGACCCCGGCTTCGCTCACCCGGAAGCGAACGACCTCCATGGTCTTTTCCATCTCTTGGCGAATGCAGTGGGCGCGCCCGATGAAAAAGGGCTTATGGAACTTGACATAGGGTGCGAAGCCAGCCTCAGCGGGCACGATGCCATAGTCACCGGCAAGTTCATGGCCGTAGAGCGGCAACCCCGCCTCGATACGCGTTGAGTCGCGTGCTGCCAGGCCACAGGGTCGGATACCCAACGAAGCACCTTTCTCCAGGAGCAGTTCCCATAGGTGCAGGGCCTCATCGGGATGAACAAAGAGTTCATATCCTATCTCTTCGCCAGTGTAGCCCGTGCGCGCTATGATTAGATCCATACCCGCCAGGGGCATTTCCACGAATTCTGTCCGGGCGATAGTCGCTAGATCGCGCCTGGCGCTGGCATTAGAGGCCAAGCGCTGCAAGATAGCCAATGAATTCGGTCCTTGGAGTGCGATATCTATGCGCCGAGCGGTGTTAGAGGCGGGATCCTTGAGATCACGGATGGTCACTTGCGCCTCGACCTCGCGGGCTGGGTATTCGCGGTCAATCAGGTAATGCCGAGAGTTCACCGCCTGCAGCCAAGCCAAATCCTTTTCGGCGTTGACAGCATTCACCACAAGGAGAAAGCGATCTGAAGCGCGGCGATAGATCATGACATCGTCCATGCACCGCCCGTCGGGATCCATCAGGTAACCGTAGAGCGACTGGCCATCTTCAATCCAACGGACATAGTTAGTGAAAACAGTGTCCAAGAAACTCGCCGCATGGGGGCCACTCACCTCCAACACACCCATGTGGGCGACATCGAATAGGCCAGCAGCATTGCGTACTGCCTCGTGCTCCTCAGCCAGGCTGCTATACCAGATTGGCATCTCCCACCCGGCGAATGGGATGATCTTGCGGGTGTGGGCACTGTGCCACTCGTAAAGCGGCGTACGCTTGAGTGGCACATCTTGCGGAGCATTCCAGACAAATACCTCTTTGTTAGCGGGCGACGCCAATTCACGCAGAGTACTCTGGCCAATGAAATAAGGCTTTGTTAGCGAAAAACGACTGGCAAAGCCGTTGCGGTGCATGTCTCTCCCAGAGGGCCTATTGTCTTCACCTCGCAGCGTGTAGATTGGCAAACCCGCAGCTGTGCGCAACATCTTGCGCGTAATAGGTCCCCCAGGCTCTGCCCCAGCACCGATGAACGCGTTCCATACTTGATCTAACAAGTCTGGATGGCCAAGTAGGAGATATCCATGGCTCTGTCCCACAATAATAACCGGTGTTTCGGCCAGTTCCCCATGCCAGACTTGACCCTTCCCGATAGCAGGGCAATGAGGGCATAGCCTGTGCAGCACCTCCGCTGACTTCGGTCCCACCAACTGCAAGGTGACCAACCGGGCCTCGTCTTTAACTTCAGAAGTGCCCATATCCCAGACCACAACGGGACCATCTACCTTGCGGAAGAGATCGTCGGGGTCGAACAAGGTGTAGCCATCGGCCAGGCCACGCAACCAAGCAGTTACCCGGGTTGTATTTTCCGGGTTCGTAACAACGAGGTAACGATCGCGACCTCGCTCATCACGAGTTAAGCGAATGATTGTAATATCATCCAACACCGCGCCGTTGCCCTTCAACATGAAACTCTCAAGCGCCTGACCGGGTTCGAGAACCGCCACACTGGCAGTCGTAATTTGTTGAACAAAAGGTTGTGCACGCCACCCGCTTAGCAGCAACACGCCAGCGTCGCTGGTGTCAATGATTGCAGCACCCATCTTTGTTGCCTGGATGGCTTGCTCTTCATCTCCCTCTCCTGAAAAGAACAGACGAGCGCGTTCTGAATCCGTTGAGGTGATAGTGTAGTGAGGGTAACCGGTACCACGGTTTTGGGTTTCGGCTTTGACTTCGGCGACCAAGGCGTCCACGTCACGCTTGGCCTGCTCCAGTAGATCGAGGTCAATCTTACCACGCGGAAGTTCACCCAAGAGCCCGCGATAAGAGAAAGGCTGGATATTTGTTACCACCTCAGTGATGATCCCAGCTAGACGATCCATGTGCGCGGGGGTCATGCCTCGCTGCGATACCCAGGGTGTACCCATGCGGATACCGCTGCCCAAAGCGGTGAGTTCGTCACCTGGGATGGTGTTTTTGTTCACGATGATGCCCGCCAGTTCCAAGATGCGGGCTGCGATCTCGCCGCGCAAAGGGAAGCCAGTCTTGCTCGGCACAGCGCTGACGTCTACTAAGAGCAGATGCGTGTTTGTCCCCCCATAGGGAACCCGTATCCCTCGTTTTTGGAACGCTTCGGCTAGGGCCACTGCGTTCTCCACGATACGCTTCTGAAGGCGCCGGAATTTCTCAGTACGGGCGATGGCAAACATGACGCACATCGCAGCGAATTTATTGGTGTGTGGGCCGCCTTGCTCCCCAGGGAAGACCGCAGCATCAATCCGTTTGGCTTTCTCCTCGTCCGTGGTCAAGATAATCGCGCCGCGGGGGCCCATCAGCGTCTTGTGCGTGGTAAAGGTAACGATGTCAGCATAACCAATGGGGTTGGGATACACACCGGCGATGGCCATCCCCGCAGTGTGAGCGATGTCGGCCATAAGTAATGCTCCCACTGCGTCGGCGATCTGCCGAAAGGCTGCCCAATCAGGAGCCCAAGGGTAAGAGGTGTAGCCAGCGACGATCATTTTGGGTCGGTGAGCCTTCGCCAAGTCCAGGATAGCATCATAGTCCAGCCGCTCTATACGCCGGTCCACACCATAGGAGACGACGCGGTAGCGTTGGCCTGACAGATTGAACGGGCTACCATGGGTTAGGTGCCCACCCTGGAAAAGATCCATCCCCATAAGGGTATCGCCGTCCTGCAAGAAAGCGTTGTACACAGCCAAGTTGGCTGCCGCACCGGAGAGCGGTTGTACGTTGGCATAGATGCGGTCTGCGGGGACAGTGCGTGTGGCAAAGGCCTCGGCGGCGCGGCGTCCCGCCAGCGTTTCTACGAAATGTACGTAATTCACGCCCTTGTAGAAACGCCGGTCCGCATAGCGACGATAGTAGGCCAATTGGTGACCGAAGTCCAAAAGAAGGTCTTCATCGTCGCGGGTCATGCGCAAGGGCGGATAGCCCTCTGCATAAACATTGTTGAAGACCGAGCCCAGAGCCTGACGCACAGCCAACGGGCACAGGCTTTCACTGGGGATGAGGATGATCTGCCGTGCTTGGCGCTCCTCCTCAAAGCCAATGATAAGATCTGTCGCCGGATCCGCTTCAGAAATGTCCAGATTGAAAAAATCGGTGTAATCACCTTCAGCCATGAGCAAACTCACCTCCTAAAGTGTTTAGTCCAAGGCTCCGAGAATACGGTAATTCGATCAGTGCCCCGGTTGTTCCCAAATAGTGTGGTCCACGTAGCGCGGCACATTCACCCCGGAATGCGCCCATGCTGCCTCAACCAGTGCGTAGAGCCCCCCCGACACGAGCGAATGTCCTCCCAACACCACAGGAATCGGGGCTGTGATTGCCGCTGCCGTGAATTCACGAACGAACGGGTCAGCAATGCGCTCTGGGCGCAACAGATCAGAGTTGTAACGGTCGGCGGCGGGGGGCCACACTCCCAAGTGGGCGAAAATCACGCGGCTATCAATAAACGCAGCCTGGCCCATCCAAGCCAATGCTTCGAAAAAGCGCTCTGCCCCCACCAACCGCAGATATTCCCCCAGAAGGGAGCGAACCCTCTCCTGCGCCAATCTCCCACTGGCACGCATACCGCGTTCCTCAGCAAAGATGCGGGTGCGACAGGCCGTCTCGCGTTCCAGATAAGCCCATGTCTCTGCTCCAACCCGCCCAGCTATGATGGCCTCGGCCTCTCGATCCACAAAAACGGCCATCGCTCGTTGGATATGGCTTAGGTCCAGGGCGAGAGAGTCCAAATACGCGCGGGTGTGAGGGCCAACTCCAGGATGAGAGGCTATGGTCATCAAGTCAGTCGGTGTATCCACGTCCAGCAATGTAGCAGCACAACGGGGGAGCGAACGGTTAGGCAATCCGGCATGCTCACCCAGCGTCCAGCCTAAATCGTTGTCGTTAGCAGGAGGGGCAACGGACTCCAACACTGTCGCTGGGGCGAAGGCAGCAAAATCTGTGGAATAGAAATTGTTGGTGATGAGCACCTGCTCACCACGGCGCAGGTCATCTATAATGTGCGTCATCTGTCCTGGATTAAGCAGTGCACCACTGCCGCCGCCCAGGTAAAATACCCGTTTCATGTGGTGGCGGCACACCAAATCGCGCAGGCGTTTACCGAAGTGGAAAGTTTCGCCTGCGCTATCCATTTCTATGATAACGGGATAAGTACTCAGTCGCTCGGCCAGCGCGGGGGAGTTGGTGCTGACTAATACGTGATCGACGCCGGGGATGGCCAAAGCGCGCTCCACTAAGTCGAGAGTGATGGCCTGTCGAGCCCCGGCGACCATATTCACGGCTTCATCGCCACTGTGGATGCCAGCCATAATCAGCACCCACACTTCATTGGTGCTCACGATCCTCCTTGCCCTCAACAACTGCCTTGCCCAGGTGAAACGATTATAATCCTGCTTCCGAAGATTTGTCAAAGCCAACCCAGCCGAAGCAGGCTCAAGGACAGCGGATGTCATAACCGATCTCTCCTCGCGTTATCATCCAAACGGAACACCAGCGGCATTTGACATTTTTCGCATCTTGTGCTATCATAAGAATGATAATGATTATCATTTTCAATGACAAAGGATCAGACAAATTGCAGCGCGGCGAGCTCCGTATGACCTCTCAACGCCGTGCTATCTTGGATGTGCTGCGAGGCACGGAGAACCATCCCGATGCCAATTGGATATTCGAGCACGTGCGTCACACATTACCTCGCATCAGCATCGCCACGGTGTACCGCAACCTGAGACTATTATGCAACGCGGGCCTGGTCCGTGAGTTGCGCTGTGATCCAAGCATAGCGCACTATGACGCTCGTACGGAGCAGCATTACCACGTCGTCTGCCACCGCTGTGGGGCCATCGGTGATGTAGATTGCGCCCGGTTCACCGGGTTGGAAGCACGTGCAGCCCAAAATACAGATTTCACAGTTGATGACCACGATGTCATTTTCCTCGGCCTTTGTCCGTCCTGTCAGTTGACAGAGCAAAAGGCCAGCGACAATAAATAACCATTTTGGCTGAAAGGAGGAACATACCTATGCGTCAAATGACAGAGCATTATTTGAGGGAGGCTTTTGCCGGTGAGAGTCAAGCCCATATGCGTTACCTAATCTTCGCCGACAAAGCCGAGCGTGAAGGCCTGCCCAATGTGGCCCGGATGTTCCGCGCCATTGCCTATGCCGAACAAGTACATGCCACTAACCATTACCGCGCCTTGGGAGGCATTCAGACCACCACTGATAATCTCCAGGCTGGTGTTGACGGCGAGATTTACGAAATCAACGAAATGTACCCCGTGTTCAACAAGATAGCCAAGTTCCAAGGCGAAGGCGAGGCCGAACGATCAACCAGGTGGGCCTGGGAGGCAGAGAAGATCCATGCTGTCTGGTACAGCGAGGCAAAAAAGGCAGTGCAGGGCGGTAAGGATCACGCCATCGGAAAAATCTGGATCTGCAGTGTTTGCGGACATACTGCCGAGGGCGACGAAGCACCGGAGGTATGCCCTATCTGCAAGGCAAGAAGGGAGAAATTCGTCGGCTTCTAAGCGGCTGAGTTGTGAAAGTGCGTTCTTTTAGTAGGCTGGGCTATAGACCTAAGCTCCAGCCTGCCCCGGAGGCGGACGCCAAAACGCTTTTGTACAAGAAAGGAGAAAGGCCAACATGCAAGGGGATATCAGGAACATAGAGGAACTACTGCGAACTGCCATTAAGCGAGAGGAGGAATCCAACGCCCTTTATACCCAAGCGGCGAAGATGGTGAAATCCACCCCGTCACGGGTACTGTTAGAGGAATTAGCAGGTGAGGAACTAACCCACAAAGCCAAACTCGAAGACCTGCTCGCCAGGGGTGTCACCTGGGTAGTACGTGGACACAAGGAGAAGGTAACCGACCTTAAGATCAGTGATTATTTGGTGCCCCAGCCGCTGCGAGAAGACGCAGACTTCCAAGACGTGCTGACAGTAGCAGCGAAACGCGAGAAGAACGCCTATGATTTCTACACTGCTATGAGCGAGGTCGCACAAGATCAGGCGGTCAGGAACCTCTTTACTTGGTTGGCGAACGAGGAGATGAAACACAAGAACAAGGTCGAGACCTTGTATGAAGAGATCGTCTACAAGGAATTCTGAGCAAAGCGGAGCGGACCAAACTGCCAATAGGTATTCAATCCGCCCACGAAACCAATTCTGGAGGAATTCAAGATGGCAATGGAGAAGTGGGAATGTCTGGCCTGCGGGTATATCTACGACCCGGCCAAGGGCGACCCGGAGAATGGGGTAGCGCCCGGCACGCCTTTCGAGGCACTACCTGACGATTGGGTATGCCCTCAGTGCGGTGCCAGCAAGGATATGTTCGAGAAGGTGAAGTAACATCTGCATCGCTGCAGAGAACAATCTAATAGATCCCACGATCTGGCGCGACAAGTTGCAATACCCGTCGCGCCAATCTTGCTTGCAGAGAAGGAACACGGTATTATTCGAGACGGAGGATGGTCAATGAGCACGATAAGGATTACGGATAGTGTGGATTGGATCGGCGTCTTTGATCCAGACCTGCGCGTGTTCGATATCATTATGGAAACCAAGCGGGGCACGAGTTATAACTCCTACCTGGTGCGCGGGGAGAAAACAGCCATCATCGAGGCTGTCAAAGCCCCTTTTGCCCAAGAGTATCTTGACAACGTTCGTTCCCTCATAGACCCGGCATCCATTGACTATATCATTCTCAACCACATGGAACCAGACCACACCGGTGCATTGGCAACTCTCCTCGAGAGCGCGCCTCAGGCAAAGGTTGTAGTATCCAAAACTGGCGAGCAATATGTCAACAATATTGTCAATCGCGAGTTGAACCCACTAAAAATGGACGATGGCGACACTATTGATCTGGGTGGCAAGACGCTGCGCTTCGTTTTCGCTCCCTTCCTACACTGGCCCGATACTATGTTCACCTACTTGGTAGAAGAGGGTGTCCTTTTCCCCTGCGACGTTTTTGGCTGTCATTTCTACGACCCGCGTCTATTCAACGACCTGGTAGACGACTTCAATGGTGAGTTCGAGTACTATTTTCAAACTATCATGCGCCCTTTCAAAGAGAAGATGCGCGACGCGTTAGCCAAAATCAAGGGTTTCGATATCAAAATCATTGCCCCATCGCACGGGCCCGTGTTGCGAAAAGACCCCTGGTCATACTACGAAAGGTACGTTCAGTGGGCCACCGAGCCACTGGACGGCAAGCGTGCTGTCATTGCATTTGTGAGTGCCTATGGTAACACCAGGTCCTTGGCAGAGGCCATCGCAGAGGGACTAAGAGAAAGCGGGGTAATGGTTAACCTAGTGGACTTAGCAGCAAAGGATCTGAATATGAGCCTGCTGACGGACATGGTGGAGCAGGCCCAGGCTTTGCTTGTTGGCTCACCCACTATCAATGGTGACGCAGTCGCACCAGTGTGGCGCTTCCTGGCGAGCCTGGCGACTATCAGATTACGTGGCAAGATCGGCGGGGCTTTCGGCTCCTATGGCTGGAGTGGTGAAGCAACGAAAATGATCGAGGATCGCCTTAGTAGCCTCCGACTCAAGGTGCCTGTGGAAGCCGTGCGAGCCAAATTAGTACCAAGCGCTGCAGAACTAGAGAAAGCCCGCCAGTTTGGGCGCCAGATCGCCGCTGAAATCCAGTAGTTCGGCAGGACCAAATGGAGAAGGACTAAATATGACCGGGGCAGCCGATACCATTCTGGCTATAGATATAGGTGCGGGAACACAGGATATCTTGTTATACCAAGCAAGGCAGCCCATGGAGAATAACATCAAATTGGTTCTGCCTTCGCCGACCACCCTTTTGGCGCGGCGTATCGAAAGGGCCACCCGCGAGGGATGTGACGTTTTCCTGACAGGCAACCTGATGGGTGGCGGGCCTTGTGTCAGTGCCCTGAAGCGCCACATCCGCGCCGGGTTCCGTGCCTTTGCTACACCTCGCGCTGCCAAGACGATCCGCAATAACCCCGAACAAGTGCGTGCCTACGGCATAGAGATTGTGGATGCGCCGCCACCAGGTAACGTGGTTGTGTTGGAAACCCGCGATGTGGATCTCTCCCTTTTGCAGACAGTGTTGACTCCCTTCGATGTAACATTGCCGGACACCATCGCGATTGCCGTGCAGGATCATGGCGAATGTTTAAGCGGCAGCAATCGCCGATTTCGTTTCCAACTCTGGCGTGAATTCATAGAGGGTGGCGGCCGGTTAGAGAAACTGGCTTACCGCAAACCACCCGCCCAGTTCACGCGTATGTGCGCCGTCCAAGAAGATGCACCTGGCGCCATCGTAATGGATACGGGCGCCGCTGCCATCTGGGGAGCGCTGTGTGACGAACAGGTTTCCGCTCACCGAGACGAGGGCTTGGTAATTCTCAATGTCGGAAACCAACACGTGTTAGGTGCACTGGTTCAGAGAGAACGAATATGGGGCCTTTTCGAGCACCATACCGTATTGGTGAAACCGGAGAAATTGGCCAATTTAGTAGCACGTCTGCAAGAGGGAGCGCTCACGAACGAAGAGGTTTACACTGATGGCGGGCACGGTGCTTTCATACATGAGGAATACCCAGGTGGCTTCAATCGCGTCGCTGTCACCGGCCCCAACCGGGCAATGGCGCGCGGCCTAGGCTATTACATGGCTGTGCCCTATGGTGATATGATGCTTTCCGGTGCCTTCGGTTTAGTGGCAGCGACCAGGCGATTGCTGAGCATAGGCGAGGGGATGCTGTGAATGCACGGGACTGGCTCTGGCAGTTGTTTTGGGCAGCCATTGGAGGGGCTCTGGCCGGCAGTTTCATTGCTGCCGCGGGCCCAGCGGTAGACTACACGTTGGAAGGCACACACAAACAGGGACTACGCCCAAGCACAGTGTTCGCCTTCGCCACGGTCGGTGCTCTCATCATGATGGGAATGGTGATCGCCGTGAGGTTAACGCAGCGATGATATCTAAGGTTGTAAACCGGCCACCGTCTCGGCATCCAGTTTGCGAATGAGTGCCACCAGCAGGTGGAGGCAACGATCATAGTCATCTCGGCGTAAAATGCCGGCGTGGCTGTGAATGTGCCGTGTGGGCACACCCAAAACCACAGTGGGCACCCCTGTCTGATGCAGATGGATTACCGAGCCATCGGTGGCTCCGCCCTCCACCGCTGCGTATTGCAGCGGTATCTCCAGTTCTTCCGCCGTGGTGATAACGAGATCGCGCAATTTGAGGTTGGGTATCATGCGCGCATCAAAAACCAGTAGGCTTGGACCACCGCCCAATTTGGTAGCCGATTCCTCGGGTTTGATGCCCGGCACATCCCCGGCAATGTCCACCTCCAAGATGATCGCTACGTCGGGATGGACGGCCCAACTGCTGGTGGTTGCGCCGCGCACACCTACTTCTTCCTGCACTGTTCCTACTGCGTATACAGTATTGGGGTGCTGTTCGTCTTGCAGGCGCCAGAGAGCTTGAATGAACAAAGCACAGCCTACTCGATCGTCCCAGGCTTTCGCCAGATAGGTTTTGCCGCCGGCAAGCGGTGTGAACGGACAGATGGGCACAATCGGGTCGCCCACACGCACGCCAGCCTCTTTCACCTCCGCCGCGCTGCGCGCCCCAATATCTATATACATATCCTTCTTCTCGACCATCTTCTTGCGCTCTTCCGCGGGGAGAAGGTGGGGTGGCTTCGCACCCAGAATGCCCACCACGTCGCCCTTGCTTGTTTTGATCACCACTTGGTGGGCTAGCATCACTTGTTCCCACCAGCCGCCCAGGGGCACAAATTTAATGAATCCCTCTTCAGTGATCAACTTCACCATAAAACCTACTTCGTCCATGTGCCCAGCCAGCATCACCTTGGGACTTGCTGAGGTCCCATTCTTCACAGCAATAATGCTCCCCAGTTTATCTTCTTCGATCCGGGCTACACCTGCTACGTGCTTACGGATCACTTCGCGCACTTCGGATTCGTAGCCGGGTACACCGGAGGCTTCAGTCAATTCCTTAAAAAGCGTCTCTGTGCGGTCCAATGGTTTTTCCTCCTGTTTCTACGTTCGTGATCAGTCTTCTCGGTAATGACACCCGCGACTTTGCCGATTCTCCCAAGCAGCGCGCTGCACAATGATCGCCGCACGCACCATATTGCGAAGCCCAATCAGAGCATCACTTAACTTCGAGGTGCCATAGAACTCCTCGATGTCGTACTGTAGATTGCGCAGATCACGGTAGGCACGTTGCAGACGCCGTTTGCTGCGCACTAAACCGACATAATTCCACATGATATGCTTGATGCTAGTCATATCTTGTTGGATCAGTGCCGGGTCGGCGGGAGCAAGACCAGCGTCATACCAAGGCGGAATGTCATTGGGGTTGAAGCGGGGGGCCTCGGCTATCGTGCGTGCTGCGTCCTCACCCGCCCGCCAGCCCCAAACCAACCCCTCCAGCAGTGAAGCGCTGCCCAGACGGTTCGCACCGTGCACTCCAGTACAGGATACCTCACCCACCGCATATAGATTGTGAATGTTAGTACGTCCCCATATGTCGGCCCACACGCCACCACAGAAATAATGGGCTGCCGGAACGACGGGGATGAGATCCCTGGTGATGTCCACTCCATACTCTCGACATTTCTCGTAGATGGTAGGGAAACGTTCTCGGATCTGGTCAGCGCTCATGTGGGAGGCTAGATCCAGGTACACACACTTGCTTCCAGCGGCCAGCATCTCTAAATGTATGCTGCGTGCCACCACGTCGCGGGGAGCCAAGTCCTTCCACTTGGGCGCATACTTGTGCATGAATGGCTCCCCATTCTCATTGACTAAGCGCCCACCTTCACCACGCACCGCCTCGGTCACCAGGAAACGTGCTGCGTCGCGATAATAAAAGGCTGTGGGATGGAACTGTACATACTCCGCATTGATGATGCGCGCTCCCGCATGGTACGCCATAGCAATACCGTCGCCACGAGCACCTGGTGGGTTTGTAGTGTGCAGGAAAATCTGGCCTAAGCCGCCGGTCGCCAAAATGGTTTTGCGAGCGATGTAGGCAATCACACGGTCCCGCACCTGGTCGTACACGTAGGCCCCAACGCAGGACGGCGGGTCGTAGACCGCCAAGCGGTTGAGTGAGTGGTGCGCTGGAGTAAGCAGGTCCACTGCCGTATGCGAGGTCAGGAGTGTGATATGAGGCTGTTCACGCAATGCACGGATGATATGAGACTCAATGGCGTGGCCAGTGGCATCGCCTACATGCAAGATCCGCGCCGTCGAATGGGCAGCCTCTCGGGTGAATAGGAGCTCCCCATCCTGGCGCTCAAAGGGCACCCCAAGCCGTTCGATGAGCATAGCCCGCAACAACGGCGGCCCCTCTTCTGCCAGAAGGCGCACCGCTTCGCGGTTGTTCAGGCCATCGCCGGCTTGGATCAGGTCTTGGGCCAGAAGTTCGGCTGAATCCTGTGAGCCTCGATAGATGATTCCGCCTTGGGCGTAGAGAGTATTGGATTCTTGTGCTTCTTGGGCTGCAGTAATTACCGTTACCTGTAAACCCGCATCCGCCAGGCGTAGGGCTGCTATGCCCCCTGCGATGCCGCAACCAATTACCAGCACATCGGTTTCTACATAATGTTCACTCATTTTGCCGCCAGCATCTTTTCTAAGGCCAGATTGGCCCAATAGGTGGTCTCGGTATCCACGTGCACCACGTTGTGAGGACGTCCGGCGACCAGTTCTTCCAGTATCCAGAGCAAATTGTGGGGATTGATGCGGTACATCGCACCGCAGAGGGAGCGTGCCAAGGGCACGATGGTTTTATCTGGGTTCTCCTTGGCCAGCCGAGCCACCAAGTTGATCTCTGTTCCAACAGCCCAAGATGAGCCTGAAGGCGCATTCTCGATAGTGCGCACAATGAAACTGGTGGAGCCATTCAGATCTGCTGCTTGCACTACCTCGACAGGGCATTCCGGGTGCACAATAACCTGGATGTCCGGGTACTGGGTGCGCACAGCAAGCACATGCTCTACCTTAAAATGGGTGTGAACGTGGCAATAACCTTTCCACACTACTACCCTAGCCCCTTGCGCCATCTCTCGGCTCGCCTCAGGCGTTGCAGGGTCCCAGAGGGAGATTTCATGCGGCGGGATACCCAAGGCCAGTGCCGTATTACGACCCAGAAATTCATCCGGGAAAAAGAGGAGATGCCCTTTTTGAGCGAAAGCCCAGCGGAAGAGTTCTTTTGCGTTGGCAGACGTGCATACAGCCCCACCCCGGCGCCCACAGAACGCCTTCAGTGGTGCAAGGGAATTCTGATAGGTAATGGGTATGATATCATCTGGCCAGAGCGTGCTCAGGTGTTCCCAAGCCACTTCGGCGTCATCGGCATCGGCCATAGCAGCCATGGGGCAAGCGGAGGTCGAATCGGGGATAATGACCAATTGCTCTGGCGAACAAAGCATCGCGGCTGTCTCCGCCATGAAGTTCACACCGCAGAAGACGATGTACTTGGCTCGTTTTGCACTCGCAGCCTGGCGTGACAGTTCCAGTGAGTCGCCGCGGTAGTCTGCGAACCGGATGATCTCATCGCGCTGGTAATGATGACCTAAGATAACCAGGTCAGCACCCAATTTTGCTTTCGCTCGCCAAAGGCGAGGTTCGATCTCTTCCCAAGTCAACCTTTCATATTTCTCGGGCAACGTTATAGAAGGCTTTCTCTCTTCGCCCTCTATTTCCAGGCTCATGTCGAGCGCGGATACGGAATGAGTGAGCGCACCAACGGAGATGCAGTCCACGCCAGTCGCGGCGATGGCGGCAACATTCTCCAGCCTCACATTCCCCGAGGCCTCCAGTTCTGCTCGCCCAGCAGTAATGGCGACTGCGCGGTACATGTCCTCGAGGGACATATTATCGAGCATGATGCGGTCCACACCCAGGGCCAGAGCCTCGTGCAGTTCGTCCAAGTTCCTGACCTCTACCTCAATCGGTAGGCCTTTACGGTTGCGTGTTCGCACCCGCTCCACTGCTGCTGTGATGCTCCCCGCCGCGATAATATGGTTGTCCTTAATCAGCACCATATCAGAAAGGCCGAAGCGGTGGTTTTGTCCCCCACCAGCGCGGACAGCCATTTTGTCTATCAAACGCAGGCCAGGGGCTGTCTTGCGGGTGTCGAGAATGCGCGCTCGCGTGCCCTTCACCGCTTCGACGTAGCGCCGCGTAGTTGTGGCGATGCCCGACATACGCTGCAGGAAATTGAGAGCCACGCGCTCGGCGGATAGAATACTGCGGGCAGGACCGCGTACTTCTGCCAGTATGTCGCCGGGGACTATCACGTCGCCATCAGCCACCAGAGGCACAAAGGAGATGTTCTTGTCAACAACAGAGAAAACCAACGCTGCCACTTCCAACCCGGCGACAATGCCGTTTGCCTTGGCGATAATCTGTCCTCGCACACACAAGTCAGCCGGTATCGTCCATTTGCTCGTTACATCCCCACGGCCAACGTCCTCACGTATCGCATGGCGGACGATCTTGAGTAGTTCTCTATGTTCGACCTGATCTATTGGATACTGCCTCGCTCCTGCTGTCAATGGATACCCCTTTTCCTACACCTTTTATCTAATCGCTGCGACGACAAGGCTGGGCTAGCCCGGTCATCGCACCAATGGTCCAAAGGCCACCCCAACCGCCCATATTATCACCATGAAAATCACGAGGATGACGATGGAAATAGCGATAAAGGCGAATATCCCGACAAGCACATTGATGCCCCGCTGTTGATGACCAAGGATCAGCGTACCCATACGCTCAAAATTTGGCAATGAGATGACAAACAATCCTATTACTGCTCCCCAGACCATCCCATCAGAGATTAGGATCGGTCCACCCACCTGCGCTAACAGTGATTCCAACGCCCTTCCGAGAAATGCGCCCAGCAGGCCACCGATTAGAATCCGCCAATTGAGCATCCCCTTGAGCATAACACCCCTACCAATGCTGGATGGCCCAGCTCAATTCGTCTATACTGGGCACGGCGTTGCCCAATTTGCGGATGACTAGCCCCGCCGCATAATTTGCCAGACGTGCCGCGGATACTACATCGAGACCACCAGCCAATGCCTGGGTAAGCACTGCAATGACCGTATCGCCCGCTCCCGTCACATCGAAAACCTCAGTGCGGTTCGCGGCAGGCAGATGTAAATAGCCCTCTTTGGCTGAGATCAGCGACATGCCCTCTGGCCCCCGGGTGATGACCACAACCTGTGCACCCAACTCGCGCTGAAGCATTTCACCTGCCAGGCGATAGTCTTCTTCGCTCTCCAGGGTATGCCCAACTACAGCCTCTGCTTCGCCTCGGTTGCCGCGCACCAGGTCAAAGCCGCGATACTTCCGCCAATCCCCTTGAGAATCCACAGTGATGAGTTTGCCGTGTTGTCGCGCCAATCGAAGCCCGGCCTCGACCATTTCAGCGCTGGCAACACCAGTGCGGTAGTCGGAGAACAACACGGCATCCACTGTGGGCGTCAGGCGCTCTAATTGCGTCAGCAGTGCCGTCTGGACACTCCCCGCAACCGGACGGCGATCGAGGTAATCTACTCGCGCCAACTGCTGTGGAAAGCGCAGCGAGCCCTCGGCTACGATGCGCATCTTGGTGGTGGTGGGCCGGTTAGGGTCAGTCACGATGCCACCCACACCAATGCTGCGCTTCCGCAGTTCATCCAGCAGCCGCTCGCCGGCCTCATCTTGCCCGATCACTCCGACGACCTCAGCCAGCCCGCCCAGAGCGCAGATGTTGTGAGCGGGATTGGCTGCGCCACCAGGCACATAGAAACGGCGCAGGAATTCCAGCACCGGGATAGGTGCTTCACGCGAAAGGCGCGTGGCCTGTCCAACAACGTATTCGTCGAGGAACAGGTCCCCTACCACAAGCACTCGCACGCCGGTGAGTGCAGATAGTTGAGCGATCAGATCCGTTGACTCCAAATGTTCTCCGAACTTACTGTACGCTATTCAGCACTCATTGTTAATTCTAACTCGCTACGTACCCCAGTCTCTTGGATACAGAAAGTCCGTTCCAATTGTTCGCCGGCTTACTTTGGCAATGATCGGTGGCAGGCGCTTGAACTGATTGCGGCGCATCAGAGCAATCACTTTGTGCACGAAATCAGCATCGAAGCCAGCGGCAATAGCCTCATCGGCAGAATAGCGCTCGTCCACCAAAAGGTAGAGTAGTTTATCCACCTCGGCGTAGGTGAAGCCCAATTCCCCTTCGTCGGTCTGTCCGTCCCACAAGTCCGCCGACGGCGGTTTGGCAATAATGACCTTCGGGATGCCCAACGCTTGTGCCAATTGACGCACCTGGGTTTTGTACAGATCGCCAATAGGGTTTACTGCTGAGGCCATATCGCCGAAAATCGTGCCGTAACCTAATAGCAACTCGGTCTTGTTGCTCGTGCCAACCACCAGGGCATTGAACTCGACGGATTTGTCGTAGAGCACAATCATCCGGGCACGGGACATCACGTTTCCACGCCGAATGTTGCTCATCTCGGGGTGGCGCTCAAAATATGGCTCCACCATAGGCGTGATGTCTTCTACTACGGTACGTACACCCCATTGATCAACAATCAACCGCGCATGGGCAGCGGAGTCGGGTGAACTAGTGCGATAGGGCATCTGCATCGCCAGAACATTCTCCGGTCCTAATGCCTCCGCAGCCAGCACGCAAGCAACCGAGGAATCCACCCCACCCGAAAGACCCACTACCGCCCGCTGGAACCCGCTGCGGTTCAGTTCGGTGCGGATAAAGGTCGTGAGCACCTTCCTCGTTAAGTCCTCGTTGATGCGCAATGCTTTTTCAATGTCCACGTTTCACTTCACCTCGTCAGCATCATGCAAGCGGCGCAAGGAATCCAGCACCAGCCAATGCTTCTCGTCGCGCAGGAGTGGTAGCCGCTGGCGTGTCCGGCGAATCTGGGCCAGGTCTATCGTCGCTGTAAGCAAGGCTTCTTCGAAGTATGGTCCGTGCGCTACCAAATCTCCGTCCGGGCCGAAAACCGTCGAGCCACCCCAGAAATTGATGCCGTCTTCAAAGCCTACTCGATTGCAGTGAGCTACATAAGTGGTCAGGAATGTAGCATAACTTCGATTGACATTCTCTACCGATTCGGAACTCCCAAGCACCGACCCTTTGCCTAACCCACGCCCAGGGCTGGAAGACATCATGAGTAGCAGATCGGCGCCATCGAGCCACATAATATAGGGGGAACTAATATGCCAGAAGTCCTCACAGATGAGCATGCCGATGCGTCCAAAGCGGGTGTCGAAAGCGCGGAATTCATCCCCTGCCGCCAGGAAGCGCCCCTCTTCAAAGAGCGTGTACGTGCATAAGTAGACTTTGCGGTGAACGTGAAGGATCTGCCCGCCACTTAAGTAGGCAGCCGCAATATAAAAGCGGTGTCGCCTATCTCTTTCGACAAATCCGACCACCACATCCATCTCTCCTGCGGCGCTGAACAACGCATGCCAGACGCTTTCTGTCGGCTCCAGCGTCAGTGCCAAGTCGGGTACCTGGTCGCGAAGCGTATAGCCAGTAAGCGAAAGCTCAGGGAAGCAGAGCAAATCCACGCCCTGCGCCCTGGCTTCTTGGATTACTTCTATGTGGCGTTGTAGATTCGCCGAAAGATTTCCCAGGCGGGGGGCGATCTGGGCCAAGCCGATTGTGAAGTGCATTGATGTAAAGCCTCCTGTGGTTTGACTTTATTATATAGCCTCGTAGGTAATTTTGGCAAGAGGGCATTTGTTTTGACAAAACCCCCATTCGTGCCTATCATAAACTGCGATCCGTTTTTACACAACGGAAATTCTTTTTACCGCTTGAAGACGCAAAGCGTGAGCGAGGAAGGGGGCATAGAAATTGGCTAAAGTTCGAGTGGCAATCATTGGGGTGGGCAATTGTGCCTCATCTCTGGTACAGGGTGTGCACTTTTACAAAGATGCACACGAGAGTGAATTCGTGCCCGGGCTAATGCATGTAAACGTTGGCGGCTATCACATTCGTGATATCGAGTTCAGCGCCGCATTCGACATTGATGTCAATAAAGTGGGCAAAGATCTGTCGGAGGCTATCTACATACCGCCTAACAACACCTATCGTTTTTGCGACGTCCCTCACCTGAACGTGCCCGTATACCGCGGTATGACCCATGACGGCTTGGGCAAGTATCTCAGCCAGATTATCAAAAAAGCGCCTGGGGCGACTTCCGATATCGTGGGCATCCTAAAGGAAACGAAGACCGATGTGGTGGTTAATTACCTCCCAGTGGGCAGCGAAATGGCCACCAAATGGTATGTTGAGCAAGTTCTCGACGCGGGTTGCGGCTTCGTCAACTGCATCCCCGTTTTCATCGCCCGGGAGGCGTACTGGCAACGGCGTTTCAGAGAACGAGGCCTGCCCATGATTGGGGACGACATCAAATCCCAGGTAGGGGCGACTATCACCCACCGCGTGCTAACGCGCCTGTTCCGCGAGCGCGGAGTTCGACTGGACCGCACTTACCAACTCAATTTCGGCGGCAATACCGATTTCTACAATATGCTAGAGCGCGAGCGGCTGGAATCGAAGAAGATTTCCAAAACCAATGCGGTCACTAGCCAGTTGGATTATGACCTGGGTCCTGAGAACGTGCATGTTGGCCCCAGCGATTATGTGCCTTGGCTTACCGACCGCAAATGGTGTTACATTCGAATGGAAGGCACCACGTTTGGCAATGTCCCATTGTATCTGGAATGCAAATTAGAGGTGTGGGACTCACCTAACTCTGCGGGCGTGGTCATCGATGCTATCCGTTGCTGCAAGATCGCAATGGATCGTGGCCTGAGCGGCACCCTGCTCGGTCCTTCGGCCTATTTCATGAAGTCGCCGCCGGTACAATACACTGATGAAGAGGCCCGGGCCATGGTCGAGGCTTTCATTTCTGGTGTGGATACTCAAGAGACGGCTAATACTCGTGAGGAGAAAGGCTGAGGGCACTCTGCAGAAAAGCCAAGTTTGTGAGAATCAAAGGTAACGAGACCATCACTTAGCGGCCGACGAAAGATTGCCGGCCGCTTTTCTTGTTTTCGACGGTCTTTTGGTGTAAAATGTCAGCAACTTGACCCCATGGTGAAGGTTCTCTCAGTTTGCAAGGAGGGAATTTATGGTAGAGATAGAAAAACCTGTGGCTTTTTATCTGGGCAAGCGATTCGACATTGCAGCCAACCAATTGTTAGATGAGCCAGTGTTCTATGATGCCCGTGACCTGACCACTCACGGGGTGTGCCTGGGGATGACTGGTAGTGGAAAAACCGGCCTGTGCATTGACCTACTCGAGGAGGCCACCTTGGACGGTGTACCCAGCATCCTTATTGACCCCAAGGGCGACATCACCAATATGTTGCTCACCTTCCCGGAATTACGACCCGAGGATTTTGAGCCCTGGGTCAATCCGGATGATGCACGCCGCAAAGGTTTGACTATCAGCCAGTATGCAACAGAGGTAGCCAATCTGTGGCGGGAGGGCCTGGCCAAGTGGGGTCAGACTCCTGACCGCATCCGGAAATTGAGAGAAAGCGCCGAGTTTGCGATTTACACACCAGGAAGCGACGCCGGTATGCCGGTTAGTATTCTCCATTCCCTCGATGCACCCGGCCTCTCCTGGGAAAATGAAGAGGAAACGCTGCGCGAGCAGATACGCGGCACAGTCTCGGCTACCCTGGGCCTGGCGGGCATCACTTCGGATCCCATCACTGGCCGTGAGCATATCCTCCTGGCAACCTTGTTCGAACATGCCTGGCGCCGGGGCGAGAACTTGGATATCGCCAAACTCATCTTGTGGGTACAGAACCCTCCTGTCCGCAGAATAGGGGTGTTCGATATGGATACTTTCTTCCCTCCCAAAGAGCGCTTTGGTTTGGCGGTGGCGCTCAACAACATCATCGCTGCACCCAGTTTTCAGAACTGGATCAAGGGGCACCCTCTGGATATCGAAAGCATCTTGTGGACAGAGCAGAGACAACCCCGCGTAGCCATATTCTATATCGCTCACTTGAGCGATGCCGAGCGCATGTTCTTCGTCACCTTGCTACTTCAGCAGATACAGACTTGGATGCGTAAGCAGTCTGGCACCACCAGCCTGCGTTGTATCGTGTACTTTGATGAGTTATACGGCTATTTTCCGCCTTACCCCGCCAACCCGCCCAGCAAACAGCCCATCCTTTCCCTACTCAAAACGGCTCGCGCCTACGGCGTTGGTCTGTTGCTCACCACCCAGAACCCCGTGGATCTCGATTATAAGGGCCTCACCAACATAGGGACCTGGTTCATCGGTAAACTTCAGACCGACCGAGACAAGATGCGCGTCCTAGAGGGGTTAGAGGGCATTGGCGCAGAAACGGGGACGCTCCTAGACCGCAACTATCTCGATCGGGCTATCACGTCGCTTCAGTCTCGTGTTTTCATTCTGCATAACATCAACCAAGCCCAGCCGATCGCCTTCATGACCCGCTGGGCTATGTCGTACCTGCGTGGCCCTTTGACCAAGAGCCAGGTGCAAACACTTATGGCGCCAACGAGGAAGGAGATCCGCGAACAAGTCACCCAGGTTCTGCCAACCGAGCAAATCCAACCCTCTGCGCAGATCTCATCCGACTTTTTGCCCGTTCCTCCCACGTTAGCCGCCGAAATCAGCCAGTATTTTCTCCTCCCGAATGTGCCCTGGGAGCGAGTAGCACAAAAGGAGGAGGAGCGGCGCGGGCGTTTCAACGTCCAATCAAGGCAATTGGTATACAAGCCTCACGCAATTGGTTGGGCCACGGTGCACATTGAGCACGCCCCCGCAGGCATTGCACAAACCATCGAACGATCTGCTTTGATAGAGCCACCCGAGGATATGGCCCTGGTGGACTGGGATAACGCGCAGCCCGTGCTCAGTCGAGATGACTTGTCTTCCAAACCACCGGCAGAGGCCCTCTATTGGGATGTGCCGCCTACCTTAAGCGATCCCCGCAAACTGCGAGCGCTGCGGGATAGTTTCAGCATCTATCTTCTTCGTGGCACCTCGCTTAACCTCTTCCAGAACCGTTCCTTGGGCCTGCTTTCCGAGCCAGGCGAAACGCTCGAGGCATTCAAAACCCGCTGTGAGGCGAAGGCCCAACAGTTGCGCGGGGAGCAGATCGATGCCTTGCACGCCCGATACGACAAACAGATCGAGCGAGTGCAGGAACGGCTGCGCCGCAAAGAGCGTGAACTCCAGCGAAACCAAGCAGAACTGGCACAACGTAAGCGAGACGAAACGATTTCTGCCGGCGAGTCAATATTGGGCGTGTTCTTGGGTCGGCGCGCGATTCGTTCCCTTTCGGTAGCCAGCACCAAGCGAAGGCTAACCCAACAGGCTGAAGCAAAGGTATCGGAGTCGCAAGCGGCTATCCAAGATCTAAAAGCCCAGATTGAGGATTTAGAGAAGAGCCTCCAAGAGGAGGAAGGCGCTATTGCCAGCAAACTGGCAGAACTCGTGGAGGCTATCGAAGAGGTTCGCATCGGCCCCAAGAAGCGAGGGGTTACAGTTGACCTTTTTGGTATCGCGTGGGTGCCGTTTTGGCATGTGATCTGCACTACCGAGGCGGGGACAACTGAGACGCTGGCAGTAGCGGCCTATCGGGTTGGGACATAACTACACAGGACAACAAAATGGGCCTGGTACAATGCGCCAGGCCCATTATCGTTCTCTGGCCCGAAAGGGTATACCGTTTGATTACCCAGCAGACCGAGTAGAGAAGACAACAGGGATCGTCTTAATCAAAATGAGGAGGTCGAGCCAGAACGAACACTTTTCTACGTATTCGATGTCGAGCCTCACGACCTCTTTCCACGGGAGTTTGCTGCGCCCGTTAATCTGCGCTAAGCCCGTGATCCCGGGTAGCACATCCAACCGGCGCAGATGCCAAGAATCATACTCAGCGACCTCGTATGCCACTACTGGCCGAGGACCCACCAGACTCATCTCGCCCTTCAGAACATTAAGAAGTTGTGGCAGTTCATCCAGGCTGGTACGGCGCAAGAAACGGCCCAGGCGTGTGATGTGGCGGTCATTGTGGGGCTTGAAAAGACTTTGACCATTTGGTCCACCATGTCCATTGATATACTGTTTAGCAAAGGCCCGCAGTTCATTCTCGTCCACGTTCTGGCGCATGGAGCGGAACTTGTACAACACGAACTCACGACCCCATCGCCCGACGCGCTTTTGTCGGAACAGCGCCGGCCCTGGAGAGTCGAGGCGAACCGCCACAGCAATGAGTAAGAGCACGGGCCAAAGCAGCAACAATGCAATAGAGGCAATGACCACGTCCAGTATGCGCTTAGCCCACCGATAGGGCCAATCATCGGCACTCCGGACAGAGGTAAGCCAGGAAATGGATCGCACATTATTAGAAGAGGTGGCCTTTGCTAAAGGATGGGTTGGCTGCCATGGTAGCATTTCAGTCTTGACGTCGATCATCGGCCCTTTTCCAAATCCTCCTCACTGTGATCTAACTCACCACTATCCTAACAAATCAAAGTGAAAACCCAATGAAAACTCTTTCCCCACACGTTAAGATTTATTCACCTGCCTCGCTGCAAAACGTCTTTCAGATATATTGTGAGGCTCAGCCTACATCCTGGCCGAGCCCCTCGTTGTCCGGGTGGTGACGAGCCCCGTCATCTCCTCTCCGCCGCCCTTCGGATTGAAGCGACGGAGCCCATCCACCCGTCTCAAAGGAGGCTTGGGTTAACATACCCAAGCGAGACAGGAAATTCCTGTCTTCGCTAAAAATATAACACCATATTATGAATAAAAGATGAAAACTCCAGATTGGAGGCTTACAATTTTTTCACGCTGCGGGAGGGAGAGAGGGCTTCCCCAAGTGGACGGAGAGGCCCATCCTGGTGCTGGGTTTTGGTTATTCTACTAGTCCTGTTTGGGTGGGTGCGGAGGATAATGGCATAGGTGGGTAAGGCATCGTTCCACAACGGGTGAGCACCACCGCGCCCAGGCCGATTATCCCTAGGACCAGGTTGAACAACCAGCCTAGGCATGGGACTTGGGCCAACAAGGTTATGATCGCTACGCCAACTACCGCACGCAGCAACGCGGCTTGGTCGCTCAGGCGCAAGGATTCGAATACTCGCTGCCCCACAACGTAGCCCGTAGCCACCCAACCGAACAGCCACGCCGCTGCTGAAGCCAAAACAAGGACGAAGGCAATGGGAATACCGATACAGACAATAACAAGCAGGGGCACCACGATCAACAGGGCGGCGAGAGTGAGCAATCCAATCCCGAAATCAGTTGGAACAGCGGCCGATATCGCATCGCTTACTACGCGTACCTGCTGGGGTACAAAAACCACAACCACCACTGCCAAGGCCATCATTGCGAGCAATGTGACGATGCTCCAGAAAATACCGCGTATTAAAGAGAACAGCGAACTTGCCCAAAACTGATCACGTTGGCGTTCTGGCCCCCATGTCCAGCCAGGCATATAGCGCCAACCGAAGGAACCTAATCGCATCCCTTCCACAACGTGGCCACGCACGAGGGCACCTTCTTGCTGCTCCAGAGCCCCGCCGAGCACAATTACATCCGTGTCCACTTCTGCAGAACTTCGCAGGATCACATCACCGCCAATCGCGCTCAGACTGCCTGTAATATGGCCTGCGGCATCTACCTTGCCCCCCATCACAAACACGTCTCCTCTAACGAGGGAGTTTTCTTCCAACAATACGTTCCCACCAAAAACAGTCAGGTCGCCTTCTAGGACCTCGCCGGAGCGCAGCGTGTAATTCTGGCCGAAGAGGACTTTACCTCCAGTGCCATCGTCTGCGGAGGCCGATGTGATTACAAGAGCGGTTGCCAGAAGAGCGGTCAACAACGCAACCTTTATCTTGGCCATTACTCCCCTCCTTGATAGTTATCGGGAATACCTGCGTGCTTATCGCCCACGATATCAACCTATTGCCTCATCCGTTCGGATCTTGCTTTGATACCCCGTTACCAAGCGTGCCCAGAGGGCGACTAATCCGAAGGCTATCAGGCTGTAGATGCCCAACAACAGAGCCACTTTCTCTGACCATAACCCAGTGATCAAAAGAAGCACCGCCCTGCTCAAAACCTCTAGCACTTCGAAAACCGTTGCCGCTTGGTCCCCCAAGTGAGATATTAGGCGGACTAAAGGAAGAGGAGACACAGGACCTGGGCGTCCCAGTAGAACGAATATGACACCTGATGCAAAGAGCACGATAGTCCAAAGCACAGCCCATGCAAGCCCTGCCCTAATCAGACCCTGGAAGCGTTTTCGCCGAATTTCGTACCGGAGAAGGCGATGCATAACGTGAGTCGTGAATCCTGCTGCAGGTGTCGCCTTAGGTGTGGACTCAAGGAAAACGGATACGCGCTGCAGGGCCAGCCACATCTGTCCACACTGTGGGCACTCCGCGAGGTGTGCATGCAGGACCTCCGCTTGTGGTGGGTCCAGCAGATGGTCCAAATAGAGCGACATATACTCTCTTGCTCTATGGCAATGCATTGCGGACCACCTCCTCTTCTCGCATTCTCGATATCCCTGACAAGAGGTGCTCCTCCTTGCTATCCTCATGGTAATCTGGTACTTCGGCGATTATTCTCTGGGCCAGCATTTCTCTGGCACGGTGTAATCGTGATTTCACAGCACTTTCGGTCGAACCCGTAATCTCAGCGATTTCTGTGTAGGATAGGTCCTCCCAATAACGCAATACCAAAACCAATCGATAGTTGGCAGGCAAGATACTCAGTAAACGCGCGATCTGGTCGCGTTCCTCCTGGGCCCTCATTCCTTCCTCTGGATGTGTAGACTCACACGTCGTCGGCCCCCATCTCGCGATTTCATCCCAAGAGAGCGTGTGCATGCGCCGCCGACGTAGCCGATCTATACAGTAGTGGGAGGCGATAGAGAGCACCCACGAAGAAAGTTTCCGCTTCGGATCATAGGAATGCAATCGGCTGTAAACTCGCAGAAATGTCTCCTGAGCAGCGTCCTCGGCTTCCATGGGTGTACCGAGCATTCGGTAACAGAGGTTGTAAACCGGATTCTTATAGGCCTCAATGAGTTGGGCGAAGACGGCCTGGTCCCCAGCCAAGATTTGGGAGACCCAGACCTTCTCCTGGTCCATATTGGGGTTCCTCTCATATGCACTATGTATACGCAATGGCTTGCGTAAGGTTGCGTCGCGAATTGTAACACAAAATGCCAACGCAGTGTTTGCTAGCACATCCGGGTAGAATGTCTCGTGAAATGCCTTACAGGGACAACGGGTCCCAGAGATGCATCTGGTAGGGAGGACGCCTCCCGTCCAACAAGATGAATGGGGCTGCTCGATTCGCCAGGATGCCGATCTTTGTCAGATCTTCCAAATAGCGGAACTTTGCTTCCTTGCGCAGATGAATGATCCGGCGCGCTGAGCGTGGCCCAATACCCGGTATGCGAAGCAATTCCTCTCGGCTGGCGCGATTGATCTCAATGGGGAACCTCTGAGGGTTGTGGTGTGCCCAGGCCATCTTGGGGTCTTCGCTCTGGAGCAAGTTACCATTCTCATCATATATCAATTCATCAAACTCGAAACCGTAGAGGCGTCGCAGGTAATCGGACTGATAAAGGCGGTGTTCGCGCAACAACGATGTAGCGGCCTGATTCTCGAGTGGGGTGTCCGGGATAGGCTGGAAAGCACTGAAATATGCCCGTCGCAACTCTACTTCACGGTAAAGGCGATCCGTAGTGGTCAGGATCTCACGGTCAGATTCGCCCGCCGCCCCAACGACGAACTGGGTGGTTTGGCCTGCCGGTGCACCCAGACCGCGCTGACGAAATTCGTGAACCCAGCGCATAGGGATGAGTAGATCATTCTCAAAATCTTTCGCGCCGCTCAGGTGGGCCAGACGCGTCGAGTTAGGCGCTTCTAAGTTCAGCGAAACGCGGGTGGCCAATTGCACTGCTCGCTCCACGCATGCTTTCTCAGCCCCGGGCAGGATTTTCAAATGGATGTAACCACGAAACTGGTACCTATTGCGCAGTATCTCCACTGTGGTGATCATGCGCTCCATTGTCTGTGTCCCGCCCCTACGTACGGCTGAGCTGAGGAAAAGACCTGTCACCCGTTTAGATCGCCAGAGTTGGTCGAAGAGCCGTGCCAGTTCCTCGCATTCGAAAGTGAAACGGGGAGTATCACGCCCAGCACGGTTAGCACAGTATCGGCAGTCGTTATCGCAGGCATTGGTGAAAAGGACTTTGAGAAGCATAACCCGCGTGCCATCGGGCAGCGCGACGGGATATATCCAACGGCCAAGGTTGTCGCGAACTCGCGCTGCAGCGGTACCACACGCTTCGCCGCAAAGATCGTATTGGGCTGCCCGGCCTAAGGCTTCGGCTTTTTGGAAGATATCCACTTCTGTTTCCACCGGATCTCCAAATATGACCTATCGCCAGCTCATTATACGAACAAATGTTCGATTTGTCAAATAACGTAGACGAAGGAACAAGGTATAACGGCTCTCCTTATGGCCACAAGATATAAACGCCGTTTTCAAACGACCTGTGTCTCCCAACCGAGTCAGAGAAACCATTGACAAACGCAAAGCATGTGACAATCGCAAATCGCAGCGGCTCGTTGACAAAGGCGCCTTTTTGTGATAAACTGTATATAGATTTCGGTCTGTTTGTGAGTTTGTTTCACAGGCTGAGCGGAAGGGGACCAATGAGCACCGTTTATTTGGCTCGTTGCCCGGATTACAAAGCGGAGATAATCCAAGAATGCGTCCGCACTGCAGCGAAGGCGCTTGGAATTACCTGGCCACAAAGGCAACGAGTGTTTCTCAAGCCGAACTGTGTTTGGGCTCATCCCAAATACGCTCCCTCTGCCTACACCCACCCCGAAGTGCTGCGTGCCGTCGCCCGCCTCCTCCATGATAATGAGATCATCCTCGGTGAACACGGCCTCATCGGTTTTCCTACCAATTTGTCGTTCAGCAAAGCGGGCTACACAGAACTGGCGAAGAAAGAGGGTTTCCGCCTGCTACCAATTGACGAAGCAGTTACCCAACCCATCTCCTTCTCACGAGGCGTTATCCATACAGAGATTAGGCTGCCCCGTGAATTTGTCACCGCTGATTTCCGTGTCGCACTGCCGAAACTTAAAACCAGTGTTTATACCGGCTTCACTGCCGCCGTCAAACTCAATCTGGGCCTGTTACAAAGTGAAGAAATGGGCTTCCAACACTACAAACTAGCCGATAAATTGGTGGACTTGCTCGAACTACCCCATCCCGACCTGATCATTGTGGACGCCATCCACGTCGGTGAAGGCGGCAGTTCCCTCACCTGTCGGCCGCGGCCCGTAGGCGCGCTGATTATCGGCACCGATCCGCTCGCTGTGGATGTAGTGTGTGCCCAGGCGTTTGGCTTGAACCCCGGCGAGGTAGAGTACCTGCGTTTGGCCGCTGAGCGAGGCTACGGATCCATAGACCCAGCCTCAATTGAAATCATTGGCGATCTTTCCCTAACGGAACTGATGGAGGCAGGGGCGATCATTGATCGGCCTGATGTGGATCTCGGCAATGTGAAACTTCCACCTCACGTGCGGGTTGTAAAAGGCGAACCTTACTACCCCACGGGTACGGCCGGCGCCTTGCGCGAACTGTTCTATATCCTCGAACAAAGCAACGTTGCCCTTAAGGGCGCTCGCGAGACTACCTTGGTGATCGGTAGAGTGGATGAGGAACTAATCGGCCAAACCGACACGAGTGCTCTCGTCCTGCTCGGCAATAGTGCGCATGTCTCACGCTATCGTGGCTTCGGCCGGGTGGTACGGCTCAAAGGAACCTCGCTCAGCACTCGTGAACTTCTTGACAACCTGCCTTTTATCATGAAGATCGAGAACCCCCGGGATGAGTTTCTGGGTGAACTCGGCCTGGCGTCTGTCCGCTCTGTCTTCGGCAGACTACAGCGCCGAATAGGCGCGTAAGATATCTCAAGCCAGGAATGATGTGAAACCAAGCTTGAAGGAGGTGATGCGCGTCGTTAATACGTAATATCATTCAAAGGACCTATTTATCTCGAAAGATTTCTCCTAAAGGAGGGGAAAAATGTTTGCTACTCTTCAGAAAATTGGTCGCTCTTTGATGCTTCCCATCGCTGTGCTCCCCGCAGCCGGTATCCTGCTCCGCTTCGGTCAGCCGGACCTTCTGAACATTCCCTGGCTGGCGGATGCGGGTGGGGCCATATTTGGCAACCTGCCATTGCTATTCGCCATCGGCGTGGCCATCGGCTTTTCCGAGGGCGCTGGTGTGGCAGGTTTGGCCGGCGCAGTCGGCTACTGGGTGATGACCAAGGTGGCCACCGACATCAACCCTACTATTAATATGGGTGTGCTCGCCGGCATCATCATGGGTTTGCTGGGTGCTTTCCTTTATAACCGCTACCACACCCAAGTGCTGCCGGAGTTCCTGGCCTTCTTCGGTGGCAGGCGCTTCGTTCCTATCATCACTGCCTTTGCCGCCGTGGTCCTAGGCCTGGTCTTCGGCGTGATCTGGCCGCCAATTCAGAACGTCATCGCCGTCATCGGCCGCTGGTCAAATGGACAGCCTATTGCCGGTGGTTTTGTCTTCGGTTTGCAGAATCGCCTGCTGATCCCATTCGGTCTGCACCACGTCGGCAATAGCCTGATCTGGTTCCAGTTACCCGGGCCCACACCATTCTATGATGCCAGCGGCAAGGAGATCTTCGGCGACCTCAACCGCTTCTTCGCCGGAGATAGAAGCGCGGGCCTGTTCATGACCGGCTGGTTCCCGATCATGATGTTCGCCTTACCGGCCGCCTGCCTGGCTATGTGGAAAACCGCCAAGGGCGAGGGCCGCAAGGTAGCCGCTGGTGTTCTATGGAGCGCAGCTCTCACCAGTTTTGTCACCGGCATCACGGAACCAGTCGAATTCTCCTTCATGTTCGTAGCGCCCGTGCTCTACGTTCTGCACGCTACTCTCTCCGGCCTATCGCTGGCCATTTGCAACCTGCTCAACATCCATTGCGGCTTCACTTTCTCCGCGGGCGTCATTGACTACCTTCTGAACTGGGGCATCTCGGTCAATCCCATTCTCGTCATCCCCGTGGGCCTGGTGTTCGGCGTGGTCTATTACTTCCTGTTCGTCAACATCATCGAGAGAATGGACCTGCCTACCCCCGGCCGCGAGAAGGTAGAAGCGGGTGAGGTGTAAACCCTGATCCAGTGATGCCTCGGGCTGTTCAAACCACAGCCAGCACATCGCTTAGGTCTTGATAACGGGTGAGGGGGGTCAGTCTGGCCTGACGAGCCCGACCACCCCCTTCACTGTGCGTAGGAAGGATGAAACAGACATGCGAGAGAAAGCACTGAAGATCCTCGAAGCCTTAGGGGGCAAAGACAATATTACTTACATCGATGGTTGCATCACTCGAATTCGTGCGACGGTTAAAGACCCCTCACTGGTGGATGAGCGCAAATTGAAAGCGGCAGGCGCCATAGGTGGCATTCTCAAGATGGGCACCGGCATTCAAGTAGTAGTGGGCACCTATGCAGAAATCATCGCCACTGAGATCAGCAAGATCATGAAAGAGGGATGAGAGCACGAAATATCGCCTGTTATCGCCATTCACTGGTCAAGTGATACCTATCGAAGAGGTGCCTGATCCAGTTTTTTCACAAAAGATGGTTGGAGATGGCTTGGCGGTTGTACCAACGGAGGGCGTGGCCGTCGCGCCCATCGATGGGGTGGTAGCAGTCATCGTAGGCGGGGGCCACGCCCTCGCCATGACTGGACCAGAGGGCACGGAAATCATTGTGCACGCTGGTCTGGAGACGGTTCGGCTGAGAGGTGAGGGGTTTACGAAACTGGTCGAGGCGGGCACCCCAGTTAAGGCAGGCCAACAACTGCTGCGCTTCGACATTGGGTTGATCAAAGAACGCGGTCATGCGTTGGCTTCGCCGGTCGTGGTGAGCAATATACCAGAGGGTTGGCAATTAGTGAAGACCAAAGCGAAACGGGTAAGGGCCGGTATAGATACGTTGCTCACACTAAGAAGGGCTTAGGTTCCAAGTGAGGGGGTTGACTGTGAAGTATATTCGCGGTGAAATCTATACTGCCACCGAGCATCTCCTCGATGGCGCGGTGATCGTGGCTGAGGGACACATCCGTGCGGTGGGCCTGGCAGTGGATATAACTGTCCCCTTCGGGGCAGAGATCATTCGCCTGGCGGAAGGTGAACGCCTGATACCCGGGTTGATTGACATCCATGTCAACGGCGGTGGTGGTTACTGTTTTGCCCGCCGCGATACATTTCTCACCGAACTAGAAAGTTATGCCCGCTGGTTGCCTCGTGGAGCAACCACGGGGTTTCTCCTGTCCATCGCCGCGCCCACCCATGAAGAATTGGCTGCCCTTGGCGACATCGTAGGCGCAGCAGCAGTGCGCGGCACGTCCGGCGCGCGAGTCCTAGGGGTGCACATGGAAGGGCCCTTCCTCAACCCCCAGCGCAAAGGCGCTTTCTCTCCCGATTGGCTGCGCCCTCCAGACGTCGAGGAAGCCGAAGAGTACTTAGCCGCATGTCACGGACAACTTAAGGTGATCACGATTGCCCCCGATCTGACAGGTAGCGACCTGGTCGCACAACGGCTACACGCAGCAGGGGTTGTGGTGGCACTAGGCCATACCAATGCCTCCTTTGAGGTAGCGCAGGCGGCGTTGCAAGGCGATTTCACTCATGTAACGCATGCTTTCAACGCGATGCGCGGCTTCCAGCACCGCGACCCCGGCACCGTGGGAGCGGTACTTACCTCTGAGCGAGTAACAGCGGAACTTATTCCCGATGGCGTGCACGTCCACCCCGGCGCGATGCAACTGCTTCTGCGCTGCCTGGGCACCGACCGCGTGATATTGGTCACAGATGCCATGGCCGCCGCGGGGTTGGGCGACGGCGAATATTCACTGTTCGGCCAGACCGTTCGGGTTCGGCAGGGCAAGGCTACGCTCTCCGATGGCACCATTGCTGGCAGCGTCCTAACGATGAACCAGGCAGTGTGCAACGTCGCAGCGTGGCTGAATGTGCCCTTCGGTGAGGCGGTAAAGATGGCCTCTCTGAACCCAGCGCGAGTGCTGGGTTTGGCAGATCGGCTGGGCAGCATTGCCGTGGGCAAGCAAGCCGACCTCGCCGTGTTGGATGCGGCAGGTGAGACGGTGTGGACGATGGTGAGAGGGGAGTTCGTTTATCAAAGGGAGGGCGGAGTCTAGGCAATTGAAAGTTATTGTCCTCAGTGATTTCGATGGTACGCTCGCAACTGTAGACGTTACTGAATCCATCTACCAACGATTTGGCGGCCCTGGGCAGAGAAAATACACCGAACAGTGGCTGCGCGGCGAGATCTCGACGCAGCAGGAGTACGAGGGGTCCTTTGCCACGATCAAAGCCAGGCCAGAGGAAATTGGGTCATTCGTGGCCACCTTGTCCCTAGATCCAGCATTCCCAGAGTTTCTCACACTGCTCAAGAAGAAAGGCTACAAGTTCTGCATCGTCAGCGAGGGCCTTCGCTGGTACATTGAGATTCTTCTACGCAAAAGTGGTCTCCAAGGCCTGGACATCATCGCAGGGGATGTGCGCTATGAGAACGGCCGCTATATCTTTGATTTCCCCTATGCGAACCCCAATTGCCAGACCTGTGGTGGACTGTGCGCGACCTGCAAGCGCGACATCGTCCTCGATTTCAAGGCGCGAGGGTATGCCGTCGTTTTCATCGGCGATGGACGCAATGACCGGTACGTCGCGGACGTGGCAGACGCGGTTCTAGGCAAGGAAATACTAGCGAAGTACTGCGAAAGAGAAGGAATACCCTATTTTCGTTACGATGGTTTCGTCGATATCATTCGCCTGTGGCCTGAAGTGGAACAGCGTCTGAAGGAGTTGGAAAGTGAGTGCTCGAAAGGCACTTCCACCACGACTGAATGAGGGCAATAAGTCCGCTTCACGAACTTTGGACGCCCTCATCTTCGACCTCGATGGTACGCTGGTGGATACCTTTCCACTGATCATTGCCAGTCTCCAGCACGCGTGTGAAGTTGCAACAGGGCGTCGCCACAGTGAGGCAGAGGTAGTCACTATGTTCGGCCCCACTGAACAAGACATCCTTCACACGGCTGTAGGGCCCGTACGGTATTCGGTCGCCGAGCATGCTTACTATGACTATTATGAACGCCATCACGCTCAGTACGTCAGCGTGTATGAAGGGATAGTCCGTCTGTTAGACCAAGCACTGCACCACGGCTACCGGCTTGCACTTTTCACGGGCAAAAATCATCGCAGTGCTTGGTTCACCATCCGTGCTACTGGATTGGAGAAATATTTTCCCGTGGTCATCACTGGCGATGACATAGAGTTCAACAAGCCTCATCCCCAGGGCATCTGGTTGGCGCTACGGGAACTAGGTGTAGAAGCCAAGCGAGCCGCCTATGTGGGCGACATGCCAGCGGACATAGAGGCAGGTCATGCAGCCGGGGTGCGCACTGCTGGGGCGCTGTGGCATTCGCGCTTCCGCGATGAAGTTATAGCCTGCAAGCCAGATTACCTGTTCGATACCGTCGCCGCTATGGGCAATTGGCTGGACGGCGCGTACCTGCGACCGCTCCTCGAGTAGAGGAGAATAGATGTCACATCTCCAAGATGAAATCCACGAACAGCCTGGTGTTTTGGCAAGATTCATTGCCGAGGAAAGCGAGAATGTCGCGAGAGTGGCTACAGAGGTGCGCAATCGCGGGATACAGTACATCATCATCGCCGCCCGCGGGACTTCCGACAACGCGGCCACTTACGGCAAATATCTCTTCGCTATTGTGAACAGCTTACCAGTGGCTCTGGCTGCCCCTTCACTTTATACCATCTATGAGCGGCCGCCCCGCATGGAAAGGGCACTGGTGATGGGGATTTCACAATCGGGTGAGTCGCCCGATATCGTTGCGGTGTTAGCCGAGGCTCGACGCCAGGGAGTGCCTTCACTGGCGTTGACCAACATCGCCGGTTCACCCATCACCCAAGTGGCGGACTATACCATCCTTTGCCGCGCCGGGGAAGAGCACAGCATCGCTGCCACCAAGACCTACACTGCCCAACTGACAGCATTGGCGCTTTTCGCTTCGATGCTGGCGGGGGATCGGGAGCGCGTCAAGGAACTCGAGAGCCTGCCCGCAGCAGTTGAGAAGACGCTGACCCTCGAGGAGACGATTGCCAGCCACGCTCAACGTTACCGCTACATGAACGCCTGCGTGGTCATCGGGCGAGGGTATAATTACGCCACTGCGTATGAGATCGCCCTAAAGATTAAGGAATTGACTTACGTGATGGCCGAGCCGTATTCCCCGGCTGACTTTATGCACGGTCCCATCGCCATTGTCGAGCACGGTTTCCCTGTCTTTATCGTAGCGCCTCGTGGTCGTTTGTATGACGATGTTTTGCAGTTTGCTCGGCAACTTCACCAACAGGGGGCTGAGTTGATTAACATCTCTGACGGCGAAGAATGCCTGGATCTGGCAACAACGCCATTTGCTTTGCCGGTGAGCGTGCCAGAGTGGCTCTCTCCCATTACCTGCATTGTGCCCGGACAACTTTTTGCCCTACATCTGACATCGGCGAAGGGCTTCGACCCCGATCACCCGCGCGGTTTACGTAAAGTGACGAAGACGCGATAAGAAGCCACAACAGGGAATCAAAGAGGAACCGGCTATGTCTCCAGCTCCTTTTGTCGAAAGGATCCCTCTTATTGCGTTTTCGCCCCCATCCAACCTGGCCTTTGTTTTAGGTGTTGTATCCCTTCGGAAAACCAAGTTGATGGTAACGTTATCACGAGCGCGATGGTTTCTCTCGCGGCAAGGTCGTGTTTGAGGGTTCTTCGCTCTCTACCTTGCGGGCCAGGATGATGGCCTCGGCGATCTCCTTCATCGGCCGACGCGTGTTCATGCTCATTTTCTGAATGCGGCGGAATGCCTCCTGTTCCGTAAGGCCCTGTGTGTCCATCAAAATACCTTTAGCCCGCTCTACCACCTTGCGTGTCTCCAGGGCCTCCTTGAGATCCGCAACCTCTCTTTCTAAAGCACGAAATTCATCAAACCGGGCCAATGTCACCTCGATAGCCGGCCCCAGTTCGTTTTCACGAAACGGTTTGACCAGGTATCCGGCCACGCCTGCTTCCTTGGCCCGTTCCACCAATTCCCGCTGGCTGTAGGCAGTGAGCAACAAAACAGGCGCTATTCGCTCTTGCGTCAGGATACGCGCTGCTTCGATGCCGTCTAGGTCGGGCATCTTTATATCCATAATGACGATGTCCGGGCGCAATTCACGGGCCAAATTGACGGCGCTTTGGCCATCCACTGCCTCGCCCACAACGAGATAGCCCATCGAGGTGAGCATTTCCCGCAAGTCCATGCGGATGATAGATTCATCATCGGCAATCACTATTCTCCGTCGCTCCAACTCTTCGCTCCTCCTAAAGGTGTTTTGGGGAAAGTCATCGTTGCTTTCGTCCCACCTTCTCGGGTTAGACAGAAAGTGCCTCTGAGGTCCTCGTGCACCAAACTTTGCACGATGTGAAGACCGAGAGTAGTGCTGTGTTCCAGGTCGAATTCTTCCGGTAATCCCCCGCCATCGTCCTGGACGGCTATAGTTACGAACTCACCATCGTCTTCAATATTGATTGTTACAACACCGCCACTACGGTTCCGATACCCGTGTTCGGCTGCGTTTTGTAGTAATTCATTCACAATAAGTGCACAGGCTGTCGCCTGTTGGGCTGGCAGGAGTACGTCAATCCCCGTCAAAACAAAGCGAATGTCTTTGGCTGGATCCAGTGTGCCTGCCTCCATCTGGTTGATGATGCGCTGAACGATCTCGCGCACGCTAATTGCGCTGGCCTCTCGCTGCGATAGAAACTCATGTACCACAGCCACACTCAGGATCCGGTTCACACCTTCCTCGATGGCGTCCCTCGCTTCTGGCAACAGCAATCGGCGGGATTGCATCCGCAGGAGCGAAGCGATCGTTTGGAGATTGTTTTTCACCCGGTGGTGGATCTCCTGAATCATCGCTGTCTTGACCTTCAATTCATGCTCTTTGCGTCGCGCTTCGGTAGCATCGTGGACAGTGATGAGAACGCCCGCTATGGTCTCTGCAGATGGACTGGAGAGAAACCGTCGCAGCCGATTCCGAAGGGGACCTTGATCGGGAGAGAAAATTGGGATGGCCTTACGGATGAGGACCCGACCATGCTCTTCGACTTCTCTCTCAATACAGGCTTGACGATTGATCGCCTCCGCGAATAAAGCCGCATCAACGGTATCCAGGCGATAGATCCTCGTGTGCAACAATTCCCACGGGAATCCCAACCGGCGATAGATATTGGTGGCGATACCGCTGATGTATTGTATGCGCCGTTGTGCATCTACGAACAGGATGCCGTCGTGTTCACCAAAAGGCGATAGGCTGGCTGCGCCTCTGAGTTCGCCGCGCACAACCATGTCTTGAAGCAGCCGCAAGGCCTGCTGAAAAGCGCGATTACGACGGCGATGGCGCTCGTAAGCCAGTAGAGTGGTCTCGATACTAAGAGCTGCAAGGGCCCGCCCGGTATTATTGCGAACGGTCAGTATTTGGCGCATCATCGAAACGCCATTCACGAGCCCTGGTTGCCAGGGAGAGCGAGGCACTGCATTACAAAGAGCACGGGTTATGCTGGGCACTGCAATTGCCGGTACAGTTTGACCCACATTGCGATGGGAGTAGATGGAGGGAATGGAATGGGGCTGCACTTGATCAAGGATGAGCAAAGTATCTGGATTCAATGCAGAATATAGAAGCAGGTCCGAGCGGCTCAAGTCCGCCAAAATCGGCAATGCCTCGCGTACCCGATGGAGAAGCTGCTTCTCTGTCTCATTTAGCGCAGCGTAGGATTGATCCAAACAGACGACTTTGTCTGACATACGTTCTTCTCTCTGGATTGCGGAACTCCTCATCGCTGTGACTTCGAAGGCGAGGAATGCTTTTCACCGCCTCTTCAACCGTTCTATCTTCTATTTTATCATGGTCGTCCAGTCTTGGCAAAGGTGTAACTTGGAGAGCACTGAAACAGCCAAAGAGATCGAGCACGGCATTAGGGACCATTACCATACCTTATAAAGGCGGCCCCATTCCGTTTATTACCTCAGGCTGGTCGGTAGTAGAATATTACGTGTACGGAATGTAGATATTACCTTCGCGCCGGAAGCATCGGGCTGGCTTACTTCGGAGACGCGAGATCTCAGCAAGGGTATCAAGCAATTTGGCGTAAGTCGGGGGATCCAGTAGTGTCCGTTCCTTCTTTATCCCACGGTCGGCTCGAATCCACATCTCGAAGTCCACACAGTTTCCTGCGCTGTAGCGCGCGATGTAACCATCCAACCCACAGATGCTCAGTGCCAGACTCATGGGTTCGACCGAGTACGGGCAGATGGCAAAGAATACATGGCGGAAGCGGCGTCGTTCCAAAGAAGGGAACAAAATATCGTGCGCGATTTCTGCTGCTGAGGTGAGGACATGCATATTGACCCCTGCCTGCAGAGCCGCCACCCCCACTTCGCCAATGAGACACCCCTGGCAAGCAGGGTGTCGAGGGCTAGGGGTGCTCTCACTAATCTCGAGGCTGGACAGGTACTCGCAATCGTGGTTGAAGCGGCCCGAGGGACAGCCGGGATTGCTATGTGGCACGGTCATTGGCTTCAGACAAAAGCCTAACCCAACCAGGAAGGTTTCGGGCTCACCGGCAACAGAATACAAAAACGCCTCCTCGTCTCCCGTGTAGAGATGGCGTATATTTCCGATATCCAGGTCGCCGCGAGCGAAATGGCGGTAGGCGAGTGCTCCGCGAATGGCATGCAGAGGATGGCGAAGTACGGCCTGTGCCAGAAAGACTCGACCATACTCGTGGCTGAGGCTGCGGGCTGAGAAGTCCCACGTTCGAAAGCCAAGAGCAATATGCCGATCGAGGTGGCTAAGGATTCTAGTGAAGAGGCCCAAGGCTATCCCCCATTCGGTCACGATCTAGAGCCCTATTGTACAATAAGTGCGATGTGAAGGACAATGAATGCCATGCGGTTCGTGATTCCTCTCTCAGCAGTGAATCCGGAAGACATCAGACTGGTCGGCGGGAAAGCAGCAAGTCTGGCCGCCCTCCGGCAGGCAGGGTTAACAGTGCCGGAAGGTTTTGTAGTCACTGTGGCCGCTTATCAACACGCCCTGGCAAGCGCTGGCCTAGACGAGGTAGACCCCCAGCAACTGCAAAAGGCTATCCCAAAGATACCTCTAAGCCAAGACCTACAACGCGCCATCCTGAGGGCTTACCGCGCGCTAGCGAGTGACGATGAGCCAGAACCTGACGTGGCTGTCCGTTCCTCCGCCACAACTGAAGACCTGGCCTACGCCTCTTTTGCCGGACAACAGGACACAATCCTGAACGTGCGTGGTGAGAGACGCCTGCTGGAAGCCATTCAGGCCTGTTGGGCCTCTCTATGGAGTCCGCGGGCAATAGAATACAGGCGGGCATGGGCGGATGGCAGCCAACCAGCGATGGCCGTGTTGGTGCAACGCATGGTGCCGGCCGAGGCCGCAGGCGTTGTCTTCTCTGTGGACCCGGTGAGCGGCGAAGAAGTGATAGTCATCGAGGCGGTGCGAGGGTCGGGCGAGGCTCTTCTCGCTGGCGCAGTCGAGGGCGACCGCTATGCTTTCGACAAAACCTCATCGCAGGAGATAAGCGCAGAATACCGAACCCAACGAGTGTTGGACCCAACCCAGGTACGCACACTAGCCCAGACAGTACAGGCACTGGAAGCGAATTGGGGACATGCAGTGGACGTAGAGTGGGCTATGGCCGGAGGAGAGTTCTACTTCCTGCAGGCGAGGCCCATAACTACACAAGCGGGCGATTTTTTCACTGACGTTATCCCTGGCGACAATTACGTGTGGACGGCAGGTTTTCTGAACGAGCGTTTCCCTGCGCCAGTTTCGCCGCTGGGCTGGTCTGTGATCCGAGAGGTATTAGAGCCACTGGCCTTCTGCGATCCACTACACTATTTGGGTACCTCGCTACCGAAAGACTTCCCCATCACAAAACTCTATCGCGGGCACCCCTATGTGAATGCTCAGATCTATTGGACGCTCTACAAAGTATTTCCCGCTTTCCTTCTGCCAGAGGATGCGTATCGCTTTTTCCCTGGCGGTGACACGTCCTTGCGTCGCACCGTCGCTTATCCCCGAGGCTTGTTCGACCCCTCTTTCCTCGTTTCCATGTTCCTCCACTTTATTCACGAGCCGCAGATTTGGTCGCCCTGGCATAACTATCGCGTCTGGCAAGAGTTCACGGCAGAGCACGAAGCGGAAATAAGGGCAATTCGCGCCCAAGTGGTGCAGATGCGACAAGAACTCCCCGAAACTGCTGCTATCTGGGCGCTCGTAGAACGAGTGCAACGACTGAATCGGCGGTTGCTCTCTCTCCATCGCTGGAGCCTGATACACGCGGAACTGACGTACACACTATTACAACGGCTGCTCGCCGCCTGGGTGGGTACGGAACAAGGGCGCGCATGGACTGCGCTATTGGCAGCAGGCCAGTCTAATAAATCAGTAGAAACGGATCAAGCACTATGGGAACTGGCAGCGCAAGCGGCTCATTCGTCAAAGAATGTCGAAGCACTTGCCTCAGACCCTGCCTTCACCGCTTTCCTGGAACACTTTGGCCATCGCTCCTTCAGCCTGGACATCTACCGCCCAACCTTTGCCGAGCAACCACACCAAGTGTTATGTCTAATCACTGAGATGCAAATGACAGGCAAACCATTGTCAAGCCAGAGGGCAAGCGAAGCGGCCTATCGCTCCTGCCGCAATGCGTTGCGATCCTTGCCCGGAGGCAGGTTCCGCGTGTGGTTGTTTGACCATCTCCTGAGCCTGGTTCGCCGGTATATGTGCCTGCGAGAGGACCAGCGCTTTTATTGGCAACGGGCACTTGCTATCATGCGCGCCTTGTTTCTCCTATTGGGTGAGTGTATGAGAGCATCGGGAGCCCTGAAAGCGCCGGACGATATATTCTTCTTGTCCAAAGACGAGGTGAGGCAATGGGTGGAAGGTGATATTCAGCAATCCCACGTGGCACTAGTGGCAGAGCGCAAGTCCCGCTTCGAGACCTTGAATCGCGAGTACGAGATAGCGCCCGATCGGGCATACCCCGCCTTCTTGCGCGGCAACCGCCCGCTTTACGAGCGTCTGGAAGCAACGCATGAGGAATGGATAGGCCGAGCGGTGAGCCCAGGAGTGGCTCGTGGGCGAGCAGTGGTTGTACTCCAGCCAGGTCAATTTGACAAGGTGTCTCCTGGTGATATTTTAGTGACCATTAGCCCAGACCCCGGCTGGACGCCTATCTTCGGGTTGCTCGGTGGATTGGTAATGGAACGCGGTGGACAACTTTCCCACGGGGCTGTGGTGGCCCGCGAGTACGGACTCCCGGCTGTAGCCGGTGTCGCTGGAGCGACCACAGCGTTGCACGACGGTGATGAGGTGTTAGTGGACGGATTGGCCGGCGTGGTGCGCCGGCTGCGTAACTCGACAGAATAGACGTGTCGCTGTATTTGGAGTATAATGGATTTGTGAATGGACTTTGTATCTTCGCAGGAGTTCGAGAATGAAGGTGGAGATCCCTCTCTCAAATGCGCACCGTCTCATCAACCCAGGCACGGTGGCACTGGTAACCGCTGCGCACGAAGGAAAAGCCAACGTGATGACGGCGGCTTGGCTTGTGCCCCTCAGCCAGCGGCCCGCGCTAGTTGGTGCGGCCATTCACCCCACTCGATTCACCCACGACCTTATTGCCCATAGCGGCGAATTCACACTGAATATCCCTGGCCGCCCCCTCGCCGAGAAGGTGCAGTTGTGTGGGACAATTTCGGGCGCAGACACCAACAAGTTCGCCGCCGCTGGATTGACGGCGGTGGAGGCGCGGGTGGTGCACGCACCGTGGATAGCCGAGTGTCTGGCCCACCTGGAATGTCACGTGGTAGATAGGGTAACCACAGGCGACCACTCCTTTTTTGTCGGTCAGATAGTGGCTGCCTGGGCTGATGAAAAGGCATTCGATACTTATTGGGTGCTGAAAGAGGAAGCACTCAAGCCGCTGCATCATCTTGGTGGGCGTGTCTACGCCATCTTAGAGAAACAACTGAAGGTCTAAGGTTGGATGTGCCCCATCCTCACCCAGCGCCAGTTAGAATGCTTCAGTGGCAGCGCTGAGCAGACGCGTCGCTTTGGTGAGCGCCTTGGCCGCCTGCTTCAGCCGGGTGATGTGGTGTGCCTGGAAGGCGAACTAGGCACGGGCAAAACTTGCATGGTGCAAGGAATCGGGCGGGGGTTGGGTATAGCCGACCCTATTGCCAGCCCTTCTTTCATCATGGTGAGTGAGTATCGAATCCCCGAGTCCGGCTTGTTTTTCTACCACATTGACCTTTACCGGTTGGAGGACAAAGCAGGAGTATGGACATTGGGCCTGGAAGAATATCTCTACGGCCAGGGGGTGTGCGCTGTGGAATGGGCTGAGAAGGCAACCAGCCTCATGCCCAGAAAGCGCCTTTGGATTACCCTGCGACATTTGGGAGAATTCAAACGCGTCCTCACCTTCGAGGCTCGAGGAAAGCGATACCAGACCCTGCTCAAGCGATTCCGAGAGGAAACGTTCGGTGGTTGAGCCAGATGGACTAATCCTCGCCCTGGACACCTCCACGCGTACGGCGGGAGTCGCCCTCTATGACGGCCAGTCGGTCTGTGTCGAAATCTCCTGGCATTCAGCCGATCATCACACGGTCGAACTAATGCCCTACATTGCCAGTGCTTTCGAGAGGCAACACATTACCCCGGAGAGGCTCACAGGCGTGGCGGTTGCGATTGGCCCAGGGTCGTTCACAGGACTGCGTATCGGTCTCAGTGTGGCCAAGGGGTTGGCGCTATCGCTGGGCATAGCCTTAGTGGGTGTACCGACCCTGGACATCATAGCCTATGCGCATCGCCGACAACCCCTCCCCATCTGCGCGGTGATACAGGCTGGACGAGGGCGACTGGCCGTAGCCAACTACGCCACTCAGCGCAGAAAATGGGAGAGAACGGGCGAGATACGCCTCCTGGCGCCTAAACAACTGCTCGCTTTGATAGAGAGGCGCACCTTTTTTTGCGGCGAGATAGATTCGACATTGGATAGACTTCTCCGCCATAACTTGGGAGAGCGCGCCGTCATTGCAGATCCGGCGGAGAGCCTGCGTCGCGCCGGTTACCTGGCTGAATTAGGTTGGTTGCGCCTGCAGGCAGGGGAGCGGGATGACCTTGTAACATTGGCGCCTATTTACCTGCATGGGCCGGAGGGTAGGGATGTTATCGCCAAGCCTTGACTTGCCCTACGTAGTGCGGCCAATGAGCCTGCAAGATATACCCGAGGTGATGGAGATCGAACGCCGCGTCTTCCCCGCTCCATGGCCGGCCCGAGCCTACGAATACGAACTGAAGCACAACCCATCGTCGTGTTATTTGGTCGTGCGCCCCGTTGTGCAGGCGAAATCACACCCGGGGTTTGCACGGGGACCGGTAAGCCACGGACCGCTGGTGGCATACGGTGGCTTCTGGCAGATGGTGGATGAGGCACATATCTGCACGTTGGCTGTACACCCCGATTGGCGAGGTCGGGGTCTGGGCGAGTTAACACTGGTGAAACTGCTGGAACAGGCCACCGAACGGGGAGCCGAAGTGGCGACGTTAGAAGTGCGTGTTTCCAACCTGGCAGCCCAGAGCCTGTACCGAAAATACGGTTTCGCCACGGTAGGTCTGCGTAAGGCTTACTACTCGGACAACAACGAGGATGCTTTGATCATGACCAGTGAACCCCTTGGTTCGCTGGTCTTCCAGCGACGTTTGGCTTCTCTGCGCCAAGCATTGTACGAGCGGCTTCGCTCCACCCCGATGCCGCAGGCTGTCTCCACTTAGCCAAGGCTACAAAAGAATCCTCCCCAAAGTGCGCCCTCGCTTTGCTAAGTCGGTCTCAAATCGGCTATAATATTTTCAATTACTATGCCCGAAGAACGTGTTCACGCTCTCCTGCGCAACCTGAATCCGCCCCAGCGCGAGGCCGTACAAGCCACGGATGGGCCCGTGCTGGTCCTGGCTGGCCCAGGCTCCGGCAAGACCCGTGTGCTCACTCATCGTGTGGCTTACCTTATCTCGGTGTGCGGTATTGACCCCTATCATATTATGGCCGTTACCTTCACGAACAAAGCGGCCCGCGAAATGAAGACGCGCTTGGTGGATCTCATCGGGCCAGGGCCATTGGGGCGGTTAACCATCGGCACGTTCCATGCCATTTGCGCTCGCATTCTGCGCCGGGAGGCGGACCGTATCGGGCTCAAGAGTAGTTTCGTCATCTATGATGACGACGATCAGTTGCGCCTCATCCGGCAAGCACTCAAAGACCTGAACTTAGACGAAAAAATGTACCGCCCCCGGGCGATTCAAAACGCCATTTCAAAGGCGAAGAGCGCGCTGGTGCTGCCAGAGGAATATAGCCCGCCCACCTATTGGCACGAGATCGCCGGGCGTGTCTATCGTCGCTACCAGGAACTGCTCTCCCAGAACAATGCCCTGGACTTCGATGACCTGTTGATGCTCACCGCGCGCACGTTCCAGCGTCATGAAGATATCTTGGCAAAGTACCGCCGCCGTTACCAGTACCTCCTGGTGGACGAATTCCAGGATACGGACGCTTGCCAATATACCATCTTGCGCATGATTGCCACTCAGAGTGGTAACCTGTTCGTGGTTGGCGACGAAGACCAATCTGTATATTCCTGGCGCGGCGCGGACTTCCGCAACGTGCACCGCTTCCAACAAGATTATCCACAGGCCCGGGTGATCTTGTTGGAACAGAACTACCGCTCCAGCCAAGTCATCTTGGATGCAGCGCGGTACGTAATTTCGCTGAACACTCAGCGCACAGACAAAAAACTATGGACAGAAAACCCCGAGGGGCCACAACTCACCATCTTCGAGGCCTACGACGAGCAGGAAGAAGCGGACTATGTGGTGAGCCAGATCGAGGAACTAGTGAAACAGGGCGAATGTCGGCTCAAAGATTGCGCCGTGATGTACCGCACCAACGCCCAATCCCGGGTGATCGAGGATGCCTTTGTGCGACACAACCTGCCCTACAAACTGGTGGGGGCGACGCGCTTCTACGAGCGCCGAGAAATTAAGGACGTGCTGGCCTACTTGCGGCTGCTCGCCAACCCCTTCGATGGGGTCAGCCTGGAGCGGGTCATCAACGTTCCGCCGCGAGGGATTGGGCAAACCACAATCCACGGCCTCGAGCGTTGGGCCGCAGAAATGAATATGCCCATTTACACGGCCCTGCAACTCTTGGCGGCGCGGGAGGATGGCGCGGTGCAGGACGATTTGCCCGTGCCTCCGCTGGATACGCGAGGCCAGCGCGCGCTGGTGGCTTTCTATAACACCTGGCAGGCGTTGATGGCCGCCCGCCAGGAGAAAGACGTGCTGGGCCTGCTGGATGAGGTATTGGAAGTGACCGGCTACGCCGACTACGTCCGCGATGGCACAGATGAAGGCGAAGACCGCTGGGCGAACATCATGGAACTACGCACTGTGGCCCGGGAATACGAGCACCTGCCGCCTGCCGAAAGCCTCACCACCTTCCTGGAGGAGGTAGCGCTGGTCTCCGACGTGGATAACCTGGACGAGGCAGCAGACGCGCCAACACTGCTTACCCTGCACACAGCCAAAGGCTTGGAATTTTACGCTGTGTTCATCGTGGGGATGGAGGAGGGGCTGTTCCCGCACAGTCGCAGCATGGATGAACCGGATGAGATGGAGGAGGAGCGGCGGCTGTGCTACGTTGGCATCACGCGGGCCAAGCGCCGCCTTTACCTGGTCCACACCTTTCGGCGCACGATGTTCGGCATGCCACGGCTTAGCGAACCCTCGCGCTTTCTGGCCGATATCCCGGCACGGCTGGTCGAGGGACAGGAGAAAAGGGCCCCCGCACGACCCCGTCTCCCCGAAGCGCCCCACCCACCTGCGTTTCCCTCTTTTCGCGCCGGCGATCGGGTCAGACACCCCCAGTTCGGCGAAGGGATTGTCGTCTCCAGCGAGGTGCAGGGTGCAGACGAGCGGGTTACCGTGGCCTTCGTGAGCGGCAGCATCAAGCGATTGATGGCCAGTTTCGCCCACTTGCAACGCCTGAACTGATGTGCTTGTAGAGCGTGCGGAAAGGTTAGCGCCTGCATTGTGAACCTAACAGAGAGGATATCCGATCACCCGATGCCGAAAGAACGAGGCACCTCCCGACAAGTAATAGCGTCGCTTTTCGCATTAGTGAGTCTGGCCGTAGCCCTGTGGTGGGGCGTCGGAGATGCGTTCGTTTCGGCATTCTGGCAGGCGGAATCCACGGCCCTGGACGTGGCATCGGAGGGGTCTTTGCTAACCCGGAACGAATACCAAAGCGCCGGGACCATATTCTCTGCGACTCCGACCCCCGCCGAGGTGACCTATTTCGTACACGTCAGCGATGCCCACATGGGCACCTCCGCCGACTACGAGGGGACTAAGGACAAGAATGTTTGGGAGCGCAAGTTCAAGCGCAACATATTGAAAAGCAACGAAATCATTCGCCCCCCGATCGTGGTGGACACGGGCGACACAGTTACCGTAGTGGACAATTACTCTTATGCTGTGTCCGACAACGCTATCAGCCATGCTACCGTGCCCTATCTGAAGGTCCCTGGCAATCACGACTACCCCGTGAGCCTCTGGTTAGGCTACGGCTGGCCACGCTATTTCAGTTATGACCTGGGTGACGTGCAAGTGATCGGCTTTGACAGCCTACACACCGTGGACACTCAGTACGTCAACATAAAGTGGCTGGAGAACGAGTTGCGCCAAAACGCGCCGAATAAGAAGATCATTCTGGCTAGCCACTACCCCCTCGTCCAGCCCGATTGGGCTGCCGAATGGTGGGGCACCAGCCGGCTGCATCCTGACCCGACGGCTCGCCTACAGATCCTCGACCTGATGAGGAAATACAACGTGCTGGCCCATCTCAATGGGCACATCCACATCGAGTGGCAGTGTGACGATCCGTTGCGTAGCGAGGCCCTTCATATTGATAGCGCCCCGGCAGGAGAACTGGGCTATTTCCGCGTTCTCACCGTCCAGGGCGACATAGTGGGCAGCACGTTGGGTACCGAGGAGACATCCTGGCCCTTCGTGGTGATCGCCAGCCCGCAACGTTATTACACCCCTACTCTCTCCACCGGCGACACCGACACGCGGGCCATCGAGGGCCTCCAACCCGTCCGAGCGGTCGTCTTCTCTCCGGCCACCATTACCAGCGTCTCATACCAGGTGGATTCCACCGGCTGGCAAGCGATGACCCAGAACGCGAACGGCCTCTGGGAAGCGTGGTGGGATGCCTCCAGTGTCAGCCCAGGCCCGCACACCCTTTACGTGCACGCCGCCGACTCCGCAGGTGGCTCGACCATCACCTCCATTCCCATCAAGACCACCCCGCCAGACGACGAACCATCGGCCACCATTACCTCGCCCATCCCTGGCCCGGTGAGCGGGGTGGTGAACGTTACCGGCGTGGCCAGCGATGCGGAGGGTCTGAGCAAAGTGCGGATTTACGTGGACGGCGCGCTCGCCTCCAGCGATCTGGGCGTGGGCGGCACGAGCGCGGGATTCAGTTGGAACTGGAACACGGGCAGTGAGCGCAACGGTCGCCACGTCCTGCTCGCCCGCGTCTATGACACCTGGGGCCATGCCGTCTGGAGCGATCCGGTAGAAGTGGTAGTGAGCGGTGGCCTGCCGGAGAACCCGCCCACGGTGACCATGGACACACCTTCGCAGGGAGCCACCGTTAGCGGAGAGGTCAACCTGACCGCAACCGCCACCGATGACCGCGGCATCCGCTGGATGAACTTCTACGTCCGGCCTGCCGGTGGGACCTGGACCATGATCCAGCGCGTGGATTGCAGCGACGTGAACAACTTCAACCAGCCATTCCCTACCTCCACGCAACGCACCGTTACCTGGAATACCTGGCTTTACCCCAACGGCACCTACGAGGTGAAAGCCGAGGCCTATGACACGGCCACCTACTCCCAGGTGGCCCAGGCCACGCGCACCGTAACGGTTTCCAACGCGGCGATGCCCTCCGTTTCTATCACCCGGCAGGTGAACGCGCCTTGGAACGACCACTGGCAATTGAACGGGGTCACCGATAGTTATACCCTGGCCGTGCAGATCGGCATGCACCCGGCAGGCTTCCGTTTTCGGGATATCACCATCCCCCGCGGGGCAATCATCACCTCCGCCAGCCTGGTCGTGCAGAACAAGGATTACACGGCGGGGGAGATGACGGTGCGGATATACGCGGAGGACGTGGACCGGGGCGTGGATTTCCAGTTGCTCACCTTGTCCGAGCGACCCCGCACCAGCGCCTACGTTACCTGGCACCTGCCCGCCGATCAGATCATATTTGGCACATCACCGGACCTGGCCGCCGTCATCCAGCAGATCGTGAACCGGCCGGGGTGGCAATCGGGCAACGCCATCAACTTGCTCCTCATCCCCGAGCCGGGGTCCACCGCCCGGAATGTCTGTTCCTATGAGGGCTCGCCGAGCAACGCGGCGCGGCTGAACATCACCTACACCCTGCAGCCGCTGCCCACGCCCACGGCCACGCGGACGCCAACGCCCACCCGTACCCCAGGCCCCAGCCCCACCCCGACCCAGACGCGCACCCCCGGGCCGGTAGCCACCGCCTATCTGCCCATCGTCGTCGGCTGGAACCTGCTCTCCCTGCCCATCGAGCCGGATTCGTCCGCCCTCGAGGACCTCCTGGCCCCCATCGCCGGGGCCTACGACCTGGTGTACGCCTACGAGGGTTGCGACCAAGCAGACCCGTGGAAGAAGTACGACACCAACGTCCCGCCCTTCCTGAACGACCTGCAAGACATCCACGAGACGGAGGGCTTTTGGCTACACGGGACGAGCACTACCACCCTGCCCGTCTCGGGGCACCGCGTGAGCGAGGTTACCATCCCCTTGTGCGCGGGGTGGAACCTGGTGGGATATCCGTTGGGCACATCGCAACCGGTAACCTACGCCCTGCGCACCATTGACGGGTGGTACGATTTGGTCTATGCTTATGACGCTTCCGACACCGCCGATCCGTGGAAGAAATACGACGTGAACGTCCCGCCCTTCCTGAACGATTTAACCGAATTGCGGCCTGGATGGGGCTACTGGATCCACGTGACCAGCGATTGCACCCTGATCTTAGCCGAATGAGCACCCGCACTTATCCTGGGATGAAGGAGACTATAAATTTATGAAGCTCCACGCACGCACAGTCGCAAAGGTATGGCTAGCATTAGCCATGGTGATGGCGCTATCGCCGACGGCAGTAGGAGCCCAGACACCACCTCCGCCTCCATGGAACTGTAAGGGCCGCATTTACGTCGATCTTTCCGACCCAGGTGTCCCCGGCACCAGCGTAGCAGCGTATATCGACGGCCGGTTTATTAAAGCCTGCAACGTGTACACGTGGACAGATGAATGGACCTGGTACAGCGTGGAGATCACTAGCGCGGAAGGCGGATACGAGAATGCCACCGTGAGGTTCTGGGTAACTACCAGTCAGACTAGTTGTTGGGGTGGCCAGGGCACCTGGCACTCTTGGGGAATCGATCAAGTCGACCTGTATTGCTCCACCCCAACGTCAACGCCGGCGCCCACCAGCACTCCAACTAACACCCCCACCCGCACGGCCACGCCCACACCCCAGTGCAGCACCATTCACGGCTACGTTACCATCAACAATCTGCCGGCCCCGCTGCACACCATCATCCGCGCCTGGAGCGGCGGGGTGTCAGTCGGAACAGGGCAGACCACCGGCGCAGACGGCTACTACGAGATGCAAGCGTGTTGCTCTGCGGGAAGCAACGTAACCTTCATGCTCCAGACACCCGACGGCAGCACCTGCTGGGCCTGGTCCAGTTGGTCTTGCACCCATCCGTACAACGAACCTGTGAATCTTCGCTGCAACATCCCAACGCCCTCACCTACGGGTACAACCACGCCTACGCCCACTGAAACTGGCACGCCCACTATCTCTCCTACCGCCACCGAGACGCCGCGGGCGACCACCACATCTACCGCTTCGCCCACGCCTAGCGGAACGCCCCTGCCTACCACTGCGCCCACGGCGGTCAACATCAGTCCCACGGATGGCGGCACCCTCTGGACCAATGACCATTTGTATTGGATCGTCTTTCCGCCTATGAGTGTGTTCACCAACGCGGTGGCGGAATTCGTGCCCTTGCCCCTGCCCATCGAAGGTCAGGATGACGCCGCGCTGCGTCACTTCCGGCTGTGGATGCGCGACTTGAACGGCCTGCCCATCACCAACCTGCGCAGCGCCGCGATGATCGTGCTTTGGTATCGCGATTCCGAAGTGGCTGGATTGGATGAAGAACATCTGGTGCTGCGTTATTATGACCCAACTACGCGGTCCTGGGTGGACATCCCCACCGGTCACAATATGAGCGACAACGCGGTGTGGGCTCTTCTCACCCACCTGACGGATTTCGGGCTGTTCGTGGCCTCCAATCCCGGTCCGGCGAGCCACGTCGTCCACCTGCCGATCATCGTGAAGTAACACGGATTGCTGTCAACGGATTCAGGGAACGGATGGCCAGGAATAGCGTAAGGCACAGCAAAATCGGCGTCACGGTGGCGATCACACTGGCAGCAGCCACCTTCCTGCTCGTACCGGCGGATGCGGGGATCAACCAGTGGACACCGTGCGGGCCGTATTGGGTCCAGGCTTGCTGGACGGTGGCGCTCTCCCCCCACTACGCCACCGATTCCACTCTGTTCGTCGGCGCACAGGGGAACCTGGCCATCTCGACGGATAGGGGCGCTCACTGGGACGTGGAGTCGTTCCCCAGCGACACCTGGATCGTAGCGTTGGCCGTGTCACCTCCCGATGCCGAGGGGAATTACGTGGTCTTCGCCGGAGAATACGCCGGCTCCAGCCCACCAGAGCACTCGATACTCCGCTCCATGGACCGAGGTGTCACCTGGACGCCGGCGGAAAACGGATTGCCAACGATCCCGTACAAACTCAACATACAAGCGTTGGCCATCTCACCCAATTGGAACAACGACCACACGATTATAGCGGGGACGTGGGGCGGCGGGGTGTACCGCTCCACGGATGGGGGCAATAGTTGGGCTCCGTTCAACGAGGGCCTATCTGTTGGCGGCAACGCGTCGGAGGGGTTTGTCATGGCGTTGGCTTTCTCGCCCAATTATGCCAACGATGGCACTATCTTTATGGGCACGCGCAAGGATGGCACCCTGCACCGTTGGACTGCGGCAAGCGGCAGGTGGTCACAGATCGTGTGGCTGCCGGGTGGGGTGCCTGCCCCCAGCGCTTACGTTCGCTCCTTCTCCTTTTCGCCTGGCTATGGGATCACCGACCAGGTGATCTACGCCGGTACCTGGGGCAATGAGGGCGAACCGCAGGGCATAATCCGCTCCACAGATGGCGGCACGACTTGGTCTTATGCCAATGGCACCGGCCTCTATCCGGCCGCCTACAGCGTGCGATCCGTGTTGGTATCTGCCCGGTACCCACTGGACCATACAGTCTATGCGGCAACCAGATACGGCGTGTACGAAACAACCAACGACGGCTTGAACTGGCGACTCATGGACGAAGGACTGGGAACCGATTTCCGATTCAAGAACTTCACCTGTCTGGCCGGGCACTGGCAAAGCACCCAGATGGACTTGGTGATGACCATGCTGGGCAATGACCCGGGCGCTTACTACGAAGGGGTTTGGCAATATACCAAGGCTTTGCCCGCGCTGACCCCCACCGCCACATCCACTCCCACCCAGACACCAACGAACACTTCCACGCCGACGCCCAGCCACACCGCCAGCCCGACCTCCACCCCGACCCAGACGCGTACTCCCGGGCCAGTCGCCACCGCCTATCTGCCCATCGTGATGGGCTGGAACCTGCTCTCCCTGCCCATCGAGCCGGATTCGCCCGCCGTCGAGGAACTCCTGGCCCCTATCGCCGGGGCCTACGACCTGGTGTACGCCTACGAGGGTTGCGACCAAGCAGACCCGTGGAAGAAGTACGACACCAACGTCCCGCCTTTCCTGAACGACCTGCAAAACATCCATGAGACGGAAGGCTTTTGGCTACACGGGATGAGTGCCGCCACTCTGTCCATCTCGGGACATCGCGTGACTGAGGTTACCATCCCCTTGTGCGCAGGGTGGAATCTGGTGGGGTACCCACTGAACACATCGCAGCCGGTCGCCTACGCCCTGCGCACAATTGATGGGCTGTACGATCTGGTCTATGCTTATGACGCTTCCGACACCACCGATCCGTGGAAGAAATATGACGTGAATGTCCCGCCCTTCCTGAACGATTTGACCGAGATGAGGCCAGGATGGGGCTACTGGATCCACGTAACAGCAGATTGCGAGTTATCCATCGCACCTTGAGGCTGCCCGCTCCATAAAAATGAAAAGCGGGGGCTTAGACGCTCCCGCTTTCTTATCTCGTAGGGATCAGCGCGGAGGGATAATACTGCCGAACTCGCTCAGGATATCGAGCAACTGCTGGATCTTCCGCTCCAGGTCGGCCAACCGGGCCTCCAACTGATCCAACCGCACGTCACATACCGGCGGAGGTTGACCCACAAAACGCAACTCCCCGAAGTTCTCCGCGATGCCAAAGGTCGTCGTCCCTGCCCAAACCAGATAGCCATCCCAGGTGCCATTATCGTCATCGTCGCGGAGTCCCACAGTGAAGCCACACACTGTGCCCGAGATCACCTGCCCGCTGAGCACCAGGCGATTGAGCGGGACAGCCATCTCGACAATGTAGCCACCGGACCGCACCTGCACCGCCGCCGACAACTCGGTCGTGGGCGCGCCCAGGTAGAACGTGCGCCCATCGCTGGCCACTGCGTACTGGTGGTCGTCTGGGTTCCAGAACACGCGGTCACGGGCACCGTCCAGGCCGATTTCCACCGAGTCATCGCGCCAGATATAGGAGGGGTCGTCGGACTTGAGCACATCGTCCGTCACATCAATGCCAAAGTAGACATTGGTGTCATCCCACACACTGCGCACCGAGGCCGAGCAATCGTTCACACCGCCGATTGTGCCCGCCACGTAATCGCACGAGGCAGCATCCATCGTGATGGAGGGCACGGTCGGCCAATCCGCCAAGTTACCGTCCAGCACAGGCGCAGTAATGACGTAGCGGCTCTCCAACGTCCGCGATGTATCGAGAGCATATACGGGCGCGGAGGATTTGCTTGTGATTTGCGGGAGCAGGGGCGGCAAAAGGTGGGTCTGGGCCACGATGAGTCCAATGCCTACACCAATCAGCAATGTCATCACCAATACACAACCCGATCTGCGTTTCATTACTATGCCTCCTCCCGTCCCGTATCCGGAACCGGGGGTATATGGTCCTCTTCTCCTACTCTTGTAGAGCCCTCAGCAACCCTCGCAGTGAACTGGCCCGGGTCAAGATGTCGAGAATCTGTCGTAACAGCGCTTCCAGGACGTTGACCCGCGACGTGAGCCGATCAATGCGGTCGACCGGCGTCCCAGCCACAGTAGGGGTAGCCGTCGGCGAGATAGTTCGCGTTGGCGTAGCCGTGGGTGAGGCGGTCCGGGTTGTCGTTGCGGTCGCCGTGCGCGTGGGCCCGGTGGGTGTCGGCGTGATGGTCGGTGTGCGCGTGAGCGTCGGCGGTATCTGTGTCCCGGTCGGCGTGATGGTGGGCGTAAGTGTGAGCGATGGCGTCGGCGTCACCGTGGGAGTCCTCGTCCGGGTGGGAGTGCGAGTTACCGTGCTGGTCCGAGTCGGTGTCGGCGAGAAAATAGGAGTAAGACTGGGCGTCGGCGTCCGCGGGAGATAGGTAACCACCAACTGCGGCCGCAAATCAGCGTTCGAATACTCCGAACTCGCAAAATAGAAACTGCTCCAGGTGCTCCCCCCTGTCGCTTGTAGGAGAACCCCGTTGTTGGGCAAAGAACCGCTCACCCAACCGCGAACCACTTGCGTCAGGTCTATCTCGTACCAGCGGCGGATGTCATTGGTCGTGACGGTAGCCTCCGGTTGTTGCCGGATATCGGTGTTGTAATCGCTCGCCCCCGGCGCACCCCAGGGCTCCCCGAGGCGCGCCTCATTCCAGGTAGCCTGACATACCTCCACCGTGCGAGTAATGTAATGGGCGCCGAAGGTGATGTTCGAGCCACTCCATCCCACCGCATACAGCCGCAGCCGGGCGTCGGCGATGAGGGACCCGGCAGGGATAGAAGAGACGTCGAAACGGAAAAGCGCTTTGTATGACCCCGTCTGCTCCACCTGCAGCAATTCCACCGGACAGTAGTTGAGGGTAGGGCCTTCCCTCACTAAATGGGTGTCACTGGCCCCAGTATAGCCTGTGAGACCCTGGCGGAAGGTGATGCTGACATATCCTGGGGGCAGCGGTGTTGGCGACAGGGTGCGGGTAGGCGTCGCGGTGGGCCCGGCAGTGCGAGTGGGCGTTGGGCCACCCGGGGTAATGGTCTTCGTCCGTGTTGGCGTGGAGGTCGGCGGCGTGGTAGTACGAGTCGGCGTGCGAGTGGGTGGGTAGGTCTTAGTTGGCACCGGCGTGGGCCCAGGGATACCCGAGGCGCGCAGGATAATGCGGTGGATATATTCGTCCCCGTCGGCATTACAGGAGATGCGAAAGTCCGTATTCCCCGGGAGAGCATTGTTGAAATAAGCATCCTCCAGGTGCCAGGTGTAGTCCACCCATTGGTTGACCGGACCCAGCACAGAGCCTTTGGTGATAGTGCGGTTGACCACCACTCCATTTATGTCCGTGTATTGAAGCGACAGAGTGTCGCTGCCCATATTCAAGAAAGTGAGCGTGAGATCGTAACTGGCTACCCCTCCAGCCGAGCGCGGGCGTGCCCCACTGTAACGCCAGCGGTTGTCAATATCAAAGGACATATAAATGTCATTGGTGGCCTGGTTGGTGCGACGCACACTGTGCGCTCCGTAGGCGTGCTGCCGGGCCGGAGAGGGGATGGCCGACATCGTCGAGCCGATGAGCGCTACCGTCTGGTTCTGCGGGATGCCGTCGGGACGATAGAGCCAATAGGTATAGTCGGTCTTCTGTGGCCCGTAGGTGACCACCTTGCCATCGTACCCCGTCCAAGTGGTATCGGTCTTGGAAGTGGTTCGCAGGACAATCCACACGTCTTCGGTATCGGTGATCGTACGGCCCATGTGGGCACGGGCGAAATCGAGGAGGGGGAACCCCGTATCCCGTGAGACCTGATCCGAGTAGATCAAATTCATGTACTGGATGTCCATCATGTCCGGGTGATGCGAGAGGGCATCCATCATGAACCAGTAGGAGCCTGCCACATCATTCCCGTGCGCCGGCTCGTAACCGATGGGGATTCGTTCGTGGTACAGATCAGCGAAGCCAGTAATGCCACCCACGAGCACCCCGTCCCAGAGGATTTGTGCCGCGCCGTGGTCCACCTCCAGGCCGTTGCTCTTCACCCCGATGCGGTTCCCAGGGAGGGAAGCAGCACGCGACGCCGCCCCGTGCAAGCCGTGCACGATGGGCTGCGTGAAAACCACCGTGTTGGGAAAGGCAGCGTGATAAACATCTATCAGGTGGCTGCTCCACTCGTCAAAAAAACCGTCATTGGACCCGTAGGAACACCCGCCGAAACTGAGTCTTTGATACCCCTCGCCGCTGATGCCAGTGGAAATGATGACGAAAGCCAAGTTAAAGAATTCTGGGTTGTTATCGAGGTGCTGCCCCATTGCCATAACGAATTGATCAAAATAGTACCGCCAGGTCGGGTTGCGGAAATTGGGTGTGCAAAAAGGCTTGCAAGACCCGGTGGGGCCATCGGGGTCAAAGCAATCTGCGACTGCAGACCAGCCCCCCGCCTCGTCTATCACCCACTTGGGGATATATAAATCGCCCCAGTAAGTGCCCATGTCACCGAATTCATAGACCATCACCGAGATGCCCACCGGCTTGGGCATGGTACTGCCATTGGGAAACGGGGCAGTCTGGTACTTTTGGGCTGTGCGGATGTAATCGTCAATGAGGCTCCAGTCGTACACCCCCTTCTGGGGATTGAGTTCATTCCAGCGAAAGACCCACCAGCCGCCCACCGGCCCCCACTCCGGGTGCCCTACCACCACATTGTGCCCGAACCAGTCGTCATATTCGTACAGGTAGTCAGGGTTGCCCCAATCGCCGTTCCACCAGTCGGTCATGACGAAAATACGGGGCATCAGGGGCCCGTAGCCAGGAGGGACGATCTGGGCCTCGGGAGTAACATCTGCCGTTGCGCCCACCCCAGAGGGCAGCAACTGGGGGAAGGCTAAAGCCACCACGATGAGAAATATCAGGGCGAAAATCAGCTGGGCGAGGCTGCCGGTTCTTGTTCTGGACAAGCCGGAGGGGTTACGCAAAGGTTACCTCCACGCAATAGTGTCTGCCCCGGGTTACATTCCTACCCCCATGGGCACGGTTTCGCACCGCCGAGATCAGGAGGCAACTGCATCTCCTGTAATGGATCGCAAACTATCTGACAATTACACAAATGTAACACAAAACCGTAAATTTGTCAAAAATAAGTTTCAAAATAGGCAGATTGCAGTTACTCATTCACAAAAGGATCGGGCGCCTCTCCTCGAAAGGACTACGGGGACCGTTTTGAGAAGGATCGCTACGCCGAGCCAGGAGGAACACTGGGCAATGTAGTCCGAGCACACCACATCGGCGAAGGGCAGACCGCTGTGCCTCTTGATTTGGGTAAGCTCTGCGAATGCATAGTAAGATGACCAATCGTTGTGGATGGTTTCCAAGATACTACCGTCTCTCCGACTCCTATTTGGATCAACGATTCTCCCCCGCTGCAATACTTAATGGCGCGTCTCAGTCAAGTTTGACCACATAGATAGCGTTTAGGATAGGCGCACCTGCCCGAGGGTCAAACCGGATAGTCAGTGTGCCATCGCCGATGTACCCCTCCCAGCCAATCGAGAAGGCACCGTAAAATTCACCTGTGGCAGAGATGCCCCAGGCAGTGGGGTCTACATTGTCTCCAACCAAATTCCCCTCGACATAGACGTCAAATACCCGATATCCGATCGCCTTGTAGTACAGTTCTGCAAACCGGAGTTCCACCCGATACGTGCCCGGAGGCAAGTTCGGGATGCGGTAGGCGTCAAAGGGCTGTGCGGACTCCCAAAACCTCTGAGTCTGATAGAGTGGGTCATCATCCGTGCCAGGAATGGGAATCCTAGCGACCCAATGTTCACCGTCAACGTAGGCGTAATCTGCGCTCCAGCGAGCACCCAGGACGTCCACATAAGGCGCGGTGCTGCCACAATCGATGCGGATCTCAATTGGCGCCTTTTTGATCACCGGCAAGTAGATGTAACTGGGTCCGGGTGTCCGCGTGGCGGTAGCGGTGGGAGAGGGACCAGGGGTATGGGTCTGTGTGGCAGTGGGTGATGGGCCGCTGGTGTGAGTGGGCGAGGGACTTGGAGTAGATGTAGGGGTCGGCGTGTATCCTGGCATCGGGTAGCAGTAAATAGATAGAGTGTAGTTACCTATAGACTCCGGCAGGAGTCCGTCCACAATAATGTAGTATACGCCCGGTGTAACGTTGGCCACTGCTTCAGTCCCCCAGGCCAGGCAATCCTGTGGGTCCGCGCTGCCGAGAATGAAAACATCCAGAGCCTCGGTGAACCCCGTGAGCACGGCTCCTATGGTGACCGTCGGTGCCCAGTCGCCAATGGTAATCGTATACACCACCTCGGGACCAAACTCGTACCCCTCTTTGCAATTATATTGACTTATGACACCCGGTCGGCCGGCATTGGTATCGCGATAGACGCCACCGCAGTACACAGGCACCGGGTCGTTGAACGTGCCGCGTGGGGTAGCGGTGGGTGTCGGTGAGGGACCCGGCGTGTAGGTGGGTGTATGAGTTGGAGTGCCAGTTGCAACAGGCGTGTTTGTCATCGTCGGCGAGGCTTCCCATGTAGGCGTGGGGCCCAGGATAGTCACCTCGCCATTGGTATAGCCGCCGAGGCGATCTACATCGCCTTCATCTTTGACGACCGTTTGTCGTGGTGGCACAAACGAGAAAGCAACCACCGTGGGGGATATTCCCGTCGCCGCTTTGGCTCGCATTCGCACCGTAGCAATTACAAATGTCCCCGAGGCCGGGCTTCCGAGTGTTCCCGCGCCGATGTTGATGGTTCCGGCAGCGTTATCGTACATCTTAACGAGTACGCTGAGCGGCGTGCCATCGGTGATCCCCACCACTTCCAAATAGGCAGGGTCGAAGTCCAGGTAGACGTCTGCAGCCACAATGCCCGTCGTGCCCGCATCCACCCGTATCGCCAAATCAAATTCTTCGCCCACGCTGCGCGTGGTGGCGGCCGGATCTATCGCAATGCGCACCGGTTTCCCGGGCGGGGTCGTGGCGGTAGGCGTCGGGGTGGTGGGCACCGTTGCCGTAGGGGTAGATGTACGGGTAGCAGTGGGCGATGGACCGGTGGTGCTCGTTGGTGACGGGGTCAGTGTGCGCGTAGGCGTGCCCGTCTGGGTCGCTGTTGGTGTAATGGTGGGCACGGTGTAAGCGCCAAAGTTGATGACCACCGTTGAACCAGCCGCCAGCGGGAATACGACAGTATCCACAGTAGTAGAGGTATAGCCGGGCGGGTTCTCTCTGGTCAGTCTATAGACGCCCTGCGAAAGGCCCATAAAAGCGTACTGGCCGTCCGGGCCTGTCCACACAGGTGGATAGCCAGGTACTTGAACCCCACTGACATCGGTCAAGGTCAGCTTGGCTCCCGCCAGCCCAACCTCCCCGTTGTCCAAAATGCCATTTGCGTTCACATCATTCCATACCATCCCGCGCACATCGCCAGTGCTTGGCGTGCTGGTCGCGGTGGGGGTCGGTGTAGCAGTGCGCGTGTGTGTGGGCGTGACCGTGGGAGTAGGGACATAATACGTAACGTCTAAGCGCGGACCATCCGCGCCGGTCTCGCTGCTGCGCAGGCTATAACTCACCGTCGCAGGGGCCCGTCGAATGAGGATCAAACCATAATTGGTGGCTGGATGCGTTACCCACTCCTGCACAAGCGCAGTGATCGGGATATCCAAATAGTTTCCGCCACTACAACACACCGTACCCCATCCGCTAGTGGTCATCTCGCGGTCAGTAGGACCATCGCAGCCGTTAACCTCCCAAGTCTGGTTGACGGCAGGCCAGGACCACGTGACTTCAGTGACCACCCACGGGCGCAGCACGCGGAAAGCGTCCACGGTCAGTGGCGCACAAGGCGTTGGCTCACAAAGGTGCGCGACCATATGCAAGGTAGCCGATGTGACCACTGCGTTCGTCGGAATATAAGGAGACAACTCGAATCGGATTAAGGAGCGGGATTTGATCACATCCTCGCCCACCCAGAGCACCGCTTCATTATGAGCATTGGTCCAACGATTAGAACGTATATAGGTATCACCCACACCCGTGTAACCTGGATTGGGATAAAGCCCGTACTGGAAACTAATAGAGGTAGGTTGCGGCATAGGAGCCTGGGGTGGGGAAGCCTGGGCTCCTCGATCAGAGGAGGGCCAAAGCAACAGGCAAATACCGAGGAACAGCAACATGATCCAGAAGATCTTATGATTGAGGTCATGTACGCGCATATACTCACCCCTGCTCTCTTGGTAATACCGTGTTCTCGGCGCACAGGTAGAGTTGGAGGGGAAAAGGACGCCAGACAAACTTGTATGGTTTCTTCCCCATCTTACTCCAAACACATTCTTTCTTTAGTCCAGCGCCCACCGTGACCGCTGCCAAAGCCAGTTGATATGTTGCACAACGGCGCTTTCCCAGACGGAGTTGTGGAGTTATCGCCAGATGCTCTTGACCATGATGGGAAGGCGAACACGGTAACGCGGTGAGGGTGTGGGTGTGAACGTTGGGGTAGTACCCGCACGCCAGTTGCCAAAGTTCACCCCGGTGGTCGCCGTACCGGAGATGACAACCACACCCACCTCATCACTTGTAGTAGAGGTATAGCCGGGTGGGTTGTCCTCCGTGACCACGTAGTTACTTGGTGCCAGATCCACGAAAGCGAAACGCCCATCGGACTGGGTGGTGTAGGCTGGGCGGAGTTCTTGCGTCTTGGCGCTGTTCCAGAGATGAATGATCGCGCCAGCCAATCCCCGGTTGGCCTCCTCGGGGTCCATGATCCCATTGCCGTTCAGGTCCTCCCACACCATGCCCATAATTGCACCGGGCGGTGGTGTATTCGTCGGCGTGGGCGTGGCCGTGCTCGTGCGAGTGGGCGTGGGGCTGAGGGTGGCCGTAGGCGTCGGCGTGGGCTCATAGTAACTCACCACCAGTTTGGGTCGCCGCTCGGCATAGTCGCCGTAATAGTAATCCGACGAAGCGAACTCGAACTCCTGTGTGTTACCGGTCCCGATCAAGATCATCCCCTGGTTCGTGGCCGGGTTGGCTACCCAGTCGCGCACCATGTTAGTGACCGACCACCCCACGACTCGCTTCTCGCGTGCTGGCAGGGGTTGAAGGGTCTTGACATCTTCGGGGACGCTGGCCCGGTCCGAAGGGCCGTCGCAGCCAGGTACTTCCCAGGGCAGGTCAGGCCTGGCTTGATTCCACGACACTTGGCAGTAAACCCAGTCCCAGGGTTTGAGCACCCGATATACTGCTACATCCAGGGACCAATCCATATTTCTGATGTGGTCGTTTTGCACCAGTTCGAGGGTAGCGGAGACGACATAGGAGCCCCTAGGGATCGAACTGATGTCAAACCTGAGTAGCGGACGCCTCTGGCGAGCGTAATCCACAACCAGCCGGATATCTGTACACCGCCATGTGGGGGGATAGGAATCCACAGTTGTATCCGTCACCCCCACGTAGTCGGCACTGGGACTGACGCCATATTGGAAAGCCACCACCGTCGGCGGGGTAGGTGGCGTCTGCGTAACCGTAGGGGTGGCCGTGTGCGTTGGCGTCTGGGTAACGGTATGCGTCGGCGAAACCGTGGCTGTGGCCGTGCGCGTTGGGGTATGAGTCGGGCCAGTCGGCGTAGGGCCACTGATGACGACTTGGCCATCGGTGGCCGCACCCAGGCGGTCCACGTCACCAGCATCCTTCACCACTGTCTTCCGTGGTTCAGCGAGCGAAAATACCACCCATGTCGCCGCCCCACCTGTCCCGGCTTTAGCCCGGAGGTGCAGCGTGGCCACAGTGAAGTCCGTTGTGACCGGATCGCCGAGGGTCCCGGCGCCAATCGTAATGGTGCCGACGGTGTTATTGTAGTCTTTGGTGAAGACACTCAGCGGCGTGCCATCGTCTATGCCAGTGATCTCCAGATACGTCGGGTCAAAATTCATATACACGTCCACGGCGACCACTCCGATGCCCCCAGTCTGAACCTGGATCTGGAAGTCGAATGTGTCGCCAACGGCAACGTTCCTCGTTTCTGGCTGGAGTAGGATACGGGCTGGCTTCCCTGGTGGTACGGTCGTTGTTGGAGTGGGAGTGCAGGTAGTGGTGGGAGTGGGCCCAGCTGGTGTGGGGCCGCTGATGGCAACCTGGCCGTTGTTGGCTGCCGTCAGGATGTTCACGTCTTCAGCGTTTTTGACCACCGTCCGACGGGGCTCCGTGAGCGAAAAGGCAACGGTGGTTGGCGACACACCCGTCCCGGCCTTAGCCCGCATCCGTAGCGTAGCAACCACAAATGTGCCGGATGCCGGATCGCCGAGCGTTCCCGCGCCGATGGTGATGGTGCCGACAGTATTGCTGTAGACCTTCGTGAAGACGCTCAGTGGCGTGCCGTCGGTGATCCCTACCACTTCTAGAAAAACGGGATCGAAGTTCAGGTAAACATCGGTGGCCACCACACCCTCTGCCCCGGCGTCAATACGGATGTTCAGGTCGAACTCATCACCGACATTGACGCTCGTGTTTGCTGGGTCAATGCTGATTTGCATGGCGGTAGCAGCGCTCAAACCAAAAGAGGTCGGCCATATCAGTAGTACCAATGCCAAGAAAACCACCGCGACGAACACGAAGGCTGACAGATGTAGATGCTCGCCGGAGATATTCACCGCGGGTTCATATTGATTGCTCATCACTCGTCCTCTCTCAGCAGGCCAGCAATGGTATAGCGGAACCTGGCGAGAGCGTCCCAAACTTTACTTCACCAGGTGACTTAAAGCCATTTGCAGATAATTGGAACATATAGTTGGTACTGCAAAGGGGCTGCGTTCACGTGCACCGTGCCACTCTCAACAGTGGCCAAGATATCTTCGTCGCTCGCGTTCTTGACCACCGTTCGACGGGGCTCATCACGGGAGAAGGAAATGACCGTCCCATCCACAGCAGTCTGCGCCCGAGCGCGCAGATGGAGCCTTGCCACTGTAAAACCACCATTGGCTGGCTCGCCAAGGGTAACCGCGCCGATCTTGAGCGATCCTGCCTCGTTATCATATTGCTTGACAATGACTTGCAGGGGAGAACCATCCTCGATGCCCGTTACTTCCAGATAGGCGGGGTCGAAATCCACAAAGACATCGGCAGCAACGGCATCCTGCGAACCGGTATCCACTGAAATGTCCAAAACGAACTCCTGCCCGGCGATTACCGTGGTCTCTGTTGGTAGGAAAGTGATGGTACCGTCGCTTTGGATCGAGACGGGAGTGGTAGCGCTTTGTACAACCAGCGAGCCAGGACACCCGCCCATATTCACCACCCGCGGGCCATCCTGAAGATAATGGTTCCGCAGCAAAATGAAATCGCTCGAGTTGACGCGCTGGTCTTCGTTGAAGTCAGCACGGCCATCGTAGCCCGGATCGCCTTGCTGCTTCAGGTAGGTGTTGCGCAGGATGATGAAGTCGCTGGAGTTGACACGGTTGTCATCGTTGGCATCACCTTCCCATAACGTCCCCATATTGACTGCATTGGCCCCAGCAACAAGGGTCACCGGACAATCGGACCGGGACACATTCTGTAGAGTGTGCCTGTTCTTGACGCGGACGTCATAGGACCCCGGCGGAATGTCAGTGATAGTGAAATTCCCGCTTTGGTCGGTGGTGGGATTGTAAGTGTAGAGTGGTGTCGGGTTGCCCGGTGTATGCAGGGTAACGGTCAGCGGCACGGAGAACGAAGGGTCCGGCGGCGTCTTGGTCCCTCGTTCCAGCGTCACACTCCCGTTGATGGTCGCAGTCGGCGTCGGCGCACCCGCCTTTGACACTTCTACGAAGTGGATGTACTCGTTACCATCGTTGTTGCAGAAAATAGAGAAATCTATGCTAAACGGACCATAATCGGGATCAGTACCTGAATACTGGCGTCCCGCGAAAAGGGCATCCTCCAGGTAGAAGACAGCCTTCTTCCACTGGTGTGAATTGGTCTTCTGGACCCAGGGGTTAGTGCTGCCCATTGGAACGGCCGCCTTGTTGGCATCGGTCTGCGAATCGTAGAGCAACTGCCAGCGATCGGTGCCCGCGTCGTAATAGGTGACAGTGATCGTGGCGGTAGTGAAATTGGTGCGGTTATACATATAGCCATTGTCAATGTCGAAGCGCATATAAGAGTTGCCACTGGCCTGGTCGGTGCGACGCGTCCAACGTCCTTCGGCCACCACACCCAGTGTACCATCACGCACGTGGCATGACTGGTAGAGCGGATCCATGTCGGTGCCAGCAATTTCAACGCCGGAGACCCAGGGGTAGCCACCCAGGTGGCCCCAAGCGCCAGGGCGGTACTCCTGATCGCCATGCCAGATATTGTCACTGGGATCTCGGTAGTCGAACTGCCAACCACAGTTGACCCGGTTTTGATAGCCTGGGCCGCTGATGTAGATGCCATTCACGAAGGGATCGTCACCGCTAGTCTTGATGAGATCAATGTTCAACTGGCCATCAGTGACAACGATGCCGGGGAAATCCAACACCAACGCCTTGCGCCACCCTCCGGCGGCTGCTACTACATCGAGATTCGACCGGACTATATTGCCTTCAATCACAATATTGAAATATCGGGCCCCAGTACCACTGTAATACAATTCGGCAAAGTGCAGTTGCACCGTGTAGGTGCCGTTGGGCAAGTCAAATTTGTAGCCGGTGGAGGGATCCAATATCGGCTCTGACTCACCACAGACTTTGACAGTTGTGCCATTGGCTGCCGAGTCGAACTGCCGCAGCCAGAATTCGTAGTTGAGGGGATCGCCGCCAGTGCAGTTCCCCCGCAGTGCCGCCCAAACGCTAGGAGTATTCTGGATCGTGACCCCGCTATAGCGCTTCATGAACTCCAGAGGCTCACGGTATGCGGGTATCTGGATCATATCCCGGGTGAGGGCGAAGTTATCGGCGTGAGCAGACAGGCCCATATACGTGGCAAATAACATTTCAGAATAGCAGGTAACATAGTTGCTATAAGTTTCCCAAGCGATGGGCACCGTAGTGCTGTAAGTGCCGTAATAATGCATCAGCCGGTAGTTGATGGGGCAGCAGTGGTCGGCCATAAGGCCGTTGTGTCGCAAGCCCACCCCGCGATCTGCAGCGTATTGCGAGAACTGGTAGCGTTCCGAGGGCCCCATATAAGTGGGCCCGATGTCCAAGAACAGCGGGATATTGAGGCCGCGACTGAGGAAAGCGTCGCGGTAAGTCTGGGTGCACCAGTTCACGTATTCCACCCATTCCGCTGAGGTCAGGCCCAGGTTGATCTGATAGAACTGATAATCGGGCAATTCCGAGGTCCGTTGAGCACTAGGCTGGGTTTCGCCGCTCATGCCCACGCCCATAGACACCCAGGCCACGCGGGCGCGGACGCTGGGGTTATCCGCCAGCCACTGGGCAAAGGCGTTGATGAAGCGGCTGTAATAGTTGCGATAGTTAGTGTCCTTGTAATTGGTGACACGATATGTCTCGTCAGTTTGCCGCCGCGTGTTGATAGGCGCAACGCTAGGGTACATCGAGATCAACCACTCAGGAACTTGGGTGCCGTTGCCGGGGCCCGCGGGCACCACATTGCCATGCTCGTTGTAAGTAGTGAAGCCGATGCCCACATACTTGCCGTGGGTCTGCTCTTGACCGATCCAATATGCTATGCCATCCCAGTTGAAGGAGTTGTTAGATGTCTCAATGTCTTTCCAACTATAGCGCCTGTAACCACCTATGACTGGATAAAGGCCAGGGTCAAGACCATGAGAGGGATCGTCGTACTGGATATAGATGCCGTTCGTCGGTACGAATTCCGGTGGCACCCGGGCCAAGACGGGCCCCGGTATTACCATAGCCAAAAGCATCACACCAAAGACAGCCAGCACCACAGCCACAATCTGCTTTCGCTCTTTTATCCCAACACGCATGCAGTGTTCAAGCCTCCTCCACTTGGTTTAGACTTCATCTTATCAGACGGAGAACGGAGCAGAGGGATACGGGTGGAGCAAATGGGGATGTTGGCACCTCCAGCCCCGCTCATCGGGGTGCAGCAGTCCACGCACAGGTTCACACGGTCATACAAAGCGTCAATCCAGGAACACTACTCGGTGCTCTCGTCCGGAGCAGAGCAATGCCTGGGCTAAGAGTACAGCGCGCAACGCCTCCTCCCCACCCACCAGCGGAGGCCTGCCTTCCACCACAGAGCGCACGAAATCCTCTAATTCGGCTCTCAACGGCTCCACCCGTCGAATGTTATGTCGAATCCTGCGCCCCTCGCTCACCCCCATGATGGCTACCAGCCCTTCCCAGTTTCCATTCAGGTAGTCGTTCTCATAAAAATAGAGATCCTGAGTGAGGTAGTTGACCAAAAACATGCCTTTCTCGCCGATCAGGGAGAGTTCGCGTATCTTGGCGGGCGTCAGCCAGTTGATATCCAGGATGCCCACGCAACCATCGCGGAATTTGATGATGCCCGTAAGCAAGTCCTCGTGGGCAACGTGTATCTTACGCTCCGTCTCGGCGTACACGCTCTCTGCCCGTGACCCAGTCAGATATTCCATAATATTGAGTTCATGGGTAGCCAGGTCAATCACCACGCCCACATCTGAGACCCGGGGCGGAAAAGGACCCACGCGTCGGGCATGGATCTGGAAAATACGCCCCAGTTGCCCATCATCGAGCCGCTCTTTGAGGGCCAGAATCGCGGGATTAAAGCGCTCGATATGTCCAACGCCCAATGTAATGCCGTGCTCCTTGGCAGCGTCAATAATCGCCTGACCATCCTCCACCGCCGTAGCGATGGGTTTCTCCAAGAATACATGCATGCCGCGGGCGATCACGTCTGTCGCCACCAGGCGGTGCAAATGAGTGGGCACAGCCACGGAGACGATGTCTGGCTTTTCAGTGTCAAGCATCTCGCGGTAATCCTGATAAGCACGAGCACGGTAGGTACGTGCTACCCGCTGGGCCGCTTCCAAGTCTGTGTCGGCGACGGCGAGCAGATTAACATCCTCCAGTTCTGCGTACACTCGAGCGTGGTTACGCCCCATCATGCCCACACCAATGACCGCTGCGTTGATCATAGTAATTCCTCCACGGCTCGTACGATGGTGGCCAAGTCATCAGATGTCAGCGCTGGATGAACAGGCAGGGAGAGCACCTCCGCGCTGGCTTGCTCCGCCACTGGAAAAGAGCCCTCGTAGCCCATCTCAAGGTACACGCGCTGCTTGTGCACCGGAAGCGGGTAATAGATCATAGTGCCCACACCGCGTTCGGCCAGCCCTTGAATCCACCTTTCTCGAGGGGCAGGCACCCGTATGGTATACTGATGGTAAACGTGCCGGTGACCAGGTCGCACAACGGGTTTCACCACACCTTGCAAATGCCGGTCCAAGTAGGCGGCATTGGCTATGCGCCGCTCATTGAAACTATCCAATTTCCCCAGTTGGACCAAACCAATGGCTGCCTGGATCTCGGTCATGCGGAAATTATAGCCCACAGCCTCATGGTAATACCGGCGACGCTGGCCGTGATTGCGTAATAAGCGCAGCCGGTCTGCCAGATCGGGATCGTCAGTGGTGACCATGCCACCCTCACCAGTGGTCATATTCTTGGTGGGGTAAAAAGAGAAGCAACCGGTACCAAATGTCCCGACCCGCTGACTGTTCACCTCCGCACCGTGGGCTTGACAAGCATCTTCAATAACAACCAACTTGTGCCGCCGCGCGACCGCCATAATGGTTTGCATATCGCAAGGGTTGCCGAAAATATGAACCGGCATGATGGCCTTTGTCCGCGGCGTTATAGCCTCCTCAATAAGCACTGGATTGATATTGTAAGTATCAGGCTCGATATCCACAAAGACAGGGCGCGCCCCACAGAAAAGGATCGCGTTGGCCGAAGCGATGAAGGTAAAAGGTGAGGTGATGACCTCATCTCCGGGGCCAATCCCGTGGGCCAGTAAGGCGATGTGAAGTGCCGCCGTGCCGCTACTTGTGGCGACAGCGTATTTCACGCCCAGCCATTCGGCAAAGGATCTTTCGAACGCCTCCACCCGCGGCCCTTGCGCCAATTGGCCTGAGCGCAACACTTCCAAGACCGCCTCCTCTTCCTCTCTCCCCAGCAATGGCTGGGCAATGGGTATCATAGGCTCTTCTCTCCTGGGCAGTCACTCCAGGCCCGCGAGATACTCGCGGATGACTTCATGAATACGACAGTCCGGTTCCTCGTAGCGTTCAAATGTCATAGTCTCCGCTCGTTGGATGTCTTCCAACAAGTTATCTATGTCGCGACACCAGAGCAGGTAGCCCTTCTCAGCAAACAAAGTCAATAAATGTTCCTGATGACTGTCGTAAGTGGTAGGATTGTTCACACAGACCAGCCGCTTGCCTGCGTGTAAGGCCTCCACAATGCTACCTAACCCACCGTGGGAAACCACTAATTCTGCCTCTTCATAATAAGGTTCCAACGAGGGCGCAAAGCGAAAGAAGCGACAGTTGCGCGGCTCGTACTGGCCCAAGCCGATCTGAATCACTACCTCATCGCCCAATGCCGGCGCTAACTCATCCATGCGACGAACCAAAAGGTCGAAATCAGTTGAGCCAACAGTGACAAATATCATCGCCCCACCCTACGATACACAGCCACCCCATCCTCACGCCAAACCAATTCCAGCCCGCGATAAACCTCACCATATTGGGCATTGGCCCAAACGTCCTCGTAGTCATCGGCAGCACGTAAGAACAACTCGTGCCCGCGCTGTGCCCGTACCCAGTGAATGTCCACCAAGTGATACTCGGCGAAAAAGGGCGCACCAGTAGGCTGCTGTATATAATGGCGGTCTGCAAACCGGGCGGTCATATAGTTAGGCACAGAAACTGAAACTCTCGGCGGAATGATTGCTACCGCGTTAACTTGAGCCGTGTAATACGGCGCGGGTTGATATTCATCCACGCGCAGCCAATATGACGCACATGCGAGCGTTAATCCGAGCACAACAAGGGACAGGTAAGCCACTCGATTTGGCAACCGCAACACGAAACTGGCCCGGGTTATCGCGTCCACCGTCGCAACATAGAAAAGCGGGCCAAAAATCACCGACTCCCAGGCCCGCACGCCCACTGAACCTATCTGCGTGATTAAGTTCAGCCCCAATGCAGGCAATGCAAACAGCCCTACTACGCTGAGCGCCGGAAGAACGAGCCCGAGCGGCTGCAGCATCTGGTAAACAAAACCCAATTTTCGGGCTGTAAATACTGCCCGTGCAAAATCCACGGGCGAATACACCATATAGCGTATCACATCTCCTGGTGTTTCTCCAAACTGGCCGAAGACTGCATTCGCTCGGCGATGCACCTCCTGACCAAGTTCGGTCGGTATCACCCAGGCAAAGGATAACCAGAGCGATGCCACACTGAGCAAGAGCGGGATCACCACCCAGGGCCATCGGCGGCGACGGAGAAAAGCGTAGGGCGCAAAGACAAATGCAGTGAGGGCTATGCTTTCTTTTACCCCCAGGCTATACAGAAGTGTCACTACAAACCATCCCAGATGCTCTCGCTCAAAGGCCCAGAAGGCCAGCAAAAGGAATAACGGCAACATAGTCATCTCGTGGAAATTCGAGACGGCGCGGTAAGTGACGGACGGATACAGCAGATAGGCCACTGTCAGTGTCAACGCGGCAGATACCCCCAACCGCTTGCGCGCCAGGGCAAAGAAAGGGATCGCCGAGAGACTGATCAAACCGGGGTTGAGCAAGAGGATAACCCGAGGGTCTGGCCAGAAGGCATAGATGGGCAAGAGCAGCACTAGCGCTGGCGAGTTATGCACCCCAAAATGGCCGACCCCCTCAATGGTATTATAGAAGAAACCCTCGCCTCGTAAGGTATAACCCATACTCTGCCAGATAGTAGCAACATCGATGTTGCCGAGCGTGAATACTGTCCACTTGCGCCAGGAGAGGAGCATGCACGCTGTCACATAAAAGCCCACTAGCATAATCAGACAAGCACGCCCGCGTTGTTCGAGGAATGCGTTCCATTCTCCCAAACGTTCAGAGAAAAGCACCACCTTCAGTCCCAACCAGGTTAACAAAGAAACCAATAAGATATAAAATCGTGGCCACGATGCCAGGGCGGGGTGGTCACCGCCCATGAGATAAACGGGAATAAACAAAATAGGGCCAAGCCAGATCGCGTAACTCCAGGCATCAAGTGCCAGGGCTCTGGTTAGGTCATGCCCACGCCTCGAAAGCCACAGTCCAGTGATAATCCAAGCCCCTAACGCAAGCGTGGCTCCCGAAAGTATCGCTACGAGAGCGGTCGGCCACCACTGTGCTCTCTCCAGCAACGATGACGAAACAGCCCAAAATAGGCTTGCCCCCGCTCCAGCGAATAGGACCGCCAATCCATGGGACCATGTATTACGCAGCGCAGCTCTCAGACTTTGGCTGTTCATAACTCTTCTCACCAAAGCCGACCTGCATAAATCGCCCTCGGGTACTTCGCCTGTAACTCCGGCCACTGCACAAAGAAGAGGTCTGCCCAACGATACAGGATGCGTCCGCTGGTGGACAGTTCGTACACGCGCGAGCCAGTCTCAACGAATATCACCTTCGCGCCCAGGAGTTTGCCCCAAAATGATACCGGCACTGCCGGGCCCGGACCGCTACTGATAATCGCCCGTGGCCGAACGATCAACAGCACGACCAAGGATTGTAGCGCTGATAATAGCGTCCGCGCCACTTCAACCAAAAGGTTTGCGGTCTTCCAGCGAGGACGGGTCACTTTGTAAACCGGCCCTGGTATGCGGATCTTCTGGGGCGAAAGTTCATCGTTGGCTGCCACTAAATAACTGTACTCGTATCCTGGCCCCAACAAATCTACCAAACGGATCATTTCCTTTGTGTGTCCGCCGGAACCCAACACCACGAGGACTCTCATCGCTGCCTCCGCTTTGCCAGCGCCTCCTCATACAAGGCGACCACACCGTCAATAGTGGCTTCCACATTCAGATGATGTATCCGCTCTCGTCCATCCGTCCGTCGCCCAAAGGCCAATGCCTGCCGCAGTTTGGCCGCCATGTCGACGGGATCCCGCTGACAAATATAGCACCCCTCGGTGTTGCCAATAAGATCTCGAACATCGCCCACATCCACCGAGACAATCGGCAGGTTGCAAGCCATCGCCTCCTTCACCACCACCGGCGAGCCCTCGAATTCTGACGCCAAAGCCAACACGTCACAAGCGTTCATGTAGTGTGGAATGGTTTCGTGAGGCAAACCGCTGGCCACGACCAATTGCACGCGTTCACCTGCTTGGCGCAAGATATCCACTGCTCGCTCGATGATATCCACCCGTTTCTCCGGACGAAGCAACCCTACGTAAAGCACGAGTTTTCGATCCGTCGGCAAGCCAAGTACCCGCCGTGCTTCTTCTTGTGGCCCGGGTGAAAACAGGTCCAGGTTTACACCGCAAGGGATAACCTTTGCCCCCGCGTAGCCCAGGTCATGCTTATGATACCTTGATGTTACTGCCACGCCATCCACAAGGGGTGCGAGTAAGCGACAAAGCACCCCAGTCCAACCTTCCATTTCGGCCGCGCCGTGGAAGGAGACAACGAGGGGGTAGCGAAACTGGGTCCGTGCCACGATCCCCGAGAAAACGTAATGTGCGTGCAAAATATCGTAATCGTGAGTCAGAACCTGCCGCCACAATCGAAGAGTGCCAGGTAGATAACTCCACCAGCGCCGTTTCCCGCCCACCAACAACACATCTACCTGATAGCCTCGGGCGCGTAATCCCTCCACCTGGTCACGAATAAAGGTCCCATGGTCAGGATTCTGTGCATCCGGATACATGTTCGTGACTACCAGCACACGCAGGGACATTTTCCTCACCCTGGCATCATATAGCCGCCAACGATTACATTGCGCAACCAATAGGGTCCTAGAGATTGCACAGTACGGCTATAAAGTAACCCAAACATATACGTGAGGCGAGTGAACGCCAAATACTCATAGGTCTGGTCCACGGTATACAGACACCGTCGCACAAAGCCAACCGCACCTAGGGCTCTATCCAGGGCGCCAGGTGTATTGCACCGGTAGTGCGTGGGGAAAACTTGGGCCCTATCGGATCCGCTCGCCCCCTTCAGGCGTCGATGCAAATTTACCGACGTTAAGCGAGAGATGAATATAGCCGGAGTATACAGAGACGGTGTCTTGAAAACCAGATAGCCTCCTGGTCGAAGCACACGGGCGATATCGGCAAAGACACGGGGAGGGTCAGCCAGATGTTCGATAACGTTGTAACAAAGCACCAAGTCAAAACTTGCATCGGAAAAAGGCATTGCGGCCAGATCGCATTGCACAAAATTCTCCACCGCCTCATCTCTCGGCTGCTCGATATCCGCGCGCACCCAACTGGCAATGCGATCCCGGTAAAGTTCCAGTATCCATGTCCCGCGACCACTGCCCGCATCGAGCACTCTTGCGCCTGGGCGAAGAATGTCAGACAAAAGGCCCTTCAATTCGCGGAAGACACGCTCTTCCAATGCGGGGTAATATCGTCGCTGGAGGATGAGCCGGGTCGGCAGGTCTATCATGGCGCCACCCCCTGATCTGGCCAGCGCGTTCCCCACATCCATTGGCGTGGGTTCTTCAGGAAAAGCCCGTTTAACACGGTACGGAAGTGGTTCAAATAATGGCTTAACACGTCATAGGTCAGTTCGTCGGCGACGGCAATGCGCTCACGGCTGGCGTCTACCACACACAGATCGTATCTCTTGGCTAAGGCAAGGTAGGCCTGCCGCTGCCGAGCCATAAAATCAGCGGGCAAGTCATCGGCAGACCGCTCCGAGGCGATCTCTGGTGGCAGGTCGAGGACATATCCTTTCGCTGGACGCGGGCTGAGAGCCAAAAGTAAGCGAGCAGGCAGGCTATTCAACACGGCCTCATCCTCAAAGTAGGCTGTCCACTCGGCCAAGGCGTCATAAACGTAGCGGTCGCAAATCACCACCCAGCCCATCAAAAGCGGGATTCTGGTCCGCAGAGTGTACTGTCCAAGCAAGTCCACTGCCGTTAGCCAGGCCCAGATATGTCGCACCCAAGGAGAGCGAAAAGCGTGCACCCGTGCTGCTATGCGATCGCTGTTCGGTATCCCGCGATGCGCATCTCTCCCTCGCAGCCGCTTCCCCAGTCTAATCGCCGCGGTCATCAGCGATGATGACCCACTCCGACTCCACACGTATCGCGTCCGGATGTGACAGCCACCGAAGGCTTGTTCCAACACCCGCGCGTGACTCGTTTTGCCAGCGCCATCCACCCCGCTCAACGTAACCAACATAGCCCTCTGATCCATGCCTTTGTAGCGCATCCGCACACCATAGCCCGTATGCACCACAGCGTCCCACAATTTACGCCGGAAATCGCGCTGCGGGTCACGGAATATCTTGGCGTAGAAATAACGCTTACTGAGAACGAAGGGGATGCGCAAAGGCAGTTGCGGCTTGGCTATTTCAAGATGCCGGGCCAAACGGTTTCGTTGACCAGGAGTCTGAACCTCCCAAGCCCGTGCACTCAATGTCTCTGGCAGCAATGGCTCACTCGTCAGGCGTCGGTGTAAATGATCCACGAACAAGAGCGATGCGCCTAGCCCATCCGCCCATCCCCGACTTGCAGCCATGTTGTACATATAATCCCAATCGAGTTCATACGTACGCAAACAATGGACCACCTTGGCCCAATCCAGCAGTTTGACCTCCTTATCCTCATAAAAGAAATGGGCCAGAGTAGTTAGTAGACCGTCCTCAGGTGAAAGTACTGCTACCAGCGGGTCATCCGCAGAAAGACGGGAGTGCGCCAGGGCGGGGCCTACATTGATGAAAGGCACGATCCAGCCGATGTGCTCGTGCAGGTGAATGCCACAAACCTCCGCTCCGTCAGAGAAACGGCGGTACAAGTACTTATGGGGCTCCTCCACACTGCGCAGTTCGACGAAGCCCGCGCCTCGCAGGATTTCCTGTGCTTCCTGCGAATGCTCCATCGGTATTAACACATCCAGGTTGTCACTTTGATATGGGAATGATGGCGCGGGTCCAAGTGCCTTGATGAAGACGTGAGAGATTCCCGCCGCTGCCCATCGTTCATGAACCGGCGCGTATCCAGCGCGCTGTTGGTGCCATCGTTGCTGGTCGGCTGCAATGGCTTCGCGCCAAGGTGCGCTTAAGGGTTCACAGTGCGCAAACCAGAGGAGGGGGATCTTGTTGCGGCGCAACTGGGGGAGGATCATTTCAGCGTCTGGCAAAGTCCGACCTTCCGAAAGAATGCCAGCTACGGCATCGCGGACTAAGTCAACGGCTGCTTGCACTTCGTCCTTAGGCCAGAACTCATTCACGCCGCTGCTCCATCCCCCATTACCAGGTACAGCAGCCGCCGCATCGCCTGCGGCCAATCGTGCGGCAACACTTTCGCTCGTGTGGCTACTCGCGCCAAGGCGCGCGCTGCCCTTAATTTGCTTTCCAACTGGCCGCAATCGTCCAAGTAGAACAGGCCCTCACCCTCAGAAAAAAGGGCCGGCAGCCCACCATAGCGCGTTGTGATCACTGGCAGGTTACAAGCCATCGCCTCCAGCACAGAGAGAGGCACCTCGATGGCTGAACGATCATCGGTAGTCAGAAAGAGATAGCAATCAGCCAAACGGTAAATCTCCTCAATGCGCGAAACGTATTCCCGGATGATGAGTATGCCCGCATCTTGCAGTCTTTTGGCCAGAGTATCATTTTGTATTGTGCTCGTACTGCCCACCAGAATCACTTGCACCCCATCGCCCTGCAGATCCTGCAGGATTTCCACGCCGCGTTCCTCTTTGATGTGCCCAACGTGGAGCAGTACCCAGGCGTCTGGAGTCACACCATAACGGTAACGCAGTCTTTGCTTTTCGTCGCCGTCCGCCGGCGAAAAGCGGCCAATATCCACGCCGGGTGTCCAGAGCAGCGCTCGACAGCCCAAGGCTCGCAATTCCGCTACCGTGTGTGGCGATGTGGCTATCACGCCACTGTTTGGTGTTAGATGACGTAGTGCCAACCTTGTGAGTAGGCCATAACTGCGTGGCTGGAGTGTCACTAGAACCGTCCGGGCTCCGCCAGCATACGCTTGCAACACCCGCGCCCGCAAAAAACTGGCCAGTGTAGCGCACGCTCGTGGGATGTAAAGCACTAAGTCGGGGCAGGCGCATTGTATCCGTCTCTGCAACTCTGTACTCCAAAGAAGTCGGTTGGCTGGCACATTAGTGACCGATGGGGCGACGATATTATGTCCACTTGTTGTCAGGATCACGATTTCGTGCTCAGTCATCAATGCCGATGCCAATTGTATCGCGACGTTTTTGATTCCCTCATCAAAGGGCGGCATCAAGCCCTCAGAGAAAAGACACACCTTCACAGGCTCTTCACCCCAGCGACGATCTCGTAGACCTGGCGATACTTATGGGCCACTTCCATGAGCCCAAAGCGACCCCGCGCCCGTGCTTTGGCCTCGCAACCCATACGCCAGCACAAATCACGGTTTTCTAAGAGACAGAGCATCCTCTCCGCCATCGTCATCGCATCTCTGGCTGGGAAAAGAAATCCGGTCACGCCATCTTCGACGAGGTCGGCGATACCCCCCACCTCCGTGGCGACAACCGGCACGCCAGCAGCCATAGCCTCTATGATGGCCATCGGCGCATTCTCCTGCAAAGATGGCAATGCGACCAGCGCACATTCTCCATACTCGCTGAAGAGTCGTTCTCGGTCGAGCAATCCCAGAAACGTTACAATATCCTCTAATCCCTTCTCTTGGACAAAAGCCCGCAGCACTCTCTCGTAACTGCGGCTAGTCGTGCGCCCAGCTAAATGGACGCTCAGCGAGGTACCCGGGCACCGTTCACGCAGAAGAACTACCGCCTGCAAAAGCGTCAGTATATCCTTCACCTCAGTGATGCTACCGACAAATAGGACACGTCCCGGCACCTCTCTCCGCGCAATGGCGAAGAAGTCGTCAGGCAGAGGATTGTCTATCCTATGCCAATGGGCTTCCGTCCAGCCTTCATACTCGTGCATCACATAAGGGCTGATGGCGATGATGTGTCGCGCCTCCTGAAGTGCTCGCTTGGCGTAGTAGGATTCCACAGCGAAGCGCAATCGATCGAAGGGGTTGTTTCTATAAATGCTGGCCTCGCGATGGGTCACGCCATGAACAGTATAGACCGTCGGGTAACCTGACTGGAACGCGGCGACGGCGTAATGCGGCGCGTGGGCATTCACCACGTCAGGTTGCAACTGCCTCAGCGCTTGCGTCACACGCTTCACTGCTAGGATGGTATTAGGCACTACCCGCCGGCGCGGCATAGTCATATAATGCACAGTCAAGTTGCCCTCAGACTCAACACGGTTTGCAGGCACCTCCGAGTGACAGTGAAAAACGTGAATATCGAGATCATCAAAGTGCCGCAACCCTTGCACCAGATTATAGGCCACGGTGCGGACACCGCCCGGAATGCGCATTACATCTACAGGGTACGGGGTTACCAAGGCGACCTTCATGCTCCCTCAACCGGCAATTTTTGGATACAAAAGGTCAGATCGGGTAACAAGGCCACGATAGGTATATGTAGCCATCGGCAGATTGTGGTCTCCAAAACATGCATGAGAGCCACGTACCCCCCCTTGGCAAGTAGTCGCAACCTGCTTTGCCGTCGCCTGAAGTCGAAATGAGCCTCGATCTCATCCACCCCGCTCGGCTTCACGAAACGATAGCACGAATTATCAAGGCCGCTGGTGATCTCCCATACAGTAACTCCACGAATGCCCCGTAACACCAGATCGTGCTCACTCTCAAGGGGCTCAACTCGCCTGCGCCAGATGGCATAACGCCGTGCCAGAGGCAGTGGCATCCACGGGACCCACCATAGCCGCGTGGTGTGGGCGTCGTAAGGGAAAAGACGATTGGGCGTCTCGGTGACATAGAGATAACCACCGGGTCGCAAGGTGCGCCATATTTCACGCACATGGGCCGAGCGTTGGGCTGGCGGGATATGTTCCAGAACCGCATTGCAGATACAGACGTCGAAATAAGCGTCCGGGAATGGCAACTGTGTCGTGTCTGGCACATGTAGGATCTGCACAAGACCCGATAGGCCGTCTTCACGGACACGCACTTGACCCGCGGCTGCCAAATTCGCATCAGGTTCCACCCCAATGACCTCGGCTCCCAGCCAGCCGTAGGCCACCGAAGAGGCCCCCGCACCACATCCGAAGTCCATCACCCGCTTACCACGCACGTCTAAATAGCGCGTGATCACCTCTTTCTCTCGCGCGTATATCTTGTCCGCGCGCTCCAGTTCATCGCGAAACCAGATGCCAGGTTTCAACGGGCGGATGGCCACCGCGAATTCATTGTAGCGCGTTTCGAAAACCTGACCGCGATGATCGCTCAGAAGCACTTTATCATCACCTTTTACTTACTAGAAACCAAAGAGAGCATAGGCTAAGTGCCGGGTCACTTGCTTGCGCAGGCCCACATTCACCAGGCAGCCGCTATTACAGACAGGGCAACTATGTGTCCACATAGAGCGCCGGTAGGTCAAATTCTCAGGACGATAATAGATATCGCTGCATGTACCGTCTCGAACACAGTTCCCAATATTCTTTGTGGTCTCACAGTAGCGAACATTCCCCTGCGCATCGAGCACAAAGGATTCTATGGCAAAGGGGCAAGGTGTCTGACGGGGCGTGCCATCACGGTACATATGGAGCATGTCGCGCCAGTAGTAGGCCATGAAATTGCCAAGCGCTCGCTCGCTGGCCAGTTCTTGCAGCAAAGCATATAATGCCGGACGGTCTTCCTCCCGGAAGTCCAGATTGGCCTGTTGGCTCAAGTTATCCACGTAGGTTTCATGGAATCCGATGATCTGGAACCCAATGGGAATGTTATGCTCGTCACCCCAGGCGCGGAGTTTCCCCAGTTCGCCAAGATTCAGCCGGCAAATAACACAGCCAACGCCTACGAAAAATCCATGCTGGTCACCCAACTCTTTCAATCGCAGCGCCGTCTCTTGAGTGCGATCAAAAGCGCCAGGGACATTACGGATGCGGTCATGTACATCGCCTACCCCATCCAATGAGACCGAAAAACTCAACTGTACCCCCCGCTGTTTGCAGCGTTGTACAATCTCCTCAGCGCCAGCCAATATACGGTCAGGCGAGAGACCATTTGTGATCACGGAAAGCACTTGTAGGTGTGGCATCCTCACCATCAAATCATCGATCAAGGCCACCAAATCACTGCGCAAGAAGGGTTCCCCTCCGGAGATCATCAACCGCTCGAGATGGGCACAGACTCGCCCATCCATAGCGGCTACGAGAGCCTCGCGGCTTAATTCGTCTCGTCCCCCAGTACGCCAGATGTTGCACATCAGGCAACGTGCATTGCAGCGGTAAGTTACATCCACCACCACCTGCCGCGGGGGAAGCGAGTGGTAACGATGAGCGATGTTATAGTCATAAAATCCGCGAGTGATAGCGCCCCAATCGGCCTTCAGCAATTTGCGTAACAGCGACATCGTCCCCCTCATCATGGTTGCCCGTGGAGATCATAGAGTTTGACGATCGGTCCCGCAATGCCCGTATCCGGCGCGAATACTTGGACCAAACGGCACTGCTCCTCCAATGAAGAGTAGAGCGCGTAATAGGAAGGCCACTTCTCCTTACCCTCCTCGCGGAGGTACTGCAAATATTTCAAACTACTGACTACCACGTATTGGAATCCCTGCGCTCGCAATTCGTCCAGGGAAAACACCCGTCCCTCAAAAAGCCCCCACACTGGGTAAACCTGGATATCTGGCGCACCTTCGTCGCTCTTCCACCACTCATGTTGGATGTATACGATATCGTAGGTAGGTCCGCTGTAACTTTCAAGGGCGGCTAGCTGATAGTGGACGTACTGACTGTATGCCGTCCGCGTGCTTTCTGGGCGGTTCTCGATATCTTTTGCGTTTGCCCGCTCGCCCAGGTAGCGAATGAGGCTTTCGCGATTCTGACGCAACTGAGGCACAGTCCACATCGGATCGGACAGGATTCTCGCCCCAGCGGGGATATGGGCTTCAATCCACTCTCGCGCTATGTTGCGGGTATCCGGCCAGGACAGCCACTGGCTTCGCTCATAAGCGCGGTGAGCCATCGGCCCGATCATAATAGCCAACACAACCAACGCTGCCGGCCGCCAACGCATCCAAGCAGCCGACATGGCGCGCCAAATGGCATCCAACGTCAGAGAGGCTAAAATGCAAAGCACGGGGATAACAGGCACGATCCAGTTAAACTGCTGCCGTCCCTGGAAAAGGAGCATCGCTAAATAGGGCACCAGAAAAGAAACCAAAAGGATATCGGCAGGACGCCGCAGGTAGATAGCATAGGCCGAGCCAATCAGTGCCGCCACTAGAAGCGGGAAGCCCAATCCTTCTACAGCGAAAGCGGAGAGATAATAAGTCCATAATCCTATGAAACTTTCACCCTGTCTCAATTGGGTGCCCAATTGGAAGATCACTACATCAGCCCAGAAATTGCGAAAATCTAACGCGGTATAAGGCGAGATCACGAGGAAAGTGCCGATGGCCACGAACCCACCTAACGCCAGATAACCCAGGATTCGGCGCCCAGGCCAACGCTCGCGCCTAGCGACCACGATCACTGTCACTATCAGAGGAAATATTAGCACCCACGCCGAATACTTCATTACGATTGCCAGACCCACTACTATCCCCGCGATAAAGAGCCGCCGCGTTGTGGGTTCTTCAATGAAACACCACAGAGCATAGAGCGCCACCAGTATTAGGCAGGCCACTGGGACATCGGACATGCCGTAATGTGAGTGAAGTACAAGCGCTGGCGAGAGGGCGACAAAAACCGCTGAAACCCCTGCCACTCGACCATACATCCTTGTGGCCAAAATGTAGGTTATCACGACCGCAGCTAACCCAAAAACAGCGCTGGTCAGACGAGCCAGAAGGTAGAAAGGTGTGGGGTCGTTGAAATACAAGATGGCTAGATCGGAAGGGCTATGAAATCGCCCGGTGAGCAAACCCACTAGAAAATAAAGACCATAAAGAAAGGTCAGACAGTACGGCAGGAACGGTGAATACACGTAGGAATAAGGGCGCAAGATACCCGCCCCAAACGCAAGTGCCTGACGGACGATCAGGTTCTCATCCGTATGATAGAGGCCCGGCAAGCCAAAACCAATACCCCACAACCGCAGAGCTAACCCAGCCAGCAAAACAGGGCTCAGCCAGGGCCAGTCTCGGCGCAGATCCTCGTTTATGAACGCGAGTCTACTCATCACTACGAAACTACTTTGCCTTTAATACCTGGTGGTACGTCTCCAACGTCCTTTGTGCTACCACCTTTGGTCGGAAGCGCTGTTCCGCTTCCTCCCGTGCTGCCCCGCCCATTGCTCGTCGTCTTTCCTCATCAACGAGTAGTATTGTAATTGCGGATGCCAGGCCATCCACATCGCCGTAGTCTACCAATAGACCGGTGCGCCCGTCATCCACCATATAGGGCAATCCACAGACCCGCGTTGCCACAACGGGTCTCCCCGCTGCCATAGCCTCCGCCACGGCTATCGGTGCAGTCTCCTGCTTTGAGGGCAATACCAACAACGCACAATCTGCATAAGTCTGCAGAAGCGCCTTCTGGTCCAGTGCGCCCAGGAAACTCACTGCATCTTGCAGACCATGTTCACTGGCAAATTTTCGCAAAGTTTCAGCATAATCTGTGTCGCTTTCCGCCTCCCCTGCAAACCATACCTGGGCATCGGGCACTGCTTTGCGCACCCGGACGAATGCTTGTAATAAATGCAGCGGCGCTTTGCGCGGTATCAACCGGCCCACGAACAAGATGATATGTGAGCCGGAGTTCGAAGCAACATCAAAGAACTCGTCGCCCACAGGGTTTTCGATGTGATAGATCCACGCCCGGGTCAATGGCGCAAACTCGCGTTCCACGTAAGGACTGATGGCGATCACGTGCCTGGCTTGCGCCAGATTCCGATGCTCTATGAGGCTATCAAGTGCTCCTCGCATCTTCCGGGTCAGACCCCGAGCGATTTGCGTCTCGCGAAAGACAACCCCATGAACAGTAATCACCGCCGGGTATCCACTACCCAATGCTGCGGTTGCATAGATGCCCGTCCCATGGGCATGCACTACATCGGGTGCTACCTCCTGCAATACCTCATGCAAGTGGCGCACATCGCGAAGGTGGAAAGTAAGGCGTCCCATGCGATGTCGGCGCAAAAAGTGGAGCGGTACGCCCTCCGGTGTATATCGCTGCTGATCCCCTACTCCAGCTTGGCAGGTAATCACATGCAGGTCGAGCCCGCCCAATTGCGTGAAGCCGCGCACCAAATGCAATAGGACAGCCTCTACTCCACCTTCTATGTGCTGAGGACACAAGGGGTAATCGCCTAGAAGTGCTACCCTCATTCTGCAGCCTTCAGTTGGGCGGACAAAGATGGTTCGACCGCTGCTGGTTGTTGCTGGGCGTGGGGCCAAGACCAATATCCCAACATCGCTCCAGCGAGCGTGTAGAACATGAGGTTGGTCAGAGTATCGTAGATGATATCAGCCGTTGCGGCTGCCACCAAAAAACAGACCAGTGCAGCCATACCTGCTACGAGGAAGTCTACATCGTTGTGTGGGTCCCTTCGAGCACGCAGCCAGATACCAAAAAGAGCATACAGCAACGAGAGGAAAACAAAAATCCATGGAACGAAACCAACTAGACCCGTAGTTGCCAGGATGAGCAGGTAGGTGTTGTGTGGGCTGGGTGGAACCGGGGATTCCGGAGGCCAATAGTGATAGCGGGTGAAGTACGCATCGAAATTCTCGTAACCCACCCCAACGATGGGGCTATCAGCGAACATCTTCAAGCCTATCTGCCAAACTAAAGCACGAAAGTCCACAGATCTCACATTGGTAATCCGTTCGCGGACAACCGGACTCAAAGCAATCTCACCCCAATAGATGACCACTAATATGCCCAGCACCAAGAGCAGTGGGATGAACAACCGCCTGAAGTTAGATGAAAGGACCATCATCACCATCAAACCCATCGCCAGGCCCAAGTAGGCGCCGCGATTGTAGCAGAGATAGATGCACAGAGCCAGTGTACCTCCCAAGATAAGGTACAGCGCTTTGATCGGAGCCAGGCGCTCCTTCAGAAAACGATGTACCACAAATGGCCAAGCCATGCCCATTCCTGTAGCCAGGAAAAGGGGGTTCCCTAACAGGCTGACCAGTTTCTGCAAACTGCGAGAATAGGTAGTGGCGCGGCCCGGCGTCCAGAAAAGCGGTTCACCGGTGACGACCTCGTGGAAGACGAGCAACGCCAGGTAGACACCGATGATCATAAATACATTGACCACCCGCTGCATGTCGCGCTCGGTCGTGACCAGATTCTTGACAATGAAGTAGGCCGCCATCGGGGTAAGGAAATGGTCAAAGAACATGCGCCCGGCTAGGTCGAGCGGCTTCCAGGAAATGAAAATAGCAGGCAGTACGCCCAGGATAAACAAGCCCATGAAATAATCTGTTCTTAAGAATGGTTTTAAGTGACGTCGCCCCACTGCCCACTGTGCCGACAAAGTAATTAAGAGAAAGGCAATGGTCAGCCGACTAAGGCTCAAATCTGGGATGCCACCCGGCAGACGAATATCCAAGTAAATAAAGCGAGAGAAGGGTGCTAGCATCATCCACAGGAGCAGCCCATCCAACGGATTGATGAGACAAACGAGGATCACCAGACCTACGCCGACGACAGTGATAGCGGTTGTCCAGTATTCTGACTTCATGAGGAAGCCGCAAGCCAACCCCAAAACAACAGTAACCATTAACACAATCGCTGTTGCGAATATCATTCTAAAGCGTTCGTTTCCAAACGCTGTCCTCACATCATCCATCATGAAACCTCCGAAAGAACGCGGCAATACACGTCTTCTACACCCTGCACATAGCGAGCCGCAGTGAAGTATTCTTCCACACGTTGCCGCCCCGCCCGGCCCATCTTAGCCCGTACCCCCTCATTACGTAACAGCATCGCCAGTGCTGAAGCCAGGGCCTCTTGGTCACTTGGCGGGACGAGCAATCCCGTCTCCCCCTCTACTACGATTTCTGGTGCTGCACCATGTGCAGTTGCAATAACCGGTCGCCCTGCAGCCATCGCTTCGATCATTGCCCTGCCAAAAGGCTCCGGGGACAAGGAGTTTTGAACCAATATGTCGAGAGCCGACATAATGGCAGGAATGTCCTGGCGCAGACCCGCGAAGATCACACGGTTTTCCAATCCCCGCTCTCTGACTAACGCGTGCAATTCGGTCTCATAGTGTACACTGTATGGCTCGGGCGCACCAACGATGAGCGCACGTAATCGCGGAAATTCCGAGACCAGACGGCCCACAACTTCAACAAACGGCAATTGTCCTTTCCACTCCTCCAAGCGGCCTACCATACCCACTACGAGATCGTCTTCGTCAAAACCAAGGCTGGCGCGGATCACAGTGCGATCACCCACAGCCTCAAACTCCGCCAAATCCACTCCATTATACACCACCGAACCTGTGCCTGCCGGCAGGCCCTGCGCTAACTGAGCCGCTTCGACAGCCTTCGAGATGTATATGAACCACTTAATGCCCTTCGCTAACCAACGATCAAATGCGTTGAGCGCCTCTGGGTGCCGGATATGGGCTACACAAGGTACCCCAGCCATTCGGGCTGCCCACACCCCTGCACGGTCATGACCAACACGGCAATTCGTGTGGACCAGATCAAAATCACCTTCTCGCACAAGCATCGCTATTCCCTGTGCCAAAGGCCGTACTTTCTGCAATAGGGCGACAGCGAACCCTAGCGCATGATAAAGCGCTTTCCGCCTCTGACCAGATCGGGCCCAGATTGCCCACGGGCTCGAGCGAACTCGCCCGACAAGGAGGTCTCGCTTTTTCGCCGTGTCATATACATCCCACACATGCACGTCAATTCCCAGAGCACGGAAACGCGGGACATAAGGGTTATTCGCATAGAGTAAGACGGTCGGGACAAATCGCCCACGGTCTATCCCTCGCACAAGTTGATACAGGCTCACTACCGATCCCCCCAGGCTGGGAGCAGAATCAATACACAGCACGCGGACCGGCCATTTCATTGGGACTTCTCCATCCCACGCTGCCGTGCCCATACCATCAAAGCCAACAAGGCTGTCAACAAGGCCAACAGGCTCACTAAAACCCCCAGGCGGAATGAATATGACTCAAAACGGAAGGTTACTTTGTGTTGTCCTTCTGGCACATACACAGCGCGAAAGGCGTAATTGGCGCGATATATGTGCACCCTCCCACCATCCAAATAAGCCTGCCAGCCGGGGTAGTAATTGTCACTTAAAACAAGCAAGCCCGGCGCGGCCGCTTCGATCTCAAACTCAACTGCGCACGGCTCATCAAGCATTAAGCGTGCTGACGAGGCAATCCCAGTTGGATCGCCCTGCAACGGCCCCTCTGCGATGGGCTCGGAGACTACCACTACGGCCGAGGGATCGAAATCATCGTCCGCCACCCGCGCTAGTGCCGCGCTGTCGGGCAATACATCGGCGCGATGTACCATATATCCGCGAGGCAAATACGCTCGGTTTTCATAGACTGTGACCTGTCCATCGGCAAAAACCGGCTGCAGATATTCAGCTAGATCTTCCTCCATCGGGTAACTGGATAGTATGTATTTCACGCCCAACATCCCTAACGCTACTGGGCGTACTTCGTGCACGAGAAGGCCATAAGTCAAAAAATCTTGTCCACCAAGGCGAGTAAAGAGTTCGTAATATCGACGCAGCGGATAATCTATCCCGCGCACATCCGGCAGGCCATATAACATATTACTGTTAGGCATGAAATCATCATGTGTGGCCGCAACACGGAATCCCGGTGTTTTGTTTTGAAGGAAAGTCAGCGCCTCGGTTGCGGGGAAAACGTATTGTTCATCAATGGTAGGGTGAAATCCCACTCCCATAAGTAGCAAATCCAATGCGGTGAGCAATACCAAAAAACAGAATGCCAGCCGTTCTCCCAATCTCCCTTTTTGGTAAAAATGGATAACGAGAAAGCAACCCAACGCGATGAAAATCGGCCAGGTTAGGCTGGGATTTGTGGCTACATTTCGCAGATCAAAATGCATCAGCCAGTTGCCATAGAGACTCTGACCGTATTTGTCAGTTAGAAACCAAGGGCGGAAGACCTCCAATGCCACCCGCGTTACCAGAAATAGCAGTGGTCCGCCAATCACAATGGTCAACAAAAGTATCCTCAACTGCTGCCACGCCCGATCCGTACGTACTGCTCGAAGCAAGTCCTCCGATGCGAGCCCCGCCAGCATCGCAACGCAGAAAGTGTACACTAATCGCAGGCGACCAGAATGCGCCAGATTAAGCAATGGTAATCCGTTCAGGGCGCTGAATAAGGGCAACCGCAATGCCATAGCCAACGACCCAAAGCCAAGAACGGCGAAGAACTGAACGCGCCTATCCTCCCACTTCCGCGCCACCGAGACAACTGCCAATAGAAGTGGCAGTATACCAACATAGGCATTTTGCTCCACGTAATTCAGCGTGGGTAAAAGGCTACGATATTCTGTCCCAAGGACTGGACTGCCGTAGAAGTTCGGGAAAACCAGCGTAATGGCGGATAAGACATCGCGCCAAAAGCCTCGATACAAAAGTACCAAACCTCCCTCGCCTGTTCGCTGGGCCAATTCGGCGCTCTGGCTCAGCCACTCTGAAAAAGGGAAGAGATGCAGTGCGGCCAGCGCAAATCCCAACAACACCGCCCCACCAAAAACCGCTAACGCTATCGCCAATCTGCCTCCCGGACGGGGACTCGAGACACGAAAGAGATAGTAAAGCCCCATAGCCAGGAACACGTAGAGCGTGGTCTCAGCGTGGCCGCCTAAAAGGGGCATTGCCACCAAGAACCCCAACACCACCGTGCGTGGTAAGTCACGTCGCTGATACAACCATTCGGCCCCAGCAAAGAGCGCTGGCATCCAGACAGCCACATTACTATGCGGGTGGCCCAACCATACGATTACAAATCCACTGAAGGCAAAGGCCAACCCCGACAAGGCTGCGGCGATCGGTCGGGTACCAAGCATTCGCGCAAAGATGTACGCACCCAACCCAGCGATAAGGATTTTAAGGCTTGATGTCAGCAGGAAACTGTAATTCAGTGGCCACAAGTAGGCCAGCAGATTGAGTGGATAAAAGACTGCTTCCTGGTCTTCGGCTACAAACGGGATGCCACAGTAGGTATATGGATTCCACAAGGGCAACCGCCCACTGCAAAACATCCGCTGTGCATAGGCACGCCAGGGGTAAAAAACGTAGGCTTGATCGAAAAGGAGGATATTCGACGGGCCCTCAAAGTCCTCCGGCGCATGGGCTCGGAACACAGGATCGCGGTACAGGATATCCACCGGCAACAGCGGCCGGTCCAGAAGGATCGCCTCCCAGAAAAGAGCTCCTGCGGAAAACGCGAGGATCAGCGCGAATGCGGTAATTTCCCACCAGCATATCGCCTGCTTCCTCTGCCATGGTGTCTGCGCAGCACGCTCTAATAGCATCCCTCGTTAACCTACTCAATGGCAGGGTGAGGGCGGCTTCCACGTGAAAACAGTTCCAATAAGAACGTCAGTATCACCCCGCCCAAAAGGCTGACCACCACACCCACAGCCAGCAACTTGGGCAATCGGGACGGTGCGGGTCGATCCGGTGTGCGCGGCGGCTCAATGATCTGAATGAAACTCACATTTGCAGCCTGACTTTGCTTCAACCGGGCCTCGCTCTCTTTGCTCAACAGGAAGTTGTAATTGCTCTGCACGCGCTCGACAGCCCGTTGTAGGTAATCATATTGAGCGGTCAACTGGATGAGTTCGGCCAATTCCTGTTCCTTCGCCGTAATGAGTTGGTCGTACTGCGCCAGCGCCAGATCATTGACCGCGATCTCGACGCTGTCGGCGGTAGCACCTGCCTCATACTGGCGAGCCAGATTGGTGTAATATGACTCGGCTTCACGATCACCCTTACTTCGTGCTGAGCGCGCTTCCTCGTAGGCAGCTGCGGCTGCTGCTAAGGTCTCACTTCTGCGCTTCTCATTTTGGGCTTTGGTCATTGCCATACGCTCGCGTTCCATGTGCAAATTGCGGATCAGATCTTGGACAGCGAGAATCTCTCGGTTGAGGTCATTCACGTGATTGTCGGCTTTAAACTGCAAGAATGCAGCCTGTGCTTGCTTGAAATTGTTTTCTTCGTTTGCTAACTGCTGGGCAATGAAATTCAGGGCCACAGTCGATGGCTTGGCACGAATTTGCCCGTAATAGGCCAAAGCGTTCTCGAAATGCGTATTGGCAATTGCCTCGATGTTCAGGGGGTCGTCCGCCTGGAAGGTAATGTAGATGAAATCGTCTGAGACCGAGGCTGAGATATTGTTCAAAAGGTCCGCAGCGGAAATGCCTAGGTCCAGGTCAGCAATCGTCTGCCAGGCCACATAGCCATTGCGTAGAGCGGAAATGAACTGCTGCTCTACCAGCAAAATCTCCTCCTGAGTACTCGTAACGCGCAGTTGACCGAACAGGCTCACTTCCTGTGGCTCCACCGGCAACACTTGCACAGACATAAAGGTTTGATAGACTGGCTTTTCGGTCAGTGAAGTGAACAGAATAACGGCAACCGTGATGAATAACAGGAGAACGATAACCCACCACCGTTTGCGAACTGCCCGAAAGTACAGGTTAAACTCCGAACCAGAATTTGCGTTCACGTACTATCCTCCTCTGACTCTCCCAGATAATAATTACGGGGGCATTTTAGCACATCTTCAGGCACCCGTTCAACTCAATAGGGGCTTCAATGCTGCAGATAGCCTCTCTATGCGTTCATCCCAAGTGTTCTGTGCGGCAATGGCTTGCCGCCGAGTAGCCAATGTGGGGTCACATTCGTTCAGAGCATGTCCAATAAATGATACAAAATCCGCGTCCCGCTCTGCGACGTACACGACTTCCCCGAACTTTCGCGCCGCAGGGATACCGGTTGCTACCACTGGCTTTCCGCAGGCCAGGTATTCGTATAACTTTAGTGCATCAATATGGCGCGTCCAGTCATTTACATGGTAAGGGAGCAGGCATACGTCGCAGGCCCAGACATAGGCAGGCACATCCTCCACAGCCACTCGCCCGGTGAAATGCACATTGGGTTGCTTGTGAAGGGCCTCAATAGCGGCGTAGCCCTCCTTTGTCGTCACCCCGACCGGACCCACGAGTAGGATCATCCAATCTGGATACGCTTGCGCCACCCGAAGTATAAGAGCCACATCCACCTTATCATTGATGGCTCCCACATAGCCCACCACTGGCCCCGGAAGTGCCGTGATGCCCGGCGGTATGGAACTACGCGCCGCAGTAAAAGCAGCATAATCCACCCCATTTGGCACCAAATACACGTTCGGGTGTAGCACGCGTTTCTGCTCCAGCAACGTCTCTGAGGTCACAAACACCACATCGGCGAGAGCCATCACTTGTCGCTCCATCTCCCGCAATACGGGCCGCATAGCCTCACTCACACCCGTATATCCAGTATAGTCATCCACCACATGGTAGACCACCAATCGTTCGCCGAACTCCCCAATCAGATCGCCCATATCGGGAAGGAATAACCAGAGAATAGGCGACGCCATCTCGAGTCGCTCCATCACTCGGTGCACAGCCCGCACGAACGCCTGGTGAGTCCACTCGCCGAAGGGCTTGCGCGCCGTACGTGGCCAGACCAATGGCGTATGATATACGTAAAGCCCTGGCACTTTCTCCGACACAGGCCCCGGCCACAGGGTTCCCGAGGGCACTTTCCCCCTTCGCAAACTTCGTAGCAACGGCCTCAGATAAACCCGCGGTTCGATATACAACACCCGGTTGCGGCGAGCCAAGCGGCTCATCAACTGATGTCGATTGCGCCAGATATCGTCCCACAGCCCTGGCGCAAAACACAGGATTTTTTGTCCTTCAATCATTATCTAACCCGCTAATGACCGATACAGGGTCACAAACTGCTCTGCAATACTATCCCAACTCAGACTCTCGGCATAAGCAAAAACTTGACGACGAACCGTGTCCCTATCCAAGGCCTGTGCTGCCATCAAGGCATCACGCAATCCATCCGCCCGGTTCGGATCATACAATATGCCTCGGCCTCCGTCCAGGAGCGCAGGAAAGGCTCCTCGATGAGGAGCCACGACCGGGCAGCCGAAAGAAAAAGCCAGTATGGCTGCACCTGAGGTGGTCACCTCCCGGTAAGGTAACACGCAGACATCGCTAGCGTTAAAGTAGTATTGCAGTTCTTCTGCCGGCACGTAGTGCAGAACTACGCTGATCCGAGCATCCACTGCTGCTGCCATCTTAATTTGGCCAGCATATGCCGGGTCGTGGGCATTACCTGCGATGATTAGGCGCAATTTCTCACCAGGCAAGGCTGTGAATGCGGCCACTAACTCTTCAATGCCCTTATACGGCCGAATCTGCCCTAAAAAAAGATAAATAAAACTGTCGGAAGGCAGAGCCAGCCGGGCGCGTGCCTCCAAAGGCGAACAGTCGTTAGGATACACGCCCACATAATTTCCGTGTGGTATCTCTACCACGCCAGACTGACGGCCATAGCGCTCAGATAGATGCTTCCTCGCCTCTTTGTCATGGACATGCAAGGCATCGGCAATCTGAAACATAAAAGCGTGAGCCTCGCCAACCAGCGCATCATCTGCTTCATGTCCATTCAAGTTGTGCACAGTATAAACAATGCGCACGCCCAGCCGACGGGCTATTTTGATCTGTTGCTCAATTGCATGCAACTTGCTGTGACTTGGACCACCCCCCGGCTGGCCGCATAGCAATTCCAGCCAGTGAAGATGCCAAACGTCTGCCTGCCACCCACCAGTGAATAACCATGCCCATCCTAACCTTTGCCGCACAACGCAACGGACGCCCTCAACGCGATTCAATGCCTCGCTCAATAGATTCACGTACGGGTTCAGGCGCACTGCAGAAATCTGCACCACGGCAATATCTTGACTAGCCAACGCCCCCTCCCGAGTCACAACTGCTGAAGGCTCTCGATCAACTGCCGTCCGCGCTCCTGCATTTCTTCGATGACCTCTCGCGTCGTGCGACGCAATTCCCGGTCAAAGACCCAAGTTAGGGTGACATCCAACAGCACCATCAGTGCGCCGGCCAATACCAAGGAGATGAATCCGTGTTGCACCGATGTTAGATCGTAGACCACCCAGGCCACTGCAGAGGAGATAGTCGCGTAAACGACCGGTGGGGTCAGAATGCGCACGTATTCCCACATCGTGCCCCGAATAACCCGGTTAGTAAGTACTGCCGAGATAACAAAGTCTACGATGGAAACAATAGCCGAGAGGGCACTTACGCCAACGATGCCATAGTATTTCGTCGCTGGATAAAGCAAAATGCCCATTACGGAAAGGCGGAGAACAGCGATGTACATAATCCAATCGGGCTTGCCTCCTGCTTTCAAGACGCTGCCCATATTCACGGCAATGGCGCGCAGAAGCCCATAGATGGCGAGTAATTGCAACGGGATGATAGCGTCATTCCACTTGCCTGCATACACCGTCCTGAGAAACGCCGGCCCGAAGGTAACAATCCCTGCTGTGAGCGGGATGGCAACCAAAGAAACATAGCGCACTGACTTGAAAAACGCCCGGCGCATGGAATCGACATTGTCCTGTATCCGAGAGAAGGCGGGGAACATCACTTGGCCAAGCAGCCGTGAGATGTTCGTGGCGGGCTGATTCGACAATTTATAAGCAAGTTGGTACGAACCTAAGGGATCGGTCCCCAGTATACGCCCGACGAAAGCGTCATCGATGTTCGTGATGAAAAAGATGAGCACCTGGCTACCGAGAATGTGTTTACCATAGTCAAACATCTCCCGCCCAATAGCCCGATCAAACCGCCATTTGGGCCGCCAAGAGACAAAAAACCACACCAAAGTGGCATCCAGTACGCTCTCCACAATTCGGCCGATCACCAAACTCCATACTCCCAGGCCCACCAGGGCAAACGCCGTGGCCGTTAAACCATAACCCAGGGTGGGGACAATATCGGGCACCACTCGCTTGTCAAAAGACATCTCCTTAGATAGCAAAGTAAGCGGGACCTCACCGAACGAACGGAGCACAGTGGTAAATGCCAGGACGCGCAGGACCTCTTCCAGATGAGGCGTCTTAAAGAACAAGGCTATGTAGGGCGAAGCGATAAAAGTAGTGGCGCAGAGAGCCGCACCCATTCCAATAACGACATAAAACGCAGTATCTGCGGCCTTCTCTATATCCCTCTTGCGATAGATCAATGCCGAGGTGAAACCCAGTTCGCGAAACAACTCCAGCGTCTCGATAGCCAAGTAAGCCATGCCAATCAGACCAAAATCCGCCCGCTCGACAAGCCGCATCAGGACCAAAGTGGTCAGAAACTGCAGCGCACTGGTTCCTATGCGCGACACACCCACCCAGAATATACCCCATGTGATATCACGTCGCAAAGACATGTTGTCTCACCTTTTCCTGCATAGGAGAACGAAATCTCGGGCGAAAAGCGACGGCCAGACACCTGCCAGTCGGGCATATAGACCGCGCACACGTCGGTGGCGCAAAATAGAGGGGTAAAACTCCTGCGCCCACATACTGGCACTGCCGTCCACCCGTAATACCGTGAGTCCATGAGATTCACACAGCAGGCGAGCCTCGTGCACAGTGAAAAAACGAATATGCATCAAATCAGTGGGAGAATTCTTCACGTACGGAAAACGCCCGCTTAGCACCCACAGCCGACAAATCCAGTGCGCGATGTTGGGGAGACAGAGGACGAATTTGCCACCCGGCTTGAGGACACGTGCGCATTCCGATAGGGACCTCTCATGGAAAAAGCGGTGTTCCATAGCCGAGTTAGAGACCACAGTGTCAAAGGTGCCATCGGCAAAGGGGAGCGGCTGGACATCCAGATCTACCTGCAAACACGGGATACCCTTGGCTCGTGTCCGCTCAACGGCCACCGCTGAAAGATCCGTTCCCTGAACAATGGCTCCCCGCTCCCGCATGAGATTGGCTAAAACCCCCGGCCCGCAATCTACCTCTAATACATGCTCGCCCGGCGAGACGAGCCTGGCAAGCAACCCCAAGCGCTCCATATCAAAAGTGTCATCGGCTTGGCGCCAATAGGCGTCATAGTAAGCGACTAGATCCATCTATCCTCCCAATAGCGCTGCCCGGATGGTTTGAACTAGTCTCGACACCCGACCGCGCATTCTCCCCAGCACCTGCAATACTGCACCCATCCGCTTGTCATTGCTCCCACACAAGACACGTAGAAGACGGTAGGCCCACCGCTTGAGGCCACCCGAGCGCTTTAAGCGCAAGTCGGCTTTCAAACGCTCGAATTCCTCATAGCCGCGTGCCAAGTCTTCTTTCGTCATCGTGGGTAAACGCAGGACGCTCTCCCGCCCATAGTAACTCACCAAGTGTGCACCTTCTTCCAGGTAGCCTTGTTCCAGCGACAATCGGTACAGTTCGGTCATCGGGTAGGGATAAAAGACTGAAAACTGTAGGTCAGTGGGTTCCAGTTCACGGTTCAGTGCTACGGTCTCAGCCATCATCTCCGGTGTCTCACCCGGGATACCGATCATGTTACAAGTATAGGTCTCCAGGCCATATCGGCGCAACAATCGGAAGGCAGCACGGATCTGATCGTTGGTCATGCGCCTCTTGAGAATCTCGGCTCGCAATCGCTCGTTTCCGGACTCGATCCCAATTCGCACCCCTCGACATCCGGCGCCTGCCAGCGCTGCCACCAGTTCCTCATCGCTGATGCGTTCCACCCGGGTGTTAATCCAGAAAGGAAGAGTGAACTCTCGCATATAGGCACGGCAAAATTCCAACGCCCATTCTCGGTCAAGTGTGAACACATCGTCCTGGAAATTCAGCACCCGCACCGGGTAGCGGCGAGTCAAAGAGCGAATCTCGGCTAAAACGTTGGACACGCTGCGGAAGCGGACATATTTGCCTAGCCCCCTGAACCTCTGCTGCAATCCGGGGTTACAGCAATAGGAGCATTGATAGGGGCAACCGCGGCCGGCCATCATATCCACCCAACCCCCATTGCTACGCAATATCTCATCGAAATCGAATAGCTCGCGGTCAGCGAAAGGTAGGAGATCCAGGTCCGCAATGAGCGGGCGTAGTGGGTTGCGGACAAATTCTTCGTCGCGACGAGCCCACAGATTTGGGATGGTGGTCGGGTCGCCGCCGTGCTCCAAACGGTCAGCCAAATCCTGCATGGGGTACTCGCCCTCACCCACACACACGAAATCCAAGTGCGGCCAGGAAATGACTTCTTCTGGCACAAGGGTCGGGTGCGTACCGCCAGAGACGGTGATCCAATCTGGATGCACCTCTTTGATCCAGGCAGCCCATTGTTCAATAAACGGGTGTTGGTGAGTAGTGGACGAAAAGGCCACTATATCTGGACGAGCAGTTTCCAACTCGGCCAAGAAATGGGCGCGGTCAGGCTCACTCTGCACGTAAACAAGCGTTGTCTCGTGCCCTGCCCCCTTCAGCATAGACGAGATATAGCCAATACCATGATAGTATTTGCGTGTGCCATAATGCTCGACACCGCCAATATCCGGATAGACAAAACAGATTCTCATTATGTCCTCCGCCACTGGGCGGACAAAGCCCTCATTTCAGAAGAACGGGCAGCCAAATGACATAGACCACTTCGGTCGCCGTCGGCGTGGCTGTTGCGGTGTGGGTGGGTGTATTCGTAGGCGTCTCCGTCGGCGTAGGCGTGAACGTACAAGTAGGCGTGGACGTTGCTGTTGGCGTGCACGTAGGTGTCGGATCCGTATAGGCAATCCACAACTCAGGGCGGTAGTTATTATCGCTCGAGCCGTATTCACTGGAGGCGATGTCATAACTACTGTGCGAGCCCCCGTAAAATATACTGCCTTCAGCAATGAAACCGAAGTTCTCCTCTGGGTGATTCACCCAATGCTGGGCCAAGGATGTCAGATTCACACTGTAGCGATACTGGGGGTTGTTAATGCGCAGTGTTACCTCTGGTTGAGACGCACGGTCGCCCATCCCCTTCGCGCCAGGCACTTCCCAAGCCACACCTTCCATCGCCTGCGTCCAGGTCGCCTCATTATCTCGCCAAGGTCGCAGTAGGCGGTAGAAGTGCACATCAATAGCGCTGTAGTCACCCGTGCGTGGGACCGTGCTAAATCGGAATTGCGCGCCCTTGATGACCGACGACGATGGGATTCCAGTCAAATCGAAGGAAAAAATCGGCTCTTCTGTACCCCCGCTATACAGATTTAATTTAGGATCTCTGCCATGAGCCCAAGGTTGATCCCGTCCGTCTAAGAAACTGTCCCTTACTCCAAGATAGCCTTCGCGTCCTTGCCGCAAAGTGGTCTGCTGCAATGGCATCTCCTGCGACTGTGGGTAGATGGCGAATTGGCGCCGGAGGCCCTCATAAGTGTAAGGCTCTTGGCTGCGCCGTACCAGGAACTGAATCCGCCCCCCAGACGGCATCACGTGGCTACGGCTGAACTCACCTGTCCGAGGGTCATAGTCATCTACTGTGTACGGCACATCTGTGTCGAAACCAATGCGCGCCAGGTTTACATCAACGCGAAATATATCGGCGACGGCACTTACTTCCATCGTAATTGTACGTATCTCAGGATCGAATGCAGCGTATTCGGCGGCCGTCCAGTTATTGTCCCCTAAGCGTTGGATGCCCAGCCAGTAATAGTCCTTGCTTTCATCCACACGAACCTGAATCGTGCGGGGATCTGGCTGCAATGTATATTGAGAGAAGAATTCCAAATCGTTGTAGTTCGCGTTGGGCATGCCACTATGCGGCCCGGGCGCGTCATGCAGGGTGAGGAATTTGTGATACGTCGTCGGATCGAAGAATTCCGCCACCGCGCCCCAATAATCAGTTGATTGCGAAGGTGGGACGACGGTATCATAGACCGAATGAGTGATCGAAATCGGGATATACTGGACATTGCGGGCCATCGCAATGGGCGAACAACGTTGCCATAGGAACACATGATGCGGATAATCACCCAAGTCTTGTGCGATGTTATCTTCTACCCAGGGTGCAGGAGGAACTCCCCCTGTGGGGGGTGGTGTCTTGCCATACTCAGCCCAAGCCCGGAGATCGGTCGGGGGGGTGTGAGCAACGACAGCCGCGAACACATCGGGGTATTTGCTCGCCGTCACAAGTGCCTTAGACGCCCCGGTCGAGAATCCGACCATATAAATACGAGACGGGTCTACATTAATACCAAGTTGGCCCGTGATAGCACGGATTGTGTCAATGATATCATGTTGCGCCTCTAACCTGCCCACGTACATTCCCTCGTTAGGTTGCGGCAGACCCGGGTGCGGTCCCAAGTCCGTCGCCGCAGAGATCCAACCGCGCTCGTTGCACGAGATCACGTAACCATCACCGTAGAGCATTTCATCACGCATCCCTGGGTTGCCCCGCCCACCCTGCACCACGAAGACGAGGGGCAACGGCTGGCTACCATCGTAACCTATGGGCAAGACGACCACACTATTCTGGATGCTGTTATCGTAACTGGAGCGAAAGGAAAAATCAATCCGTGTGACCGTAGTCAGTTCTCCAGATGCTGTGATGTAAAAATTGCCCAGCCTCCACGACTTGTCCGGCGAGCCATCATTGTAGATGGTCACCGTGTTGAGCCCACTTGTCAATACTTGTGCCGCATCTGGGATGTCAATGTAACTGGTTGGCGCGCTGTCACAGGTGCAAGGACGCTGATAGTCATAATAAGGTGTGATCGTGCCGATGAAATTGCCGTTCACATAGACACTTTGGGGACGTCGAGCATCTGGCGTCACGGCACAGGCACGATGGTAGAGCCTCGCTGTATAGGGAGTCCCCTGCCAGATTAGGATCACCGTCTCGGTATTGGAAAGCACACCCGAACCGCCCACAGATAGACACTTCTGCGTAGAGGTGATGGAGATGGCATTTGGTGGCGTCGGGCTAGGTGTGATGGTAGGCGTCGGCGTAGGAGTAGCCAGTGGCGGCGATCCCTGGTAGGTGATCACTAACTTGGGGCGCAGCGCACTCTCGCTCCACTCGGAATAGAATAGAGTCCAGGAGGTCTCGTCAGCGATTTTCTCTCCGATCAAGATCACCCCGCGGTTGCTGGATGACTCTCGCACCCAATCCTGGGCCATGGCTGTCACATCGAAAGTGTAGAAATCGTTGGCCTCGAAAATGAGACTGCTGGCAGGGTCCTGCTCGCGGTCGTCCGGGCCATCGCAGCCAGCGCTCTGCCACATAACCCCGGAGAGCGGGCTATTCCAGGTGGCTTCAGCAGCAACCCACGGGCGCAATACCCGGTACAGATTCACACGCATCCGACTACCCGGTACATACGGCTTAACCGTCAGTCTTGCACTTTGCACCGTCGCATCTGGCGGGATGTACTGCGAGATATCGAACTGAATGAGCACCTTACACCAGCGCTTGGTATCCACCTTGAGCGGAAACATCCCGTCGTGGGCCCATGGCTGGGTCAAATCAATATACGTGTCCTGGGCACCAGTGTATCCTGGGTCGGGCCACGCCCCATATTGGAATGTGATGGTGTAAACACCGAGGTTCGATGCTGCACAGACCTCGGCTGGTTGGGCAATAGTCTCAACGGACATCAAGCCGACCAACCACAAAGCCACCAATGCCATCATACCACCTGCTACAACCATCAATACGCCTAACGTTTTCCGCATTCGCTCCTCTTCGTCCAAAAATTTCGTTAAACCTTTTCTACCACTTCAAGATGATGGGCAAATATGTCTCGTGTACTACAATCGTGGGCGTGGCCGTTGCTTCCCGAGTGGGAGTCGGTGTGCACGTCTGTGTCGGGGTCACTGTCGGGGTATTGGTCACCGTGGGCGTGGTAGTCGGGGTGTAAGTCGCCGTTGGCGTGGGTGTGGCCAGCATATATTTGATTTCCAAAATGGGGCGGATGTTCGCATCGGCGTCTTCAGAGCAAGAGAACCGTACCCAGGTGTTGCGTGGTTCGCCGCCCGCACCACGTAGAATCAGCCCGAAGTTAGAGGCAGGATAATTGGCCCAGTTCCGCACCTGCTGGGTGATGCTCATCCCATACCACTCGCCTACTGTCCTCACATTCGTTAATCTTCCCACAGGGGTTGTCCCGCGGTCACTACTGCCCCGTGCACCCGCAACCTCCCACGGCACTCCAATCCGCGCCTGGTCCCACGTAGCCTCGGCCTCCGACCAACTGCGCCGCAACTCGTAAGCCTCAATGTTCACCCAAGTCGTAGGCTGCTCTTTCTGTTGCAAGTATAGCCTAAGACGCGCTTCCTTGATTACAGCGTTCTCGGACAAGGGGGAGAGATCGAAGCGCATCAACGTGCTGGTTAAGTCGTCGAACCGCACGCGCAATGGTTCCGTGCCGTGGCCCCAGGGCTCGTAGATAGTGATATGGGTGTCATCTGTGCCTGTATATTGGTTCTGACCTTCTTGCAATCGTAACTCCAGCGGCTCACTGACCCCATCATAAGGGTAGATACTATAGCGATAACGTGCTGCACCGTGCGCGATGGTGAGCACTCCTTCAGATGGCACTGCTGTGCTGAAAGTGAACTCGCCTGTGTCCTCGTTCGTCGCTTCGACGGCGTAGGTAACGTCGGAGTTCAAACCCATGCGCATTAGATCAAAACTGAGTGCACCCGAATACTGGCTGCTACCATAGTAGGCGTGCACAACAACGTCAATGCTGTTGTTAGCCGCATTGAAAGATGCGTCCACCTCAGTCCAGTGTGGCTTCGAGATCTCTTGATCCTGCTGCACGCCCAGCCACCAGAAAGTCTTGCTCTGGTCCGTTTTGATTCGCAAGGACGTTGGATCAGCGGGCAATTGATACTGCGATAGGAAGTCGAAATCGTCCTGATAAGCATTGGGCGGGAGCTCGTGTGAGCCCGGAAAAAGCCAAGGGATGGGCTTATCATAGGCCTCGGGCGGGTAGTAGGCGGCCATCTCATTGTAAAAATGGGTGGCATGGCTGGAGGCCACTGTCGTGTCGCTGAGACCATGAGTGATAGAAATGGGTGTGTATTGCAAGTTACGGGTGTAATGAAAAGCCGAGCGGCGCTCGTATTCAAAGCCCTGCTCGCTCGGGGAGCCGCCCAAATCGTATTGCAGGCTCAGTTGCAAGTCAGGGCGTTGCCAATACCAATCGGTGAGATTGAGAGGTCCAGAGTGTTCCACCACCCCAGCGAACACGTCAGGGAAGCGTCCAGCCAGGACGAGGGCCGAATTGGCCCCAGCAGAAAACCCGGCCAGATAGATACGGCGTGGGTCCACATTAAAACGACTTTGAATCTCCGGTAGAAATCTATTCATAATCACATCCTGAACCAACCAAGACGGTGTGAAACGCGCGGCAAATCGGAAGGAACCCGAGACCCAATAACCATAAGTTGGCATATCCACTGCCGCCAGCAACCAACGTCTTCTATTGGCCTCTATGACGTACGCATTCCCATAGGGCATGGACATACGATCGGCTCCACGCCCTTGAAGACACAAGAGCAGTGGTATCGGCTCCATCCCAGTGTAGCCCACAGGAACCACCACCGTGCCAGTCAATGGAATCCCATTGACATCGGTCCCAAGTCCGATATCCACAGCCCATGGCCCAGTGATGTTACCCGTCACGTGGATGCGAGGATCCCTTACCTTAAAGGAATCGTATACGTCTCCCTGGTTGGTGGTACTGATCGTATTCCACCCATTGATGAGAACAATGTTGGGATCGAGGCCATTCTCCCGTTCCAGCGTGAATTCCATATACTGGCCGCCAGTGTTATCCTCGATCTCGCAGTTCAGGCCAGTCGGCAGGATGTATCCATCCAACGGGTAGCCATTCACGTAGATCGGGTGTGCGTGTTCCACGTTGCAGGCCCACAAACTCAACTTCGCTGTGTAGGCCTCCCCTTCCCACAGTAAGAGCACCGGAGAGGAGGCCTGGGCAATCCCTGGTGGAGAACTCTGCACTTTGAGGCCGGTGCGAGTCAGGGACGTGATAGTCACGGGGTTAGGGGGCGTCGGCGTGCGAGTAGGTGTACAGGTGGGCGTCGGGGTAGCCAGCGGCGGTGGGCCCTGATACACAACCTGCAAGCGTGGTCGAATCTCCAATGCGCTCTCGCTGCTGGCGAACGCCCACGTTACACTGCCACCACTACCCTCCCCAATCAGGATGACCCCGTGATTGACCGCTGGATCATTCACCCATAACTGGACCATGTCGGTCACATCCCAAGTATACTCACCAGGTGCGGTTACATTCACAGAGAATGAGGGGCTCATCGATCGGTCCTCAGAGCTATTGCACCCTGGACTTCCCCAAGGGACCCCCTCCGACGCATATTCCCACCGCACTTCCTGAGGTTCCCAGTGACGCAAAATCTGATAACTTTTTATAATAGTGTTGCCAGAACCGGTGGCATAGTTAACTCGCAGGGTCAACCGCGCGCCCAGGATGACTGCCGTTGCTGGAATATGCTGGGATAGATCAAAGCGCAGGAGGGCACGTCGGCCACCATTATTAGCAACGTTGAGGACTGTCTCCCCCTCATGGTTGTACAGATCAACGGCAATATAAGTATCCACTGTGCCCGTGTAGCCACTGTTGGGACACACGCCGTTCCTGAATGTGATGGTATAGACATCGCCTGGTCCCGGAGTAACGCAGTCTGCCGAGACCGCAACGATACCTTCCGGTTCCGCGAAAAAAACGATCATCGCCAGTGCAATGCATAACGCCGCCAAGACAATTCCCGGCCAGACTATCCTCCGCATATCCAACTCCACGCTCATTGCGCCGCTGCCTGTCGCAGCGTGATCAGTGTGATTTCCGGCTGGCAAAGAAACCGCACGGGTATCCCAGTCCAGCCAAGGCCTCGGTTCACGTATAATTGTGTTTCACCGAAGCGAAACAAACCTTGACTGTACTGGGGTCCCAGACTCGAGGGGACGTGAAACGCACCGAGGAACGGCAAACGCACTTGGCCGCCGTGAGTGTGGCCGCTAAGCATCAAATCCACCTTCTCTACGCCAGCCTCCTGAACGAAATCCGGCGAATGGGCTAAAACGATGAGCATCTCATCCAGCGGTACGCTCTCCACTGCGAGCGCCAGATTGCCTTTGTTGATGCCATAGTCAAGCCAGCCAAGCGGGTCAGCGCCCTCTGTAAAACCATTGAAGTTTTCCTGCCAATAAAGACGGTCGGTTCTGTCCAGGGGTACGACCTCCAGATCGTCAGCGAATTTCCAACCCGGTCCCAGGCTCCACAGGCCCACCGTGCCTGATTTCAGGCGAGTTTCATTTTCGTCGAAACAATCCACCTGCCACTCATCCGGCTCTGGTGTGCCCTCCTCCCACACCTTGGCTCGTATAACCGTCCGCGTGACGCCGCTCTCCACTTGGATGCGGAAGCGATACCAGGTGTTCTCGGCCGGGTTGATGCCAGTGTCCGTGTCGCCGCCTGTGATCCGCGTCCCATGTGGCGCGATATGCAAGGTGGGTTCATCCGCATATCGGCGCAGACGGTAAAAGCGGTCGTAGCCCTCTGGAAAGCGCGAGTAGAACGTGACGCCCATCCCGCCTTCGGCATCGCTGTAACGGATGCGCCCCCGGTATTCATAATCTCGCCATGCGATGGTTTCCTGACCCCAATAGTGGCTATAAGCGTTGCCCAGTGAGAAATCGGCCCGATATATCATATTGCCCATCTGATCGCGCACAACCTGATAATCGGTGACGTTCAGCCGATAAAACGATGCGAACTCAACCCCACCCAGATACAGTCGTGCTCCCTTGACGTCCAGCGCTTGAGCCTCATTCACCAGAACCCGTGCTCCCGCCGTTCGCATGGCGTCTACTAACAGATTGCGGTGCCCACTATAGCGAGAACAATCCGTATTGCCCAGAACCACCCAGGCTCCGTAAGGCGCAGCCAGTCGCTCAAGAAAAGTGCGGACGTGCACCACGCGCTCCTGCCAGATGGCATAGTCGGCAGCGCTCTGAATTACGTCGCCAGTGACAGCAATCAAATCGGGGTACAGGTCCGCCAATATTTCGATCACCCGCCTCTCGCGATGACCCAGGCTGGTGATGTGTGTATCTGAAATCTGTGCGATGGTGAAGCCGTCTAAGGCCTCTGGCAAGCCCGCAATAGGCACCTCCACTCGGACGACACCCACATTGTCGGGCTCATAGAACACACCATAGCCAACCAACACCACCAGAACAACGGCGCTCGCCACCGCCCATGCCAGGCATCTTACCCACGGCGATGGTGGTTCGTTCTTTTGAAAGATGTGTCGCAGGGCTTCTCGCACCCCTACTGCGCCTTTGTTGTAGTTGTAGGGGCATTATAGCCCCTTAAGATGAACGGGCGATGAAAAAATTCAAGCAACAGCATTACAAAACCTTCACCCCTGCCCCCGCATGCGGATGATTCTCGCCGGTACGCCGGCAGCAATAGCATAAGGCGGCACGTCTTTCGTTACCACAGCACCAGCGCCGATGACTGCTCCCCGACCTATGCGTACCCCATCCAATACTTTGACGCCCAGGCCAAGCCAGACATCGTCTTCCAGCACGATGTCTCCAGCACTGGTGATAGGCTGTTTCTGTATGGGCGTGCTTAAGTCTTCGAAACCATGCTCGTAAGGGCTGAACCCACAGCCTGGCGCCATCTGTACATTGCGCCCCACGATCAGGTTGCCCAAAAACCCTTTGAGGTTGCAGTCGCTCTGGATATGGGTGTCGTCACCAATAATCACACTGCCACCTCGCCCCACCTCAACGATCGTCCCCCTGTACAAATGCACGCGATCGCCCAGAGTGATACTCCCACCGTCCTGGTGAGCAAAGACGGTTACATAGTCATCGATGAAGCAACCACGGCCTATTTTGAGTTGTCGACAATGGATCTGCGCCCGGGATGAGATGTAGGACCGTGACGATACCTGTGCCAAGATGCGCCGGTTTTTGTATGGGCCAACTAGCCACTCGGCGAGGCGCACCGTGAACGCGCCCACAACGGGGATAGCCGTGGCTTCCATAAGCAGACGCAAGAGCAAGGTGAACAAGTAACGCCTCAGCCTTCGCCAGCGCTCCATTATCTCCTCTCCCTCACATATCCATTGGCTCGATACCAAGCCACAGCCTCGGCGAATGCCTCTTCCAACGGCGTCTGTGGCAAACCCAATTCTTCGATAGCCTTGCGTGGATTAGCGGTAAGTGCTGGAGGGCGATAGTCTTGTGTGAACCTCCGCCTCCTCCATAGACCGTCGAATAGCCTTCGCCACCTGACCGGCCCTTCGTTAGCCAAAGGCCGTGGCACGCCTGACACTCGTTCCATCAGCCTCAGGAAATCCTCGCGTTGTAAGTTGCCATCAGCGTGACCGAGAATATAGCGTTCGCCAGCCACGCCACGCTCGGCGGCCAGGCGGTGCCCGACCGCAACGTCTCGCACGGCGATGAAATTGATGCCACCTTCCAGGTACGAAGGCATCCGGCCGTTCAGATAGTCTACGATGCGCTGCCCGGTGCTGGAGGGTTTATGATCCCGCGGACCCACGGGCGCGCAGGGATTCACGATCACCACCGCCAGTCCGGCACGGAAGGCCGCTCGTGCTGCCTCTTCAGCCAAGACCTTCGAACGGGCGTAGTGACTGCTCTCCTCCCAGCGTTCGAAAGGCACGCTCTCATCGGCCAGAGTGCCATCAGTGGGCTGACCAATGGTGCCGATCGTACTGGTGTACACCACGCGCTGCACACCCAACTCCATTGCCACTTGCAGAATGGTTTTGGTCCCGCCCACGTTGATAGCGTACATCTGCGCCGCGTCTTCCTCTCGCGTGCTGTAAAATGCGGCCACATGAAAGAGTAAATCACATCCTTGCATAGCCTCATACAACGAGGCCTTATCACTCAGGCTACCCGAGACGCGCTCTACATCCAGCCCAGTCAGAGCGCGAACATCACTTCCTGGCCGTACCAAAGCACGGACTATATAACCGGCGCGTAATAGTTCTTCAGCCACGTGAGAACCCACGAACCCGGTGGCCCCTGTCACAAATGCTCTCATCGCCTCAGCACCCGTCTCAGACGGCCCTGCCAACTTGGTTTTCCTTGTCGCGCCACCTTCTCTGCCTCCATTGCTGCTGCGCCCAGGATTGTCGCCTGTTCAGCCCACGACTGCGCCCGAGCCGCGCCCTCCAGTGCCGTCCCAGGATAGACATCGAAAACTCGCACATGGATTGCCGGTGGTGCGACGTCGCGCAGGAAAGCCGCCGTTTTCTCTGCACTAGCCACATTACTTCCAGGCAGACCGGGCATCACAAAAACCCGACACAGAACGCCGATCTCAGCACACACCTTCACTAACTGACGCACCTGAGCCAAATACCGATTTCCTTCATCGACGGTATTCACGCGCCGGACGTTCACCAATACCTGCGGATCGGCACTCTCCAACCCTATCTTGAGGCAATGGCAGCCCGACTGAGCCATCAGCCGCACCAGCTCGGCGTCGAAATGCTCGGGGCGCGACTCACACTCCCATGGTATGCGTATCCCCCGTCGCCTGATCTCCTGGCACAGGCTCACTACCCTCTCTCTGGAATGCGCGAACACCGGGTCACGGAAAACCATGCGAGGCGGGGCGAAGTCACGTTCTATCCAGGCCATTTCCTCAGCGATGTCCTCCGGCAAACGGACGCGGATGCAATGTCCGCCTGCAACCGAGTACGGGCAGTAAGCACAGGGGTCTGGACAACCTCGACTCCCGGTGATGGTCAAGAAACCATAATCACGCCAGGGCACGCAATCCCAAGAGGGCCGGGGCAACGCCCCCAGATCTTCAATCAAGCCCCCATTGTCGTAGCCACACAAACCCAGATTATGGGGCCAAATGGTTCCCCGCGGGGGATTCCCCCCCAATAGTACTCGACAGAGGGGTGCAATAGCCAATTCTGGCTCACCACACAGAACCGCGTCCGCCACTAACTGTTCAACCAGAAAGCGCGTGGCTGGCCCGAAGGCAACCAGCGGCACCGAGCACATCTCACGCAGCGCCACCAAGAAAGCAGCATCAATCTGACGCGTGGCGTAACTTGTGAATACGCCAACCACGGCAGGATCGCAAACCACACTCTGCGCACACGCTCTCTTGATATCGAGTCCGCCAGCGACGGCATCCACGACGCGAACTTCAAAACCTTCCGCCTTCAACATTGTCACCATAGTAGCAATGGTCTGTGGCGGGTAGGCGAAAGCACCTTCACCCGGCACAACCGTCCCCAACCCCGCCGCACCTTCGCGGTTGGCAGTAGTGCCCGGAGCAGAGGGCGGGTTGACCAGTGTGATAATCCGTCCGCTCAACGCTCACCCTCCTGCTGTGTCGGAGCGCCAATACGGTGATAAATCACTACATTCCGCTCGCCCTTAGCGGTTGCATAAAGGTGATCTTCGGGAGCAGGGCCGTTGCCCCAAAGAGTATCCGGATAAGGTATCTCGATGGGCTCATAAGGGCCAACTGAGACCACATGCATCAGATCGCCGTAGTAAGGCCCGTATTGCCGGGGGATGATCCAGGGAGCGACCGCCAATTCTTCCGCTCGATAACCTGAGAGACCCCCACCCACCGTCAAGTCGGTGTAAAAAGCAATCACCAGCTCGCCATAGTTGGTCAGTACTTTATCTGTAGGCAGGGCGTAGGTCTGCAAGTATTTGACAATACCTTCATCCGGGCTATCGAAATCGTGGGTGATTTCGTAAATATATTGCGCCTGGTCTGAACGCCATTGCGCGGCTTTCAAAATCACTTTGTCCACAGCGGCGAAATCTTCACGATCCTGCCAACTGGTCATACGCAAGTTAGCAGCGGTTACCAGCGCGAAAGGCGGTGTGTGCAGAACGCTCGTATAACACAAAAGCACCAGCAACACATAGCCTAATGGCCTTGAGACGCCGATAATCTTATCCACCAACAAGGCCAAGAGCATCACCAGCAGAGGAACGAGTTGCACCACGTAACGGAAATAGATCCAGTCAAAGGAATAAGACAAGAGGAGCACGTTGGCAGCGACGATCGCCACGAACAAATGGATCAGACGCATCTGCTCTTCGGTGAAACCTACTGGGTGGCGTCGCAAACTAATGAAATAGAGCCCGACGAAAACGATGACCAGCACCAGTGGGAAGACCCAGCCGAAGATGTAAGCCAGATAATGGACGAAATGTCCGAGAAAACGATAGATACTGAAAGGAGCTCCGCGTTTCCCTACGGCCATGAAAAGCGCCCATGGTCCAGCCAGCACAGCCACCAGACCAAGACCGAGCACAACGGGACGGCGTATCGTCTGCCATGATGGAACAAGGAATGGCCAGACACCCAAAACGGCTACGGTCGGCAGGAATATACCGAAGTTACTATGGAACAAGAGAAGTGCTGACAAGATGAAAAGTGGAAGCGCAATTCGCTCCTTCTTCTCCAAGCGCAGATAAGCGTCCACCAGGAGAATGGTGAAGAGGACCGTCCAGCCAAAGTATTTGGCCTGCCGCAAATGGATGACCAACGGCACAATGCTGAGAAGCAATACCGTGGCTATGGTCGCTAACCGATCTCCGCCCAGATGGTGGCGGCAGGACTGATAGAAGATCAGAACACTAATGAGACTGGCCAATACCACAGGAAGCCTGGCCGACAGGGTGCCAGGTGGGAAAAGGAAAAAAGACAACGCCGTCAGGTAATGTGGGAGCCAGGGATGATAGATCCAAATATAATCGGCATTGAATTGCAGTTCCGTACGAGTGGGATACTGGTTGATCATATTGCGCCCATCAAATGCTAACGGCAACCCATAGTTCAGAATGCGCCGCGCCAGGAGCGCGGTCTCGGCTTCGTCCTGCCACAGGTACTGATTATCCAGGTTGGCAAAAAACAACACTGCCGCCAAAAGCAGTAGTAGCCAAGGCGCTAACCTGTTTGTTTTTCCCATCTGGGCTGTAGTCTTGCTAATCGCTTCCACAGGGATCTTCACTCGATCCGCCGATACAAGGTGACATTGGCTATACCGCGTGCTGTCAGATAGTGATGGGAACCTGGCTGTGGACGGTTCTCCCAATGGATATCAGGGTAAGGCAATTCAATACGCTCGTAATGTCCTGCGGCGATGATCTTAGCTAGTGTATCTCGATAATGGCCGTACTGCCGGTCAATCACCCAATCGGGCTCAACAATGCCAGTGACATCATGGGCCGAAAGCCCGCCTATGATCTTTAAATCAGTGTAAAACATGAGGGGCAAGTCCTCATTGTTGACGAGAACAGTGTCGCCAGGCTTGGCGTGGGTCTGAAGATAGGCCACGAGCCCCTCGATGGGTCCCTCATAGGGATGTATCAATTCCAGGGCGTACATCCATAACTCAGAGCGAAATTGGCCGGTCTTATGCCAAACCTCCTCAGCGTTCCACCAAGCCACTGAGGTAGGAAAAACGTTGCGGAGCGGCAACTCCGAGAAACTTGGCAAACCATAAGGCACGAGGTGTAACACATTGGTTGTGGTCAACATCACGAGCACAACGATGCCCAGAGGTCTTACCCAGCCGTAAATCTTGTCCACAGTGATAGCAAGCGGCAGCCGCAATAGGGGGACGAGATGCACGATGTAGCGGAAATACACCCAGTCGTAGACAGCGAAAGCGGCCAACAATATGATGTTCGCGACGATCACCAGGGAAAACAGAGCCAGCAAGGGAGCCTCTCGCGCATCCAGTGGCCCCTCTGCTGTTCGGCTGCGGGCATACCAGCCAGCCAAAAGTAGCAGTAGCAACAGTGGGAAAAGCCAGCCCGTTACGTAAACAAAATACTGCGTCAGGTGTGCCGTGAAACGGTCGAACGTAAATGGCGCACCACGGGCCCAGACACGCATGAAGATGGCCCAAGGCAGTACGCCTAAGATGACCAGCACTAGCGCAGGCACAAACAAGCGCCGCTCACGGCAGTGTGCGGACGAAAAGAGCGTGCCCAGCGTGAGCGCACCCATGGTTGGAAAGAAGGCACCATAATGACTGTGATAGAGCAGCATCGCCGAAAGCACAAAATAGGGCATGGCGTACGCCTTCCCACTCGGCAATAGCAGATAAGCATCCAGCGTCGTCAGTGTAAACAGTGCTGCCAAAGCATAGTAACGGCACTGCCGCATATGAAGGATGAATGGGATGCAGAAAACGAGCAGCAACATTGCCAGACGAGGTATCCTCGCGTTCTCCAGCCAACAGGTGCTAAGCCGGTAGAATAAGACAATGGTCAACAGGCCCACCGTAACAAAGGGCAACCGCGCAGCCGTGGTTGTGGGTCCCAGTAGGGCAAAGAAAAGCGCTGTCAGGCCATATTGGAGCCAGGAATGGTAAATCCAGATATAGTCCGCCGTGTACTCCACAAAAGGAGCATCCGCTTGCTGTACCAAGTTGCGTCCGTCGTTCGCCAGTGGCAACCCACAACTCAGCAGACGCCTGGAAAGCACGGCTGTTTCTGCCTCGTCTTGCCAAAGGTACTGGTCGTCTAGATCCGCAAATAATAAAATGCCAGCGACGGCCATGACGATGGCGAAGAAGATGCGCTCCGCAACAAAGTGTTGCTCCATTTGCCAGCGAACCAATGCCTGCATATCTCAGCGATCCAATAAACGTACTCCCCGCACCTTTCGGCGGGGAGTACCTGTTTTAAGCCCCCTTGGCCGGCTGTCCTCGTGCGTCCCCCCGCAATATCTCGCCGCGGTGGTAGCGGCTGATAATCTCCGGCAAACGCTTGGTAAACTGCGGATACTTCTTGATGCCCCACTTTGTCAACAGGTACTTGAGCATCGTGAGTAACGTCTTAGTGCCGTAGATGACGCTATTCACGAAATTCACCGAAGACGCCTCGGGAAAGTAGCGGGTGGGCACAGCGATCTCACCGATAGCAAATCCAAATGCCGCCGCCTGAGCAATGACTTCAGTATCAAAGACGAAGTCATCGCTGTTGAGCAAGAAGGGAATCGTTTCAAGCATCCGGCGACTATAGGCACGAAAGCCAGTATGACATTCGGATAGATGCTGCCCCAAAACCAGGTTCTCCACAATGGTCAGGAAGCGGTTTGATATATACTTCCAGATGGGCATTCCACCAGCCAGAGTACCTCCGCCCAACAGCCGCGAACCCAACACCATATCAGCTCGGCCCTCCTGAATGGGCCGGATAAGTTCGGGCACGAGGGTAGAATCGTACTGGTAGTCGGGATGCAACATAACCACGATGTCAGCGCCATCTTTCAGGGCTTCAATATAACAGGTTTTCTGATTGCCCCCGTAGCCTTTGTTCTGAATGTGGATGATGACCTTCAGGCCCAACCGCTGGGCAATCTCTACCGTTTCATCTTGGCTCACATCATCCACCAAGATAACCTTGTCCACCACACCTGCTGGGATGTCGTTGTAAGTGCGTTCCAGCGTTTTGGCGGCGTTGTAGGCAGGCATAACTACGATAACCCGATCGCGCTGCTTCTCGGTCATTTCTCCTCCCCCTCGCTCCTCCCCACCACCAACTCGCATGGTACTTTGACCGGCTCGACCTCCCAGTAATGCTCCTTATGTTCCAGATAGTACTGAACCGTACGCCGCAACCCTTCCCTTAAATCCACCTTGGGTTCCCAACCTAATTCTTTGTGGATTTTACTGTAGTCGGCAAAGTAATCACCAATGTCAATGCGCTTCTGGTCGGGCGGAAATGGCACCAGCCTGTACGAGGGCCTCTCGATACCCAACTCGCCACAGACCTCCCGCAGGATTTCAACAAATTCGATCAGGCTGTAGGGTGGTGTGCTCCCCAAATTATAAATCTGCCCGTTTGTAGCATCTGTGGCCCCGGCGCATAGCAAGGCATCTACCGCGTCGTCCACATAGTTGAAGTCGCGCCTCTGTCGCCCGTCGCCGAATATTTCGATGCATCGATTCTCAATGGCGAACCGGATGAATTTGGCGACGAACCCTTGGCGGTAATGCTTCATCAGCAACCGCGGGCCATAGGTGTTGGTCAGTCGTAGTGATACAGTCCGCACACCGTAGACGTTATTGTACAAAATGTGGTACCATTCGCCTGCCATTTTATTGATGCCGTTTACATCCGTGGGATGCAGCAGGTGTCTCTCATCCACGGGCAGGTAATCTGGCACGCCATAAATTTGACGTGTGCTGGCGAAGATCACCTTCACGTCTGGGTTATTATGGCGACAAGCCTCCAAGAAGGAAAGTTGGGCGCGACAATTGATCTCTAGGTCTGTATATGGGTCTATCATGCTGTCTAAGTGGCTTACCTGACCAGCCAAATTGAAGATGTAATCACGGCAGCGCACCAGATAGTTCATGCTGCTTACATCACGCACATCCGCGATGTTGACCTCCACCCGATCGCGCACCGGAGCTATGTTGTACAAGTTGCCCCCGTACTCCGGTATCAGCGAGTCCACAACAGTGACCAACGCGCCAATGTTGACCAGTCGAATAGCCAGATTGCTGCCAATAAAACCTAGACCCCCAGTGATCAATACCCTTTTACCGATGTATGCTCGTTCGTAGTCTTCCACTATTGCCCTCCACTTCCTTGCACATGCTCTTGTGAATGGCCTGCCTCTTCCGGGAAAAGAATGGGGCGACGGTCATGGAACCATCTCTCCCAGCGTTTTTTGAATAGGAAGAAGAGGTTGTTAAACCCATCGCGCCACATATTTAACTTGCTGTCACCCACGCGCGAGACGTAGTAAATTGGCAACTCCTCCGCCCTTACCTGAGGATGGGTGAATGCCTCCACCTTGATTTCTTCCGAGAAAGGCATCCCATCGCTTGTGAGTGTGAGTAGCGAGAGTATCTCCCGCCGAAAGACCCACATCCCCGATTGTGAATCGCGGAGCCGCACGAAAAACAGCAGGGCCAGGAAAAAGTTGAGGATCGAATTGCCCAATACTCGGAGTGTGAACCCCTTCTGACCAATCTTGTGACCGGTACGGTCACAGGTGATGAAATCAATATCCTCTGCAAACATCACATCCAAGAGCACAGGGATGAAATTGCGCGGATAGGTACCATCGCCATCCATCGTCACAATGATATCGCCTGTTGCGGCCCGAAACCCTGCTTTGTATGCCGCGCCATAGCCCTGTCGCTTCTCCTCAATCACCCGTGCACCCAACGACCGAGCCACCTCTGCCGTGCGATCGGTACTGTTATTGTCCACAACAATGACCTCATCCACCACAGATGGCATATCCGACAACACCGCCCGCACGCCCTCTTCCTCGTTATAGCATGGGAGCACCACTGATACAGTGTGATTCTTATACATAGTTGATATCTCCTCACTCTCGCGCGGTCGAGGGTGCAGGGGTCTGCACAGAAGACGGCTGCAGTCGTCGAGACAACTTAAAAGCCTTAAGCGCTAGCCACTCGCGAAAAACGCTTGGCAAAACCAACGGATTGAACAGAATGTTAATCGTCAGGAAACACTCGTAAGTGCAAAAACATTTGTTGTCGCGTATCCAGCGCCTTGCCTGATCAGCCTGCGGGCTGTGCCAAATCGCCCTGAAATCGTAATTGTAATCGCGGACGTTGCCGAGTTCCATGTCAATGTGTAACTCGCATGGCAGTACTTGGCCCTTGCTAAACATGGCCCCGCCCAGAGACCCAGCATAACATGGTATCTGAAAACGTCGCTCGCGGACGGTTTTGGCAATAATCCGCGGGCGCACAATGCGATAGGCGTTCAGCACATCTGAAAAGGGCATCTTGTAATAGCCACTGAGGATCAGTGCCTTATTGTCACGCTCCAATGCTTCGTGCAGTTCTTCGTAGCGCCGGATATCAAATTCCTTGGCGATGGGATCCCGCGGTGCACCTCGAGTGAGCAATGTGAACACAGTATTCACACCTACCTGCCGTTTGAGGTACTCATACAGTTCGAGTAACTCGTCTTGGTTAAAGGAGGAAACAGTGATCTCCACGCAGGTACTAAAGTTGTGGTAGTGTCGTTCCAGATCGCGCAACTCTTTATAGGTACGTATAGCGCGTTCGAAAAGGCCGGGAAAATTGCGGATTTGATCGTGTTTTTCGCCGATGCCATCAATGGAAACATCTATGTGCAGGTCTATATCAGGCATCGTATCCAACATTTCTCTCGTAGTCTCTACTACTCGCGTAGTCAAACTACCGTTAGTAGGGATGCCAACGTTGAGGGCATGGTTGTTCTTGTGGAAAATGCGCACGATTTCCGCCAGGTCTCGTCGCAGAAAGGGTTCGCCGCCAGTGGGGGTAAAGAACAGCATGTCATCCATACTGCGTGAGACCTTCTCGATCTCATCAATAGTCAACTCTTCGCTCTTCGCCACCGGATTATGCTCCGCCAGGAGGCAGTGTTTGCATCGAGCATTGCAAAAATCAGTCACAAAGTAGACGAAGTAGAGAGGCGTGGCCCCACTTTTGTAGAATATTCGACTCCCATATTTCAGATAGTTAGTGAAACTCAAAGTTCTCCATCCCTTGAATACGGAGGGTGAAACCCACCGTCAGTGTAGCCGTGGCCACATGATGATAGCATCACGGAAAGTCTCCCAGATAACGGAGAATTTGCCCCCTGATCCGCGCCCGTATTCACGCGGCTTGTGCTCGATTGGTATGACACCCAGGCGACCGCCTTGTTTCGCCACGCGGATGCAGAGTTCCGCATCCACGAAAGGCGTCGTGGACTCCAGAATTATGCCAGCCACAAACGAACGACGAAAGAGTTTGACACTATTCACATCTCGGATGGTGACTCCGTAGAGCAAACGAATCAGCATATTATACACCAAAGATTGGAAACGTCGCTGCCATGGGTCATTGCGTATCTGCCTCTGGCCGATGATCAGATCGTAATCATGGCGATAGGGCCAGAGCTTGCGTAGTTCGCCGGGGCGTATTTGTCCGTCACCCGGTGAGGAGAAAACGAATTCCTTACATGCCCCCAGGTAAAGTTCGCGAATTGTAGCGCCGAACCCCCGATTCACTTCGTGGTGCGCGACTCGCAAATTGGGCGTGGTCAACTTCAGTTGTTCCAATACTTTGCCAGTATCATCACGGCTACCATCGTTGATAACAAATATCTCATAATCTGACACCAGGTGCGAAGCCACATCCACTGCCTCGCCCACCACACCCGCTACAGTGCCTTCATCATTGTAAGCCGGTATGATTATGGAGATCGACTCACTCATCCTACTCCTCAATACACCCTGATCACGTCATCCTCACCCATGGCAACAATAAACATACGATATTGGCCCGTTTGCAGGCCCGCCACAGGCGACAAATCATCGACAAAGGAGCCCGACGAGACAACATACTCGCTACGCGGCCAGCCGGTAGCAAACGGAACGGCTTCCCACAGCCGATACTCGCCGTCTATCACGTAGCGATAGAACGATGTGCGCTCAGTAACACCCAGGGCATTGAAGGACGGGCCGTTGAACACAGGCTCCCACAGACGGTAATCGCCGTAGACCTCGACGTAGTCGGTGCGGGGATTGCCTGCCGGCCCCAACCCTAGTTCTAGCACCACACTCCGTAGCCTCTTCAGGCGTGTGGGTTCAACGGGTATCACTACCCACTGTGGCACTTCCTCCAGCAGCCGCCGCTGTTGCTCCAACAGGATGCGATACTGTAAATCCTCGCCCAGTGGGCCGCTCTGTTCAATGAGCAGACCGTTCGGCCAGTAAGCCAGCACTTTGCCGTTTAGCCACAGACCTAAGCCATAATTTCGTCCCGGCCCAGAATTCATGTCCACGAAAACCGCCGCCCATTTCACTGGACCCAACTCCTCGGGCAAAGCAATCTGCTGGCGCAAACGCACCTCGCTGTCAACCAAGCGCACGCTCCACCGCCGCCACGTGCCGTCCACACGTGCATGTAAAAGCCACAGGGTTAAGAACACGCACGTTCCAAAGCCAGCAATGAACAAGGCCCGACGCCGCGGCAACCGCGTCCACAGAACAAGATAACCTAATCGCGCCAACGTAGCAGCCAGAAAAACTGTCAACAGGATGGTCAATCCGCGTGCGACTACCGGCCCCAGCCCAGGCGCAATACGCAAGAGAATTGGCACAGGTAGAAAAGAGAAAAGCCCGAACGCAATTACCGCCACAACCAAACCATCCAGAAATCGTCTCCTACAATCCACGTCCCCGCGCCACAGATCGCCCAAGCATGCTACCACAAAGTCCACTGCGCCGCCCGCCAGCACGCACAAGAATGGCATGGCTGGCATAGCAATGCGTATTTCCAGTGGGAAAGCCATCAATGTCACTAAAACATAGACCACCACACTAATGAGAAAGAGGGGCTCTCGCCGCGCCCCCAAGCCCAAAAACGCCCCTAATACGCCCATTATCACAACGAATTGGTGAATCGCTATATCCACCCCCCGGGGCATGACAACATGCTGGGCGAAGAGATTGAATGGGTATTGCCAGTAGTAGTAAAGTCGCCCAACCATCACCGATAAAGCGTGTAGCGGATTTTGCTGCACTGTCAAGAAATAAGCCGACCAATAGTCTGCGTCCGTGGGCTCAACGTGACCACGCACAGCCATCACCTGCTTCAGTTGTGTGCTCTGTGGGATAACGTCGGCAATCCACCATTCATCCGGTAGATAAAGTCCGCGATAGAAGACCAACCCATAGCCATAACCGCCACTGAGGGAGACCCGGCCTTGCACAGCCTGAGTGAGAAACATCCACGGACCTAACAGGATCACCAAGCCCAACGAAAAAGCCAGCACATGCCGCCAGAAAGCAGTAACCTTACGCCACAACACCAACACAACCACCGGCAAGAAGACAATGAACAGGAACTGCAACGCTACGCGCGAGAGCACCACGAGACCCAATGCCACCCCGGCCCATAGGAAATCCCACACCTGCGTGCTCTCGCTCGCGCGCACCAAAAGATAAACGGCAACCGCAAGCAGAAAAAAGGTAAGCGGTTCCTGAATGATCGTGCCCGTGACAAGCACAAAGGGGGTGTAAATCGCAGCCAGGGAAGCACCGAAAACGGCCCCCCTTCTGCCATACAGCCGACATCCTAGAGCGTAGAGCACCAAGCATGTTCCGGCGTCGAGCAGAGCCTGTAGGAGGCGCACGATGGTGTAACTATGGCCAAAGAGAGCGTAAACCAATCCCAGGACGAGCGGGTGAATTGGTCCTTTCAGCCACACTGCATCTAATTCCACCAACGTTTCTCGTGTGATGCTACTGCCGCGGATTATGGCTGCGATGCGCATGGCCGTCGCATCGTAGAGTGCCGCATCCCACACAGGCTGCACCTGCGGGCGAAACAGCACGTACCACAGGCGCAATGCAAGCGCTCCGATCGCTATGATGAGCCCCGGCATCCACAGGCGTAGTGCACTAAAACGTTCCAACGGTTTATTTGGCGGTTGCCGCAGCATAGGTCCTGTACTCATAGACCAAACCCAAGCACTTTACATCACTTCCCATCACTGTTATGGCCGGAAATCCGGCAAGTTCATCCGCCACGGGTAAGCGCGGGCATAGATATCCCGGTCACATTCCAGTGCCCTTGCTGCCCCCACATCTTTCGCTGGTATACCTGAGACCACTCTACCTGGTGGCACGCTCTTGTTCACCATCGCCCCATGGCAGATCACCGCTCCCTCGCCAATGCGCAGGCCGGGAAAAATCAAGGCGTGGGCTCCAACCACCACATATTTCTCGATGTGAGAGCCTTGTCGACACTCTCCACACGGTGGGTGAATCGAATCCGCCGCTGCTGAGTAGGGGTAAAAAACCACATAGTCTTCCAGCAGGTTGAACGAAGCAATGATGACCTTGTAATGCAGATGACAGTAATTCCCCGCCGTCACGTAAGGGTCAGTCTGGGCGAAAGCATCGAACCGACAATAGTCACCGAAAGTGCAGTATTCCCGCATAGTAGCATACTGCCCGGCTTCGAAGTACGCTCCCACTGTGTTCCCGGCATAGAGCCGCGCTCCTGTTCGAAAAACAGAATGGGGGCCGATGATAGTCGGAGGGTTCCGGTAGTTCGGGTCACTGTAAAAAGCGGCGAGTGGTTCGCCTAATGTCACATAGGCCCCGACTACTGTGTAATCACCTATGCGCACATTGTCATGAATCACTGCCCCTGGGCCAATGATGACACCCTCACCGATCTCCACATTGTCCCCTATCCAAGCATCTTCTGCAATCCGACTCATCTCCGCACCCCTTAACGTCGTCCGATACCGCCAGCGCCTTTGGTTTTTTTGCGTTCCCACGGGTAATTGCCGCCCACGAAATTCTCCTGCCACGGATACGCCCGTTCATAAATCCCTTTCTCACAGCGAATATCTTCCACGCGGCGTATGCCCCGACCTGGCATACCTACCACGAGCGTACCCGGAGCCACGTCGCGGGTAACCACAGCTCCCGCAGAAATGACTGCATTTTTGCCGACTCGTACCCGTGGATAGATTATGGCGTGGGTACTCAGCACCACAAAGTCCTCAATGACAGGTGCTTCCCAGCAATCTGGACAAGGAGGGTGTACAGAGCCTAAAGTGATAACGTAGGGATATCCAGAGACAAAATTGCCAATCGTCGTATATGCTCCTAAGAAGGCCATACTGTGAAAGCGGCTATGATCACCAAAAGTCACGTACTCGCTGACTTGCGAAGCGGTTCCTACGCTGCACCCTTCACCGAAAGTGCAAAACTCGCGGATAAGAGCCTGATGTCCGCTGCGGAAGCCGGGGCCAATAGTCGTCCCGGCGTAAATGACCGTGCCAGAACGGATGATGGCGCCATCACCAATAATTGTGGGCGGGTTCTCGTAGCCTTCTTGAGTATACTGAGCCTCCAATGGCTCACCCAAAACGACATGGGGGCCAATGATGCAGCCATCGCCGATACACACGTGATCATGGATAATAGCGCCGCTGCCAATGGAGACACCTTTTCCGATTTCCACATTATCCCCTATGTAGGCGTCCTCCGCAATACCCCCAATCGAGAAAACATCTCTCGCTTTCCGCATCCTCTATCCTCCAATCCGTAATTTGTGCAACGGGTTCCGTTCACTTCCTCAGCATAGAGCCTTCAGACGGCTCGATGCGATAGAGATCATAGCGACCCACCGAGGTGAGCAGTATGCAATGTTCCTCCAAGAATTCCTGCGAGTAAACCCCTAACATCTTGGAATAGTGCCCATCGATCAAATAAGATGGACTGTACCGTTGGAAGTCGTATGCTTTCGCCGGGTTGCGACCTAGATTGGCCATTCGGAAATCGCGCATGGCTTGTGGAGATGGGTGGTGGAAGAGATGATCCCGGGCAAAGATATCCACCTCCCACTCGCAGGACTCAATGAGTTCCCCCGGCACGATATTCGCCACAATATACGATGCCAGGGCTTGTGTGTCCATCTCACTGGCTGTAGCAACGGTATGGATGCGGTTACGCAGTGGGAAGAAAACCAAAAACGCTAACGCTAAGCCCGCACTGCCCCGCGCTAACCAAGATGTAGGTACACTGTGTGTCCTCCACCAAGTCTCAAGTGCATTGGTCAGGTCGCGTAAGAGCACTGCGGCGAAGACTGGAGTCACTGCCAACAAACCGAACGCATAACGATACCAACCACTGGACACAAAGAGATACCACGCTAGCCACACTAAGGCAAAGACAGGCAAGAACAGCCGCTCGACATTCCTATCACGTTGCGCCAGGCTTGCTCCAAACACGTAAATGAGCCCCGGCAACCACCATTCGAAGAAAGTGGATTGCATCAGGAATTTGAGGCTATTCAACATCCAACTTAATTTGGGCATGGCCACGGTGATGAACGCCGCATCGTGCGTCACCTCCATCGCCGCAGCAAAAGCCTCCGGATCCATCAAGACGCGTCGCAGAACAACCCAGCCCGCATAGGGCATGATGGCTAACACGAGGGACCAAAGGAATACAGCATGCCGTCGCTGTTTATAGTATGCCGAATCCAGCAACCACAATCCCACGAGCGCTGGCATGACCAGGATATAAATTTCCTTTGTCAAAATCGCCAAGCCGAAGAACAGCCCGCTTAATGCGACATCACGGCATCTCGTCCCCCACAGTGCCTTTACCCAGAAGTACGCTCCCCATAAGATAAAACATAACCCTGGTACCTCACCGAGCACATAACGCCCACGCTGCACGAGATTCGCATCGTAAGTGTAGCAGGCCAGCACCATAAAGGCAGCCAGCAAAGCCACTTGCCAATCATACAAGTGCTGCATCAAAGCGTAGATAGCGATGACCGTCCATATGAGATATAAACCCATCACCGCCCGCCCTGGGATGAGACCGATCCCGAACAATCTAAAAGCCAAGGTAACAGGCACCACTACGGTTGGCCCGGTGGTCAACGCCGGATCAAAGGGCCGCATGCCCTCAGACGAACGCAGGCCATAAACACCCCGCTCCGCTAAGTTCCAAGCGGCCTGGAGGATGATGCCTTCATCTTGCCATGTCGCAGGCCAGGCATCCAGGCGATAAAAGGATGTGAACAAGAGCACGCCCGCCAGAATGAGCAGTGCAGGTATCTTAATGCAATTGGCTCTTTCTCTCGCGAAAGCGATCATAAACATCTCTCAGTATCGTTTGCCGCGCATGAAATCGAGGATAGCGAGCACAATTCCCATCCCAGAAACCAACAGGTCTAGTGGTAAGAAAAGACAACTCTTCACCAGAAAGTGTAACCCACGCGCCTGGTAGAGTGCGCCCAGGAACGGGGCGTTACAAATCAGCGCGCCTAACCAGCAGGCCCCGGCCAGCGCCCACCACACCTTGTGGGCCGAGAGCAGGCCAAAAAATGCAAAGAGGAGAATGCCGTAGGATAACGGCACAGCCAGGGCAAAGAACCAGGGCACCGAGGCATAATACCGTTGGCCAGTATTGCCTAGTCTTTTTCGCAACCAGGTCTTCATCAATCCGCTGGCGCGCTGGAGATCTTCACGAAGGAGGCCCAACAGTGTATAGCGTTTCAGGTGCTCCACTGTTAACCGCCGATCCACGAAAATACGGTAACCCGCCGTCATCAGGCGCTGGCCAAATTCTATGTCTTCCGTTACACTGGCCCCGCAGTAATGCTCATCGAAGCCACCTAACGCTTCAAATGCCTCCCGACGAATGGCTGCCAGACTAGTATAGAAAACCCCGACATTTTGTCCAGCCTCTGATGTGTTTGCTAAACGAATGTATGTATAGTGCATCCACAGGTTCTTGAATTGAGCAGGAAAGTCCGGATATCTCAAATCCTTGCTTAATAGGCCCACTACCCCATCACACCGTGGATCGCTGAAATCTTCTGCCACAAGGCGTAGAGTATCTGGTTGGAGCAAGATATCATCGTCAGTAAAGAGGATGATATCGCCCCGAGCCTTGCGCGCCCCGATATTCTTGGCAGTGGCTGCCCCCACGTTGCGTTCGAGCCGCACCAACTGACAAGGGTACCGGGCAGCGACTTCAGCGGTATTGTCAGTGGAAGCATCATCTACTACTACGACTTCATAGTCACGATAATCCGATCGCCCGATGGCTTCCAAGCACTCGCCTATAGTTTCAGCCCCGTTATGCACGGGGATTACCACTGAAATCACAACTCTTTCCCTTGATCGCGCTTTGTGAAAGCCAATATCAACTCTGAGCCGAGCACGTACGCCGTTTGCTCAAGTTGAAATCTAAGCCCACGTAGAATAGCAATCAATTCGTTCCGCCTATAGTGAGTGACATGCTCGTCAGCGTATCCGCCAGGGGCCAGGCGGGCATAAAACCACTCAATGAGTCGCCACTGCCAACGCCCATAGTCTGGAGTGCCCAAAATCAACCTCCCGTTTCCTTTCAGCACCCTAGCCAATTCGCTAAAGAGGCATTCATCCCGAGGGATATGTTCAATTACCTCTGAACAGATCACGCAGTCAAAACTCTGGTCTACGAATGGCAGCGCGAAGACAGAGGCATGAATGAGAGGCCGACCATAACGGCGCGCATAGCGCAGCTTGTTATGCTGGATGTCCAGACCTATCGCAAGTCCTCCCAGGTCCCGCAGAATGCAACTCGATCCACATCCCACGTCCAGGCAGTGTTGGTACCCCTCAGCCCAACCGGTAATGATACGGTGGCGTTTCCGTTGCCAGTAGCGCTGTAGTGGAATGAGGCTGTCGAAAGCCCTTGCGTCGTAATCTGCGCTGTCGATAGAGTTGCGCAACTTCCACATACGCGTGAACGTCTTGCAACATGCAAGGCCGAGCCTCAGCAACTTAACATGGGATCTGCCCTCCCCCCTTGGCACAAAATGGAAGGGCACTTCCTTCACCGTCATCCCACGCGCGAGACACTCTATCAGGATCTCCTCGAGAATATCAAAGTCCTCGCTCTTCAATTCTAGACTGCGCACTGCCCGGGCGTTATAAAGTCGGAAACCACTGGATACATCCCGTACCGGCAGAGCAAGTGCTCGCCCGAAGAAGAAGTTCAGCAACACGCTAAATACCCGCCGGTAGAAGGGCATCTCAGCGCTTCCCCCTTCTACATACCGGGAAGCAATGACCACCTCTGCACGTTCGCGGACCGCCCATAGGGTGGCAATGAAATCCGGGCTATGGGAAAAGTCCGCGTCCAAGGTCAGAATATAATTACCACTCGCAAGGTCGAAACCTTCCCTGAGAGCACCACCATAGCCAGGCGCATCCTGCTCCACCACGATCGCTCCTGCTCTCTGTGCCAACTCGCATGTATGGTCTTGTGAGTGCCCATCTACCACGATGATCTCGTGTTCTGGCACAAGTCTGCTCACCTGCTCACGCACTCGCAGGATGAGTCGGGCAATGTTTTTCTCCTCGTTCAATGCCGGGATAAGAATGCTGAGTTCCATATCATTCTCGAGGGAGGTAGATGCAAAGGGTGTCTCCAAACTGGCCGAAATATGGTATCTCACGGGCCAACGTGTAACGCTCCTTCAGTGCCGCGTAGAAACGACTCCCCTCTATCGAATAGCTGGAAAAGCCTTGTATATCCTGATGCTCTGCACCAGCAATTATGCCCAACGCCGTTTCAGAGGCGACCACTGCTTTTGCCTGTCCGCTCTCCAACGCAGCCAATAGTATCTCCGCATTCATCACTCGCAATCGGCGAGCCTGATCCGTCGAGATCTGGGGATACAAGGAGAAAATGGACATCTCCAGACCCGGTATCACATCGCGCTTTGCCTCGATGGCCACATACGTGTCCAGCGTTAAGACCCTACTGTCAGGTGCAGTATGCTCGTTTACAAACCGGCCTGCCGCCGCCACCTGCGCCAATGGCAATGTCTTGCCCTGCACCGTGAACGGCGAAAAGGTCCCTCGGCCCAGCCCAAAGGCGATGGGCGCCAGAGCACATCCCGCCAACAGCAAAGCCCAAGCATCACGTCGCCTCCGTGCGCTAAGTTCGCGTACGAATTGCTCCCAGCCTGTACCAGCGACTATTGCAGCGATGGGTAAGAGGGACGTCTGATACTCATCCTGGGCCACTCCGGGGACAAAGTTGGCCACAAAGACCAGAGTGTACACGACCAACAGAAGGGCCACCACAGCGTTCCTTTGCCACCACTGGCGCAGGCTATGTTGCCAACCCAGCGCTACACTAGCCACAATAAGGGTGTACACCAGGAAATACTGCTTTACTACTTCGGAGAGAATATATGCCTTCTCAACGAAGATACGCAGGGCCACGCCCAGCGTGCTCCCTTCCAGATTGTACTTGCCCAAGTGATGCCCCATTACGTTGAATATAAAAACGTCGCTATATAGAAGATAGGGCACAACGAGCAGAATTGCAGAGGCTATAGCCAAAAGTGTCCACTGCAGCAGGCGGCGAACGCACTGGCGATTCTGCCACAGCACATAGGCAATCACACAGATCAGCGCTGGGGCCACCGAGAGACGCACCCCCACCGCTGCTGTCGTCGCCGCTAATGCCAGGGCGTACCCCTGCCATGAACGAGGCCAGCGGGCAAGAGCATAGGCCATCGCCACCAAAAGCAGGCCTGTCAATGCGTAGGTCTTCACTAATGTGAAGTAATAGATGGTGAAGGAATTGGTACAGACCAATGCCCCCGCTGCCCACCCTGCCTGGTCGCCATTCAAGCGCCGGGCCGCAGCCATCGTCAGGCCCAAGGCAAGCAATCCACAGGCGATAGATGTAAGCCGCCCTATCAACAGGCTACCCCCAAACGGCATCTGAACCAGGCCATAGACATAGGGCAGAAGCGGCATCTGGGTGTACGAAAAATCGCGATAAGGCACCTGGCCTCGATACACCAGTTTGCTCGCGTACAAATACCAGCCCTCATCCTGGTTGACCCGCCCGAACAACAACCAGAAAAGCGCCAATGCCGCGTAGATCACGAAAACAAGGATGGTAAAACGCCGGTTCTCACTCATGTGGTCATCCCTCGCCGAGGTAGATAACCGGCCAATACCTCCCTGATTGGTGCGAAAGCGAAAACCCGCAATAGGCCTTCTAACTTGGCTAACGCACCCCTGATGTTGTAATACGAGACTAACTGGGAGAGAGGTGTCAAGGTTACTCGCGGTACCTCTTCATACATCTCCCATGGGTGAACATACAATACAAAGGGTGCCCTCTTTTCTATCGCTCGTAACAGTTGCACCAGCACCCTGAAGGGCATGGCACGGAGGTAGAACCCGCCCCCCACGGGTATCTTCAGCCACGCCCAACGAAACACAGGCAACGGAAACTCAACGAAACCCCCTGCTTGGTCTGCTTTCGTCACATCATCCGATGAAGGGTAATAGGGCCCTGACGGGCAGTCTTGCACCCCATATAATGGAGTTCGAACGGGGAATACACTGGAATCATATTGGTAGGCGAACTCTCGCAGCACATCTATCGCCCAGGCCGTACGGTTATCCAGCGAGAAGGTCGGGGCACGAAACCCTACGACAGAGCCCTCTCCAACAAGTGGGGTCACTATACTCGCAAACGCTTCCAATTCCGCGCGCAGGTCCTCCGGCGTTAGATCCCACAGTGGTCTATGCGACATCCCATGGCACGCGACTTCATGCCCGGCAGTATGAATCTCGCGCACCAGATCGGGGTGCCTGGCTGCCACTTCACCGACAACGAAGAATGTGGCCCGCACATCGTGCCGTTCTAAAAGTTTCAATATTATTTGCGTCGCCTCAACAACGATAGAGTCGCGCTCCTCTACAGCATGTGGACGAATAAGTTCGGGATGATACCAATCCTCCACATCGATGGAGAGGGCATGTTGACATTTAACCATGTTAAAAGCCACCCTCTATATCGGGGCCTGGTCGCACCGCGCGCATGCGTGACCTCTGGCGCAAAAGCACTATCATGATAGACAACATCATCTTGACCACATAGTAAAGTGGCTTCAGACCGGAGTGCATGGAGACGCCGCTCAGCCGGCCACGCATCACGACTGGCACCTCAATGAGGCGGAAGCCTGCCAGTTTCACCAGTATGATCGTGTCTGCATCTGGGTAATCGGCCGGATAGTTGTCCTGCGAGAAAAAGCGCATGACCTCCGCGTTCATAGCCTGGTAGCCCGACGTGGGGTCCGTGATGCGTTGGCCAGTGATCCAAGAGACAAGATTGCTGAAAAATCTCATACCCATAGTGCGCGCCAGTCCAACTCGGTATTCCGCACGTCCCAGGTAGCGCGACCCCACTGCGATATCGGCGCGACCTTCGACCACAGGCTGCAACAGGGCTGCCAAACTCTCTGGCGCATGCTGACCATCGGCATCCATGACCGCTGCGAAGCGGTACCCGCGTTCTACGGCGTACTTGAAGCCAGCCTGCACCGCGCCGCCGTATCCCAAGTTACAGGGCAAGTTGACGACCTCCGCTCCTTTGCGTCTGGCCACCAAAGCCGTGCGGTCGGTAGAGAAATCGTTAATGACCACTACATCCCCTTTGTAGCCAACTGCACGTACCTCATCCAGCACAGAGCCCAAATTGGCTTCCTCGTTATGGGCCGGAATGATCAAGATAGTGTCCCTTGGCACCAGATTCACTCCTGCGCAGTTGTCTTTTGGCTTAATGTGATCCACATAGTCGCCTGGGTCACGGCTACCTGTTGCAGTGCAAAGCCTGCCCTGGTCCATAGCGCCTCCAACTCGGCGCGATTAACCGCCACTAGGATGGGTGGCAGATCCAATGCCATCCGCCGTAGCCAGTTACCCGGGCCACTGCGGATGAAAAAGAATGGACTGGGATTTTTGGGAATTGTCGCTAACAACCGGCCGCCGGCTCGTAGCAGCCGGTTGAATTCGCGCAGTACTTGTAACGTATCGGGCACATAGTCCAATAGCCCCACGGCCAGTACCCAATCGAACGGGCCGGCAATAGCCGATAGATCTCGTGCATCGGCTTGAATCAATGGTACATCATGGATGCCCGCCCGAGCCAAGCGCTCTTTGGCCAGGCGTAGCATCTCCGCCGAATAGTCCACTCCGGTAACCTGCGCCCCCATCTTCACCAGCGCTTCCAAATATGGCCCGGACCCACAACCCACATCAATCACTCGCTCACCCGGCCTGACTTGCAGAAGAGGGATGATTTGGCCCAACCTGTCACGCAAGAAGCGAGCCAAGAACCCGCTGAGAAACCCACGCCCTCGCTCCTCATAGGCTCCCGCAAACAATTCCGGCTGCTTCAGCCAATAAGCCTGTATGTCCTCCTGTACGTGTTTGGTTTCACTCACTTGCTACCCCCTTCGCTGGCGCAGGCACGCCTCCGTGTGCTCGAAGAGCACGCACCACCCGGCGGAAACGCCACAATTTGATGAAATAGTCCCACGTGTCCCTGAGGCTGTTCACCGTGGAAACCTTGTCGGGACGGCGTTGAAATAGGCAAGGAATTTCGGCGATTTTGTACCCCCGTAAGTAAGAGCGCACCATGACTTCCGTGTCCCAAAACCAACGGGTGTCTTCGATCTCGTTCAAGACCGGCAATATCTTCTCCCGGCGGAAGAATTTGTAGCCCGTCTCTGAGTCTTGAATAGGTACTTCTAAAAGAGTCCGCATCAGCCAGGCGTACCCCCGGCTCATGAAATAACGATCCATGCGCCGCAGACTGAATTTGTAATTGCGCAAGCCCGTCACTACGTCCGCACCTTGCTGCAAGGCCAGCACGCATGAAGGAATGTAGCGAGCATGCACCTCCAGATCAATGTCAATGAACCCTGCGAATTCCGCCTGGCTGGCACGAATGCCATCAGCAACCGTCCCACCACGCCCGACATTGTGCTCATGGAAGATACGACTCATCCGGTGATCTGGATACGCAGCGATGATGTGATCAATCAACTCTCGCGTGCGGTCACGGCTACAATCATCCACGAAGATGATCTCATAACGGAAACGCGCCATGTCCAAGATATCTACGATCTCGCGGACGCTTCTCTCGATAATAGGTTCTTCATTGTAACAGGCAAGTACCAGAGTCAGATCAACAGGTTCAGTCATTTGTCTTCAGATTTCTGCGTAGATCTCGTAGAGCGAATCAATGATGTATTCCTGCTCTTGTGGTGTCAGGTCAGGATAAATGGGCAAGCGGATGAGTGAAGCGCTCACCTTCTCCGTAATTGGCAAATCTTCAGCCGTGTAACCCCACATCTTCCGCCCATACGGCGAAGAGTGCAAGGGGATGTAGTGGAATGTGGCCCCAATACCCCGGGCTCGCAGAGCGGCCAACACTTTGTCACGTCGAGCGAGGTCCGTGCGGATGGCAAAGATGTGCCAGTTGCTTTCGGCCAGCGGATCAAGAGCCGGCAGGATGATTTGCCCTTCAAGTGCCAGTTCCTCCAGGCGGTGATAGTAGTATTCCCAGATCACTCGGCGTTTGGCATTGATCTCGTCCATCTTCCGCAGTTGCTGTACCAGCACCGCTGCCAAGAGGTCGGAGAGAACGAAACTGCTACCCCAATCCACCCAGGTGTACTTGTCTACCTGGCCCCGTAGAAATTGGGAACGGTTGGTCCCCTTTTCGCGGATTATCTCTGCCCGTTCGGCCAACTGATCGTCATCGGTCAACAGGGCTCCGCCCTCGCCACAGGTGACATTTTTAGTAACATGAAAACTATAGCAACCAGCCGTTCCAATCGCACCCAGCCATCGGCCATTGTACTTGGCTCCAACCCCCTGGGCTGCATCCTCAATGACCAAGAGGCCGTATCGCTGGGCGATCTCCATGATTTCATCCATCCGGCAACCGATCCCAGCGTAGTGCACAGGCATAATAGCACGAGTGCGGGGGCTGATGCGGTGCTTGATATCCTCCGGGTCCAGATTAAAGGTTGCCTCCTCAATCTCAGCGAAAACTGGCCTCGCCCCCTGACGCAAGATCACGTTGGCAGTGGAGGTGAAAGTAAAACTGGGCAGGATAACCTCATCTCCTGGTCCGATGCCACAGGCCATCAGCGCTAGTTCCATCGCATGGGTGCACGAGGTGGTCAGCAAGGCGTGTTTGACACCGAATCGCTCCCGCATATAGGCTTCGGCGGCCTTACATTGCTCGCCGTCACCGCCCACGTTGCCTGTGCGAAGCACCGCCAGGACGGCTGCTTCCTCCTCAGGTCCGTAATATGGTTTGGTCAATGGTATCCACTTATCCGCCAATGTTCTTACCTCCCGTTACGCCGTGGCACAACCAGCAATTCGTTGCCAGCACGATATACGATGTTGCCCCAACGCTCCATACCATCCCAAGACACCACATCGGTCACGATATACGCTGTCTCCGGTAATTGCATCACCAAATCCTCCTCGGTCGCCGCAAAGCGAGCTGCATCCAGATAATAGAGGGCGGATGGCCTTGGGATAGGCGCATCACGCCAGAAAATGAGATATTCGCCGTCGGGCCCCGCCAGACAGCGTGCTTCTTGGGCCACCCGCTTTACGTCAGCGCTGAGATCGCCTACCATCGGCAGGCGCAACCCAAAGGCCACCAAAATCCCAATGACCAGTATCCCCCATCCGCCTCTAAAGAGCCTGGTGATCAGCCCGGCGATTAGGAGTGCTAGGGCTGGGTATGTCGGCTGGATATACCAGGCGATGCGGGTGTTGGCCGCGCTGAACAATATCAGCGGTACCACCACCCAGCAGAGCAAAAGAAGCCACTGGTACCCTCGCTTGTAAATGACCTGCCAGAGTCCGTATCCTGCTGCCGGAATCATGGCCAGCCAGGAAACCGGGAACCCGTTGCGGATAACCCCCAGGTAGAACCATGGTGTCGTTTCAGTATGACCTTGCCAACCACTAGCGTAGCCAAAGATGTGTAGTATTACAAAGCGAAAGAAGAACTCGTAACCATGAATCACCAATTGATAGAGATACCAGGGTAGCCCAATGAGGGCGCTGACGCCGAGGCCCGCCCAGAATTCGGCGCGGCGAAACAGCCTGGGCCCTTGGCTCAGAAACAGATATAGCGTGATGATCCCATAGTGCACCAGTGCCGCAGCGCTCTTAGTCATCAACGCCAGTCCTAGCGGCACGCCCATCCACACCCAGCACCGAGGCCTTTCACGGCCCTTCCAAGCCAAGAGTGCAGCCAGACATAGCCAAAAGATAAGCGTACTATCCAGCATCCCTTGTCGCGAAAGGGCCACGAAATTGTAGCCATAACTGTGAGGTGTATTCTGCACCGTCAGCAAGAGTAGTGCCCCGCCCAATCCCGCGACCCAGCCAAATAGCATCCTCCCAATGGCATAGGTTATCACCACAACACCCAAGCCGAAAGCCGCCGACCAGAACCGCGCGGCGAATTCGTTGATGCCGAAGACCTTGTATGCCAGCGCTGTCAGCCACATCGAGAGTGGCGGTTTGTCGAAAATGGGCACGCCGTTCCAATGCGGCGTCAGCCAATCGTTTGTCCTCAGGGCTTCTTTGGCGATCTGGGCATACGTTGCCTCATCGTAGTCGGCCAGGCTCCCCTCCCCTAGCCTGAAGAACAAAAGCACCGTAGCCAACCCAAGCAATAGAGTCAGGCTAAATACATCACGAACGCTTATATCCAGTCGGAGACTGCCATTCCACACGGCACGCAAACGCTCCACGACTCTCACAGCGCTTTCTCCCAATGGTAGATCGCCATCAGTAATACCCCATTATACCACAGGCTATGAACCGCTTGGCGAGTGGCTAATATCTCACGGATGCGAGTAGTGTATCCACTCTGTCGTGCCTGGATCACCGCAAAATCGCATGTATACGGATCCACGAGATCGCCACCTCGGATGGTCACATCGCATCGCAACATACCCAACTGTTGGTACATCCGCAAAGGGGCCGGACTCTCAGCCCAGATCAATTCACCCGGCGCTGCGTGGGCGTTGAGATAAGGCAGTGCATCTATATACGTGTCACACCAAAAGGTTGTCTCTAAACCGAGACGATACGCACCCGGCACCCCACCCACCCACTCACTGTAGTACGCCAGTTCGTATGGATGAATGTTAACCAACGAGCGCGCTGGTGGAATAAGCAAAGCCAGAGCCACCACAACCGTGACCAACACCACAAGCCAGAACCCGCGACCACTCAGCCGAGCCTCTACCCAATCCGCCAGCACACCAAACCCAGTCCCCGCCAGCGCCGCCAGATAGGGGAACACCGGCAGGAACTGGCGCACACCATTGTAAGCCGCCGATAAACCGGTAGCCGTCACCGCGATCGGCACAGCGATGTTGAGCAGTACAAGCCCCGCTGCCTCGTCTCGCCGTGCTGCCCGAACGAACACAATTCCACCGACCAGACAAGTCAGCATTAAGGTCGCAGGGACAGTGGCGAAGGTTAGCACGAAAGGGTAATGCCATGGAGAGCCATGATACACCTGTCCCAGATAGTACTGCGTCTTGGTAGCATGGCTGAATTCAACTCCCATCTGCTGTCCAATGCCGAAAACCGCGCCCAAATACATCGCTAAGCGTTCAAGCGGTGCAGCGTAGAGCCAAGGCCATATCAGGAAGAACGTCGCAAAACCGATCAGACCCATGGCGACCAGGCGGAAGAAAAGCCCCCGCGATCGTCGGTAGAGAAGAACCCACAGGAACAAGGTCGCAGGCATCAATATAGCAGTGAATTTGGTGCCAAACGCAAGACCGAATAGCAGGCCGAGCACGAACGTCCAACCCCAGTGTGCTTTATCGCGCACTTTCCAGAAAACATAGACTGCCATAACCCAGAGGGAAGTAAGCAGGGAGTCAAGCGCAACCATGTTAGCGTAAGCAAACACGTGGGGCATGAGCAATAGCGCCGAGACACTGAACGTTGCGCTCCTGGTATCTCTTATTTCAGCAACCATCCAGAAAAGGACCATTGTCATCAGGGCGAAAATGGCTGCATAACCCAATCGGAACATTGCTATCGGGTGAGCGAAGCGGCGGGTCAATGCCCAACTTATGCCTGCTACCAATTTGCCCACCGGTGGGTGTAACTCAAACGGCTGCACCCACCACTCGGTTATTACCGAGTCGCTCAACGCATGGCCCAGATTTCCGCGCAGCAAATCTTGGCGCAGAATACCTAACCAAGCCAGATAGCGCGTGGCTGCTTTCATGTATAAGGGCTCATCCCAGTTAATGCCGAAATCGTCCAGCGTCGTCGCCAAGATAGCGAAAACCAGCAGGCCGACAAGCATGCCCAATATCCACTTTTGACGCGACATGCGTTTTGCGTTCATTGCGGCAACAACTCGTAGATATAAACTCGATCCACCAGAAAGGCCTCCTCATAACCAGGGCGCGTCTTTAGCAAGCGGTCATCGTGATAAACGGGCTGCTCATCCACGATCGCTGCCAAACGCAAATCCGCAACATCCAAAGCGTGCTCTATCTCCGGCCAGCGCTTCCCAAACGCTTGGGAGCCCACAAGCACGTAACGCACATCCCATCCGCGCATCACCTCTAGGCTTTCCGGCGACGGAAAACTGTCCAGTGTCTCCCGTTCTTCCTCAAAGCCTTGGGGGAAAAAGGTCCCATAGCCGTACGCGATACGCTTACCGTGAGTGATGGTATCGTAAAGCGATGAGCCGCGCAAGGCATAATGGGTCGGCAACCGCATTACTACAAAATCTCCATCCTGTGCAGCCAGCCATTGGGCAGTGGTCTGCGCACGCACCTCGCACCAACCCAACGGGTAGGGCAACACAGCGAAATCGATTAACACCATCCCAATTGCCACGACGGCTACCAACCACCTCCCACGAGTTACCCGTTCCAGCAGTGATGCCAACCCCACACCCGCCAATACGGCCACCGACAGCCCCGCTATGACGCCGAATCGTGCCCACACCCTCATGAGATTGAACGAGGGCATAAATAAATATAGCAGTAACGTTGGCAGCGGAATGTACAGCGCCCCTGGTACACGCAGGACGTAAGAGGAAATCGGATTTAAAGCCAGTTGCTTCGTCAGCACACTCATGCCTGCAGTGAACAACCGCTCGACTCCCGCCGGAACGGATACATACAACCGTTCACGCAATATGTGCAACGTTGTCCCTAAAGCCAGCACTACTGCCACAGCGCCCAGCACGGCGAAATCACGCACACCTCTGTCTCTCCATCGTGCTCGCAGAGCCACCCCTGCCAGCGCCAGAGACACCAGCCCTAAATAGACGATGCTCTGGGTCTCATAGCGGAAAAAAGGTCGAAACGCACTTCCCCAAATGGGATGATAGGCATTGGCTGGCAAGACGAACTCCAGAAGGCCCGCAGACCATTGATCTACGTACGAGAGCGAGTATCGCCTACCCCCCAGTTGTTCTGACAATCCTGCCAGCCGCCACGCAAATGGACCCACCATAAGTATGGCCACCACCACAAAAGAGGCGACCCACTGCCAACACTCCCGTTGCCGCAGCCTTCCCCGCCACAACACATACAGCCCAGCGAAAAGCCCCAGGATATAGGCGTAGTACCACGAGGACAGAGCGGTCAGCGCGTACATTAGGCCTGCCATTATCCCCCAGCGTGTTTTGTCCTCCCTTATACCCCATCGCAGATACAAGAAGCACAAAGGCATCCAGCCTGTGCTCATCATAGGCACCTGGCCTAACCCAAGGTGCACCATACGGTAGGGCAAAAAAGCGAAAACGACGCCCGCCAACAATCCTGCCATCCCCGAGCGGGTCATCTGAAAGACAAGCAAATAGGCTGTGAAACCCGATAGCACAAATGACCACAACATGACTAGGTTATAAGCGGCGACTTCACCGAACATCAATGTGAATGGCAACGCCCAGAGAGTATTGGCTAACGTGCCCTCCGACATCTCAAAACCATAGCCAAATGGATAGAACACGTCAGGGTTATACAATGGTGATATGTGCTCATCTAGCAACGCGTGTTTCAGCCACCAACACTTGTACATATATTCGTAGCCATCTCCGGGCACTGGGACCCCTAAGATGGCATTCCCAATTCGCAGGCCAAGAGGGTAAGTCATCACCAGCGTCAATGCGATGAATATTGTGAGGGCAACTAAGTGCCTCCTTCCCTCATTCAAGGCAACACCTCATAAAGGTAAACCCGATCTGCTGTCCAACGCAGGTCATTCGTGCGTCCTGTCATAGGGCCTGGCCGATACGCTACGTACACGGACGGTTCGTCCAACACGGCCACCAATTTCAGGTCAGCGCGCGCTCGGATACCGGCTTCCACGGCCGGCCACTCGTGCGCATAACGCGTGGAGCCCACCAAAATGAACCTCACACCCCAACCCCGCAGTAAACTCACACTCTCTGCACTGGGAAAACTCTGCAAGGTCTCTAGATACGCCGCATAAGCCAGCGGGAAAAATGTAAGACCAGAGCCGTAGGTCACTTTCTTTTGGTGCGTCACCATGCCATAGAGCGATGGCCCCGCATACGCGCGCGCTCGGAATGGAAACTGCATGATCGCGAAGTCGCCCGGCTGTTGCGCCAGCCAGGTATCCGATGGTCTTGGCTGTACTAACGACATTCCGAAGGGCAGCGGGACTGCCGCCAGGTCCACGACTACGACTCCTATCAGCCCTGCCGTCAAAACAGACCGCGCGACCCCATACCTCGTAGCCAACAGACGTCCTGCTCCTATCCCCGCCAAAATGGAGAGCGCGAAGGCTGGCACCAGCGCGAAACGCGTCCAATCACGCATGGCATTGAAAAATGGCAGAAACAAATAAAGGAAAAAGGTCGGCAACGGAATATAGATGCCCTGGCCTTCGGGCATAGCATAGGCTGCCACCGGGTTCAGTGCTACTCGCTTGGAGAGCGCAATCATAACCTTGGTAAAAGCGCGCTCCACCACCGCTGGAACTGGAATGTACACCCGTTCGCCACGTAAATGCAGCGTCATACCCAACGCCAGCACGAAGGCCACCGCTGCAATCATAAGCAACGCTCTCCACAGCAGACGGTCTTTTCGAGAACGCCTTGCCAAGACGGCCAAAACAACGACGCTCAGGCCTGGATATGCCATGCCAGGCACAATCCAGGGATAGTAAGGCACCCAATCGTTGTACCACTTTAACGATAGGCTACCCCAAAGGGGATGATAAGCACACGGCAAGAAAAAGTCATCCAGCGATGTGGATAGCCAATCCACCTCGGGCAGGCTATACTGCATCTGCCGTTGCCCCCAGAGCCGTATCAACGGCATTGCAGCCGGAACCATGAGCAGCAAGGTGAGCGCGAAAGCCAGCCCACAGTACCACAGTCGTCGGTTACGCATGGTTTCACGCCAGGGCCGCAGGCGGACGAACACATAGACCATCAACACGAGACCCAATACGTAAGCGTAGTACCATGTGGCCTGGCAATTCAGGATGTAGAACAACCCCGCCAGCACTGCGTCGCGACGCCGCTGGAGACGAATGGTCCGCTCCACATACAAAAAGGTGAGGGGCACCCACTGCGTGCTGACTGTAGGTAACCAACCTGAACTCATGGCCTGCATCCGGTAGGCACAGAAAGCGAAGGCTACCCCGCTCACTAAGCCTGCAATTCTCTGCCCGGTCAAGTCATAGGTCAGCAAATAGGCCCCAAATCCAGAAAGTACGAAAGACAGCCACATCAGGGCGTTAAACGCCACCACCTCGCCCCACAGCAAATTCACAGGCATCCCCAATGCCACGTTGCTCAACGTAGTTTCTGAGAGCGCCAGGTTGTAGCCAAAGGGATAGAAGATGTCAGGGTGGAACCAAGGTGAAACATGACGCTCAAAGAGTGCCTCTCTGAACCAGTGCAGCAGAGTTAAATAATAAAAGCCATCCCAAGGAGGTCCGGGTATTGCCTCGCGGAAATAAGTAACCATCGGGTAGGTGAGAATCACGGTCAGTGCAAGAAAGAGTATGATGACGAGGGCGGTCTGTATTCTTTTTCGTGTCTGCCAACTCATCATAAGTCACACTCATAAATGTAGACGGTACCGGGATCCCAAAACATGGCCCGACTGATCACCGTTTCGGTCTTGATATTCCTTGAGTCTAAACGGTCGTCCTCGAAAATGGGCTTTTCCTCGCAGCGGGTCACCAGCCGCAAACTGGGCTCCGCTTCCAACCGAACTAACATATCTCGCCACGCACTTGGCTCGTACCGACTGGAAAACACTATCACATAACGCACACCCCAACGCCTTAAAACCATTAAACTAGCCTCATCTGGGAATCCCCATAACTGTGCTACGGCCTCCTGGAATTGTGGCGGGTAGAACGACGTGAAACCATAACACACCGGCCGCCCGTGGAACTTGGTACTGTATAGGAGTGTCGTGCTCATGGCTGCTTCTAAAGGTGGGAAGGCCATAATAGGCCCCTCACTGGCATGTTCTCGAAGCCATACGTCATACGGCTGTTCCACGATCAATGAGCGGCCGTATGGCAAAGGTATGGTGGCGAAATCCGCCAAGGCTAAACCCATCACGATGACCACTATAGCCCACCGCACGTGCTGCCTTCGCACATTCTCTAACAAGCACGCTACCCCGATTGCAGCAATCGCGCATACGGCCAGTGTAGTGAGTAGCCCAAAACGTGCCCAAATCCGCATCACGTTAAACGTTGGAACCCATAGGTATAGGAAATAGGTCGGCATAGGCAACCAGATGGTTCCTGATTGTTGGAAGTGGTAATAGGCAGCAGTCGGGTGTAGAGCGAGCCGCCGCGAGACGAAACTGATCGCACGGTTGAAGAGGTTCTCGACCATTCCCGGAACAGAGATGTATACCCGTTGCCCAGCAACATGGAGAAGTGGCCCCAATGCCAGAAACGCGCATACCACGCTGATGGTCACCAATGCTGCCAGACCCTCACTCCGCATGTTCCCACGACGCCAACGCCATAGGGCTAGTGCAGCCAATCCAAGCACCACCCAACCTAGATAACCGAGCCCGTAAATCCAGAAGGGGTACCCTGGCACAACTCGATCCCTCAATTCCAGCAAGCGCGGGCCCCAAAACGGATGGTACAGGCTGGGCACCACGAAATCATCCAGGCTCATCCCCGGCCCATCGCTCAGAGGCACACTCGGCGAGCCAATTGCAGCCCGCGAACACACCATAGAGAAGATCACCGGCCCGAAAAGCACTGCCGTCACCAAGGCGAATGCTAACAGACAAGCCCAAATCTGCCTATCAGTCAGATACTCCGGCCAGGGCCGTGCCCGCAAGAGCACGTAGAGTAAGAGCAAAATCGCCCCCAGCCAGGCATAATACCACGATGACAACCCGGCCAGCGCATAGAAAAATCCCGTCATTGCTCCCCGAGTCCAGGCTCGCTTGCGAATGGTCATTTCCGTGTATAAGAGCATGAGTGGTAACCACTGCGTCCCAATACTATTCATCCATCCCGCGCCTACCACATAAGCACGATAGGGTGCAAAAGCAAAGAATACCCCGCCCACCAGTCCCGCGAGTCGGCTGCCAGTGAGGTAATAAGCCAAAAGGTACATTCCCAATCCACTGAGGACATACGACAGTAGGATCAGCACATTGAAACCCACGATGTCCCCGCCAATTAGGATGAAAGGCATGCCAATTAGAACATTGGCCAGAGACGTCTCATCAGACTGCAGGTCGTAGCCAGTCGGATAGAACACATCGGGATTAAACAACGGATTACAATGTCGTTCAAAGAAGGCGTGTTTGAACCACCATAACTTCCAAAGATAACTCAGGTTATCGCCTGGTGGTCCCGGTACCGCCTCGGTCATATATGTGATTAACGGGTAGGTCATGGCCAGCGTCAGGACCAGTAACAGCCCTAACACTGCCCAGGGCAAGACCCACTGACGTTCTCTCCCCGCTACCTGCACCTCTCACTCCTTACGCGCATAAAGTGCTACCTTGGTGAATGGATTCACGTTCAGCCGCACCTTGTCCAGCCGCAGGCGATGCACAATCCGATAAAGTATATCCGTAGCCACGCTGTCCCACAGGTAGTAGCGCATCCGTCGGACGGCAGGACCCAGATAGAAAAACTTGTCTGCGCTCTCCGTCTTGAGCACCACGAAACCAACGCGATCGAGCATGGCGGCCAGCGTCCTGGGCGAGAAGAAGTAAAGATGCTCTCGGACTCGGCGGAATTCCTCCCAGCGTGGTCCCAACACACGGGCCACCAGGCTATCTACATTGGGCGTGATGATGGAGAGCAGTCCCCCGGGGCGAAGGATCCGTCGGATCTCCTGCAACTCGCCCATCGGGTCAGTCAGATGCTCAATCACATCCCACATCGTCACCACATCGAAAGTGTCGCTTTCGAAACGAATATCCCGCAAAGTTCCCAGTCGCACGTCTAATCCGAAATGCGAACGAGCATAGTCTACACTGTATTCCGAGACTTCTGTACCCACCACATCCCAACCATGGTCGCGCGCCACATTAAGGAAAAAGCCAGTTGCACACCCGATGTCCAATAGCCGTCCGCGCTCAACATAGACTTCAATGGTGCGTAGGCGCTTAGCAAAGGTCAGCCGGATGTTCTCCTCGTCACCCAAATAATCATCGTAGCCAAAAAACTGTGACCCATTGCCATTTTGCAGACCCTCATTGCGGTAATACCGCTCATCGTAGATGGCGTGAACTTCGTCAATATTGAGGCGGGGGTTCACATAAGTTAGGCCACAATGCTGGCACCGAACGATATTGAACCCATTGATTTGAGCCACAGGAACAGTGCTATCTCCACCGCAAAGATTACAACGCACCTCTTCCAAGTTATCCCCCTGTGAAAAGCAGCATTGTTAGTAGATTATCTCGTATACAAATTCCTGACCAAGAGGCAAAGATAACTCATAGCCAGGCACGATATCCAGCAACCGGCCATCGTGATAGACTGGTACATCATCGAAAGATGCCACAAAACGTAGATCAGGTTGGGCTGTCAATACCCCCTGGACTTGCGGCCAATCTGCTCCGTAGGCTGCCGAACTCATCACGATGTAACGCACACCCCAACTGCGCAGCAACACGAGCGCCTCTTCGTCAGGAAAAGCAACCAACACAGGGCGTGCCTCGCGGTGGCCGGATGGAACGAACGTGCTTGCACCTGAAACGATGGGCTTACCGTGATACACCGCGCGATAGAGCAGCGGCCCATTGCCTCCAAAACGGTAATAGGGGAACTCCGCTACCGGGTCGTGGCCAGGCTGGGCCGCCAGCCAATCATCCACCGGCTGTGGCCCTACCATGCACAAGCCGAAACGGTAGGGCAAAATGGCGCTATCAAACATGGATAACGCGACCAATAGAGCCAATACCCACGCCGCCCGACCACCCACCTGTTGGGAGATCGCCGCCGCACCAAACCCCGCCAGCATTGCCAGCGCCAGTAGTGTGAGCACTAGGAAGCGGGACCATTGGCGCACATACTGGAAAGAGGGTACAAAAAGTCGCAAAAGGAGCGCCGGAAGCGGGATGTAGACGCTGCCTGGCTCGCGGAGCATGTAATACGATGGTGCTGGGTACAACGCCAACCGCTTGGCGAGAATGCCCATTCCCGCCGTGAAAGCCCTCTCCACGGTCGGCGGCACCGGTATCAACACCGGTCCACCATCCCAGCGCAGCCGTGGTCCCAATGACAGGACCAGCGCCACCAACTCAATGACGAGCATTATTTTGACGAACGGCCTCCGCTGTTTCCATACTCCCACCGTTGCCAGTGCCAGTGCCGGGACGCCCAAGTACAGGTGCACGGAGAAATCATATTCATCCTGGTTGAGTGGTTCGCCGCCCCACAGCGGGCGTAACACCCGTGGGAAAAACAGATCGTTGAGACTGGGCGAGAGTGCATCTACATACCACAGCGAATAACCCATCTCATCGCCCCACAAAAGGCTGAGGTTTCGCACCACCAACGGCCCTAAGCATACCGCTACCACTGTCACAAACACCAGCGCACAATGCCAGAGCGCTCGATCGCGCAAGGATTCTCTCCACGGACGCATCCGCAGGATTCCATACAGCACCACGAACAACCCTGCAATGGCCAGGTAATACCACGCCGAGAGCGCCGTCAGCGCGTAAAACAACCCAGCCATCGCTGCAGCGCGTACATCCCGCCGCTCGAGAGCGCGATCTAAACAAAGCAACATAAATGGCAGCCATTGCGTGCTCACCTGGGCAACTTGACCGCTCGTCAAATGCAATAGCCGGTAAGGACAGTAAGCATAGACCACCCCTGCGACAATGGCTGCTCCCCGATGGCCAAGGACCCGATGGGCCCACAGGTACATGCCGAAACCCGATAGAACAAAGGTACCCCACATGATCAGGTTATAGGAAAATATATGCCCACCAGCCAGCGTCACGGGCAGGCTGAACGCCATATTTGCGAGTGTGGACTCGCCCAGACTCAGGTCGTAGCCAAAGGGATAAAACACATCTGGGTTGAAGAAAGGCGATATATGTAAATCAAACAGGCTGTGCTTAAACCACCAGACGCGGTAAAGCACCTCAAAATTATCGGCTGGCGGACCGGGAATGGCATTCATCGCATGGAGCACCATTGGATAGGTCATCACGGCACTGAGCGCCACGAAAAGACCCAGGACTGATAGCATCCGCCCCTGCGCCCTCATGGCAAGACCTCATATACGTGAAATTGGCCGGCTATCTCCACCATCCGCAGACCCGTCATGGACGTCAGTTCTGCTAATATGCGAGGCCACTCATCCCCATACCGAACTGTGTCCACCAGGGCATAACGCACACCCCAGCGTCGCAAAATATCTACGCTGGCCTCACTTGGGAACTGGCTCAACTCCGCTCGCGCTGCTTGGAAGCCAGCGGGATAAAAGGTGCCATAACCATAAGCAATGGCTTTGCCGTGAGTGATCGTGCCAAATAGACCTCGGCCCGTGAGCGCGGAATCTATCGGGAACTCGATAACTGCAAAATCCCCCGGTTGCGCTGCTAACCATTTGTCAATCGCTCTGGGTGCAGCGCTAGCCAGGCCCATCTGTGTCGGTTCGACGGCGAACTCGAAAAGGACCAGTGCCAGGAGCACTCCAGCGACAGCCAACGGTCGGCTCACACGCCGAAGCACCTCTGTCGTGCCCAAACCAGCCAGCACCGACATACCCAGTGTCACCAACACCCCAAAACGAGCGAAGAAACGCATAGTGTTAAAGAAGGGCAAGAAAAGATATAGAAAAAATGTGGGCATTGGAACATAAATGGCGTTCTGTTGGCGCAATGCGTAGTACGTTGGCGCGGGGTTAAGCGCCAGGCGCTTGGCAAGCATCCCCATCCCCACAGTGAAAACCCGTTCGACCTCACTCGGAACACCTATGTAGAGCCTATCTCGTAGAACATGCAATGTTAGCCCCAATGCCAGCACTCCAGCCAGCCCACTCAACCAGGTGTAGGCCCAAGTGGTCCGATCTCGCCGTGTTCGGAGAGCCACTACTGCTAACGTGAGTGCCACAATGCCCAAATACAGGTCATTCTCCCGTGTCAATTGCTCGTAGGCCGGATAAAGCACCCGCCCCCACAACGGGTGCCGGATATTGGGCCACACGAAATCCGACAGGCTGGCTGACCACCAGTCCACGTGGCTCAATGACCAATTCGTCCCGGAACCCCACACACTCAAAAGCGGCACCAGCCCCGGCAGAGACGCCACGAATGTCACCGCTGCCAAGAGAATGCCTCCCTGCAGAATGCGCCTCCAGACCTGCCTACCTGCACCCCACATCCGCACCACCACATAGACCGGTACGAACAAACCCACCATATAACCGTAGTACCACGATGAGAGCGCTGTCAGCGCCAAGAAAAATCCTGCCAGCACGGCGTAAAAGGGTCTCCAGCGGCGGAGGTAGATCTCCAGACTAAGGAACAGGAACGGCACCCACTGGGTACTGAATGTCGGCAGCACACCCTCTACAACCATGTGGTAGCGGTAGGGCGAAAACGCATAGATCGCGCCGGCTACCATCCCTGCTGCCCGATTTTCCGTTAAATAGACCACAAGTAGATAGGCTCCCAGCGCCGATAAGAAAAACGAGAACAAAACGAGAATGTTGTACCCTACCACGTGGCCCGCCATCATCGTGATAGGCAGCGCCAGCACCATGTTGGGCAATGTGGTTTCAGACATGGCGAAATCATAGCCAAACGGATAAAAGACTCGCGAGTTGAAAAACGGCGAGATATGCAAGTCCACTATCGCGTGCTTAAACCACCACAACTTGTAGCAATATTCGAAAGCGTCTAATGTGCTCAAGTCGGGGATGGCCGAATCCAACGCCGTGATGAGCGGATAGGTCATCACCACGCACAAGAAAGCCAACATTGTAGCCGGTATCGCCACACCGCTCTTCAGTTTGAGAGTCCGGACCATCGCCCCACTCACACCACCACGCTAGCGCCCGATCAACCACACGCCACCGAAAATCAACAATACTCCGAGCCAACGCCAGACATCAACCGGTTCCTTGAGCAGAGCCCAGGAGAAAAACACCACCAACACGTAACCCAGACCCACCAGGGGATAGGCTACGCTCAGGTCCAACTTGGATAGCCCTAAGAGGTAGAATACTGATGACAACCCATAGCAGGCGAAGCCAAAGACAACGTACAGATTACTTGCCACGCTTTTGGCTATGTCCAGGCTGAGGGCATCGATTGCGCCCACTTGATTCATGCCCATTTTCATCAGCAATTGTCCTGTCACGCCCAGAGCGACAGCGATCATAACCAATCCGATTGGATTGCCCATACCATTGCTCCTCTCAATTGTCAGTTCTCCTTCACCTTCCAAACCTCTGTTACTGGCGGCTCGGTCCGGTACACCAGCGTTACCGGACTGGGCGTCATTTTCTGAGCATCCCGCAACGCCTGGCTAAGATACTGTACCGTGGTCGTTGTCCACGTGAATGCATCGCGGATAATGTAGCCCACATTCGTCTCTGCCGCTAATTCCAGCATCGGCTCCGGTTGCGGTACATAAGGGTATTCCAGCGCCTGCCGTCCCGTCAGCAAATACACGATATCGGCCTTGCGGCACATAACGTGGACATCCCGCGGCGCTACGCCATCAATCCAATAGATCGCACGCAGGTAGTTCGACCACTGCGGCGCGTCACGGTCATAGTATTCGAGGGTCGAGAGGTGTATATTCTCCCCAATGTTACGGGCAATCCGCCGCCCGTCTACGACTAGTGCTGAGAGCAGTAATACTGCGGTCAGCAAAATAGCACCCTCTCGCACCCGTCCCCGCAGGAGCGCTTGCCCCAAACTCAGTACACCCTCTAGACCCTGCAACGTGTAGTACAGGATCAATGGCAGTGCTGGCACGAGCAGCCGACCTTGCGCCCACAGATACGCAATGGTTGAGAGTACAAACAAGGCAAAATAGCACTCCATTGCTCGCGCTCCACTGCGCCACCTCCTGATCAAACCCACAACCGGCAGGAGGCTGATGCCCGCAGCCAAAAACGGTAACACCGAGCGCATTGCCTCCCAGCGCAGCATGCTCTGCAGATGAGGGAAAATCATATAGGGCAATATTTCCACGCCGTATAGGTAGAGATTCTGCGTTAAACGCTCGACGACAAAGCCCGGTGTCAAGCCAAAGGTGCCATATGGGTCGCCCGCCAGATATATACTCAGATAACTCCGACCTAAGGCCACGTGCGTGCCCGTGGAGGGCAGGCTCATCCCATAGAGCACCCAAGGCAGAACCAGCCCTGTGGATATGGCGAGAAGAGTCATCGCTTCTCGGAATGATCTGCGCAACAGCAAAGCCAGCCCTAGTGCCACCGCTAACGTGAGGCCCAAAGAGCGGATGTAGCACGATGCCCCCAACACCACGGCAACCATAGCCAGCCAACGATAACTTGGGCCTGAGGCATACTGTTTCTCATAGAGCCACAATGCCAGCAGCGAAAGGAAGAAGAACGTTATCTCCGTCTGCACTTCGGTGGCGAACCCGAGCATGTATGGGTTAGCGGCAGTGAGAAGCGTTACTAACGTTGCGAGCCAGTGTCCTTCCTTCTGCAGTAGATCATAGAGTAGCACTAGAGACCCGCCGAAAAAGGCAATTGAAAGTAATTTCATGGGCACAATAGCGGCCAACAGATCTTGCGTGTTTCCAGTCAGCCGCAGCACTGCTGCCAATAACAGCGGGTAGCCAAACGGGTAGAGAGCCATCAGTGGCTCTCGAGGGTCGCTGATCAAGCGATAGCCCTTGCCCAAGGCAAGCGACTGACCCAGTACTATGTATGTCGCGTTGTCACCGGCGAGCATCAGGTGCCCGTTCACCAACAACAAGGCCAGTATTACCCCGATGACGGCCAAAAAAAGACCTATGTGTTGAGCCCAATTCCTTCGCAGCATCATAGCACTTCGAAAAGCACCACCCGAATGCCCAAAAATTCCACCCTCTCTACCGGGAGGAAACGCGGATCACGCAACAGATATTCTTCCACTGCGTATTTGTCCAGATGACTTTGCACCAGCCACACCCGCGATGCGTCTGCGGCCATCTCATCGGCCTGTTGTCCAATGCGTTCGTAATCTGTGACCCAGCGACTGAGGCCAGATTCATGGGCTCTGCCCTGATAGTAGTAGTCAAATGGTATCCAAAGCGAATAATCCACAAAATAAATCCAGTCACCAGGTTCCTCGCGCTCGCTTACATATGCTACTGCTGCCCGCCAGTCCTCTTTCTGTGGGAGGATATAGATGTTGATTAGCGGCGTGGCCAGCAGCACCACCATCGCGATTAAGGCGAACGCCTGAAGAAACGGGGACCGCAGCAAGCGCGCTCCTCGCGCCACCAAGAGTAGATATGGGGGCATGAACGGGAACAGATACCGCAATACATAGAACGATTTCCACAGAGATACCACCCACACCGCCAACACGGGCACGACCGCGAGGAACAAGCAGTAAACCGTTCCCTCATCTACTGGCCAATCAGCACCCGAAATCGCACCTCGATGCCGTGCACTGACCAACGCCACCATGCAACATGCCCCAGTGAGCGCCAGACCGCCCCAATAGGCAATTCTTCCACCAGTGAAAGTAAGTCCATAGGTGAATTCAGCAGCGGTACGGATAAGGTCCACCCAGGACACACTATACCGCTTGGTTAACTCACCCCACCACAAGGTGGCCTCTTCGCTGAATATGCCCGCTAAACCCACCGCAGCCAGCGCCAACGCTGCCCCTTGGGTCACCAGCCAGGGCCGCCACTCGCACCATTTACCACGGATCAGAGAGCGCGCTATCATGTACAGATTATGCGCCGTGAGAATGAAAACAGCGTGGTAATGTGCGCTGAAAGCCAGCCCTATTGTAACAGCGTAAAGAGCCCAATAGCGCCGCTCACTTGCGTGCACTGCCCGCCAGAGCGCCCAATTCCCGACCGAGAGCAACAATGCCACCAGAATGTACATACGCGCCTCTTGAGAATACCATATATGCAGGGGCGCAATAGCAAGCAAGAACGCACCAACAAGACCAGTCTCGCTATCAAACAGCGCCTGTCCCAATATGTAGATCAGGGCAACTGAAACTATCCCTAAGACCGCCGAGAGAGCGCGGACCACGAACTCGCTATCGCCAAGGAACATCCAGATATGCAAAAGCAAGTAATAGGTCGGCGGATAGATGCGCTCGATGCTCATAGCAATCTGCCAAGCCAGATCGTGTCGGGCTACCCAGACGCTATAGGCCTCGTCGTACCAAAGACTCTCTGAGGCGAGTCCACCCAAACGTAGCACCGCCGCAAGCAATAGGATGCCAAGCAGCGCCACGATAGTCTTTCTGCGATTACCATCACCTCGTTCACAGACAGTCATCACGTAACCCACAGCAGACGGGCCAACCAGGCTGGCCTTTACCTTGACCCGTTATTCGAATGACCGGCGTTCTAACTACGAGGAGGACGTCCCTCGCAGATCATACAGGATAACCTCCCCAACACCACGGTATTCACGCTCGTCCAGACGCGAATAACGAGCGTCCAAGTACTCACGCACCCAGCCCTGGGGATCGCTATAATGTACTGGATCCCATACCAACCACAGCCGCTGGTACTTGGTTGTAACTCCAGCCAGTGCGGGTGCCACGTCGCTCTCGCGCAATGGGATCGGCAAATCCAGGCTCACCGGCACTGCCTGTTTGGCGTAGTAGTCGAACGGTTTGGCATTCCAACGCGGGTCAAAGACAACGACATCACCTGGTGCTGCGGCTTTGGTAATATGGGCGGCCACACTTCGCCAATCTGGGTTTTGCTGGTACGAATACAGCGAGTAATCACTCACCGCGGGCGCAGCAAGCAATAAGCCTATCAACCCCAGACGAAGAACTGCGTGGCGCACCCGAGATGCACCGTAAGCCACAGCAATGGTATAGGGCGGCAGAAATGGTAGCAAGTAGCGCAAGGCATACAGAGGCTTGATTTGTGAAATCGCCCATGCCAGGCCCAGTGGCACCAAGAGATACAGTGCAATGAACAACAGCGCCTCGGCCTCTTTAGCATTCTCCGCTCTGGAGCGAGCAACGGCAGAGTAAACACCAAAAAGCAACACCAGACCAAAGAGAACACACGAAGCATAGAGCAACCATTTTGGGAAATCCGCCCCTGTTACACCAACCGTATATACCACAAATGTGCTCAGCAACTGTCGAACAGAGGGTTGCCCTACCGCCCGCTCCACCCAGCCACCGCCACCAGACACAACCTGCCCAAACATCACGGGCACCCACGGTGCAAATAGCGCCAAGGCCCCAATTTGCGCCCCTATCCAATGTCGAACTAATTGGCCGCGCTTCCCCTGCAGCCACAGTTTCAGCATGTAAAGGTTCTGAAAGACAAGAACGAACAAAGCGTAATAGTGGGTGTAGAGAGCCAAAGTTGTACAGATTAAATAGAACAACCAGAAGCGCCGTTTGTCTGTTTGCAAACCACGTGCCAGGCCATAAGTCGCCATCACAGTGAACATTGTGACCAACGCATACATCCGCACTTCTTGGGAGTACCAAACATGCATTGGCGCGATGGCTAGCAGCAACGCAGCAATGGCCCCTGTCTTCCAACCGAATAGCGCACTACTCAGCCTGTAAGTAACGGCCACTGTAACAATTCCAGCCACAGCAGACAAGGCGCGTACTGCATACTCGCTTGTCCCTGCAACCAACCAAAAGTGCAGGATCAGATAGTACAGGGGCGGGTGGATGTCACCCGCCGCCCACGCCATCACTCCTGGGATGCTGTGTTGGGCAATGAGAATACTAGTGGCCTCATCCAGCCAGATGCTCTCCACCCCAAGCCGGTAGAAGCGCAAGATTGTGCTGACCAGAACGATCAGAACGAAAACTACCCACTCATCCCAACCCATTCGCGATGGGTGATCCCCGTACTGTGTCGAGCCATTCATACGCCACTGCTACCGTTGGGGCGCATTACCATGGGCAGCAAAGGGTTTTGGCCGCCACCAGGCCCACTCGACACACCCGCGGCAAGAGGGCACATCATCCAGGTCACCAGTCAAGTGTTTGTGTCGCAGGCCAACCATCCGTTCCCCATCTCTCCACGCCCGCATGACGCCATCCTTCACATTACCAAGCGGATATTTGGCATCAAAATCGCGGTCACAGCAAACCAGCGTGCCATCCCAATAAATGTGCACGTGATACCAAAGGTTCGGGCAGTGATAGCGAGGGGGAAGGTCCTCCAGCCCGCCGGCCCGTAACTCGCTGATCTTGGATACCTGGTTACCCCAGGAATCAAATGCTTTGACGTGCACCCGGTCCACGCCCGGAATGGACCAGGTACGCACGAATTCGGCCACTTCCTCCATCGTGGGTTTGAACTCAATGATTTGGACGTTGACGCGGGGTCCATCGCCATACTCATGGCGCATCCGGACAAATCGCTCGATATTCGTTCGAGTGCGCTCGAAGTCAGCGGCGCGGCGAATTCGCTCATAGGTTTCGGGTTTCACTCCATCCAGGCAAAGATAAATCGCCCCCAGACCCGCATCCAGTATCTTACGACTTGCCTCCTCATCCAGACGAGTTGCATTGGTTGAGATCTCGGCGTGTAACCCCCGTTCGCGGCAGTATCGCATCATATCGTAGATACGGGGGTGTAGGAGCGGCTCACCCCAGATATGGAGTGTGGTCGTCGAAACGTGGGGGGCCATCTCATCCACAATGCGTGTGAACAGGTCGTAGTCCATCATCCCCTTAGGCCGTTCCATAAGCCTGAGACCCGTCGGACACATAATGCACGAGAGGTTACAAGCATTGGTGGACTCCAGATACATGCGATCAGGGTAGGTCCAGGGATGGAGTTGACCGGTCCGGTAAGAAACCCAACTGGCCAACATTTTCCCCTTATAGCGATAGCGCTGCGCGCGGCGGTTTATCTTCTCCATCAAGCCCATGTCTTAGCCCTCCCGCGCCGCATCTGGCGAAACGCATCGAAAAAGGGCAACCCCAACATTCGCCGTCCAAGCGCCCGCACGCCCGGCAACCGGCTCAAGTACCAGAGCACATCGCCCCAAAAACGACCGAAAGCGCGTCGATATACCCGCCGGCGCTTGGCCTCTTGAAAATGGGAGTGAGCCACTTTCACCATGTGGCCCAATGTAGTATCGGGCACCTCAGACACATTCAGGAAGGGCGCGACCTCATCTTCGTAATTTGTGTAATAATAAGCGCGGCTGAAATCCTGATTGAACTCCGTCTCAGGACGCTTCCGCACCAGTTCATCCCACAGCCGTGTGCCAGGGAATGGTGTAGTAATGCTGAACATCGCTTCCTTTAGGTCGAGACTGGCAGCGAAAGCGATGGTCTGCTCAATGGTTTCCACCGTGTCGCCTGGCAAACCCAACATAAAGTACCCCTTTGCAGCGATGCCAGCCTGCTCAGTCCATGTGACTGCTTGGCGAACTTGCTCTAATGTGATGCCTTTACCCACCTCATCCAAGATGCGCTGATTGCCAGATTCGATGCCGTAATGGATCTGGCGACAGCCAGCCTGGTACATTTTCCGCAACAACTCCGGTTTCACCCGGTCCACACGTCCCAGACACTGCCAGCGTATCTCGAGCCCCTCCTCAATCACCCTCTGCGTAAAGGCTTCCAGGCGACGGCTATCAATAGTGAACAGGTCATCTATGAAGTAGAAGTTGTGAACGTTATACTCAGCCATCACGTGGCGCAACTCGGCAATGATGTTCTGTGGGCTACGCTGGCGATATGTCCGACCCACAATACCCTTGAAACAGTAGGAACAATTGAAAGGACAGCCACGACTGGAAAGAACGGTGATCATACGCTCCCCATCTGGGGTGTATAGCCCATATCGCTCTATTTCGAACAAATGCCGCGCCGGGAAAGGCAAGGCATCGAGATCGGTCAGGAGTGGGCGCGCAGGATTCTGACGCAGTTCGCTGTTGGCTTTGTAGCAAAGACCGCGGATGTCTTCGATGTCCGGGCCTTTTCCCTCCAGCGCGCTCACCAGTTCTAAGAGCGTCTCCTCCCCTTCACCGTAGACCACATAATCCACAAACGGCTCGGCTAATACGCGCAGAGGGTAGACCGTGGCGTGGGGGCCACCAAAGACAATGGGACAACCCAAGGCCCTCTTCACCCACCTCGCCAGATCTGCGGCACTGTGATATACATTTGTCATAGAGGTAAAACCCACCAGATGAGGGTGAAAAGAGGCTATTTGTGCCAGGTCCTCATCCACGGACGAACGTGGGTTCAGGCCGAAATCAAATATAGCCACCTGGTGACCAGCCTTTTCCAGGACGGCTGCCAAGTAGCCCAAACCTAGCGGTGGGTAACTATTGGCCATTGCATGCCATTTGGGCGAGATCAGGCAAACACGCACGCTTACCCCATGCCTTTTGGTGTGAGAGTTGGAACGACTTAAGCCGCTTCCCTGTGCTTCCGCGCATGGCTGTAGAGACCAGCCCTTAACAAGATCTGCCGCACGGATTCATGGCTGATATTATCCACGATGCCGCGTTTCTTGGCTTCCGCAGCCAGCCGGTGTAATGTCCAGCGGCTGAAATTCAGGCCCAACTCACGTGGATTCTGTTGTGCTAAAGAGACAATCTGTTCACGCTGTGTAGAGGAAAAACGCGGGCGAGGACCACCAGATCTCTTAGTTAGTAGGCCCGCACATCCCCGGTCATTGAAGCGGCGAATCCATTTGCGGAGGTTGGCGGGATGCGAACGGGTCATCGGGCCAATCTCCGGCACCCGGTAGCCCTCGCTGGAGAGCAAGATAATTCGCGCCCGGTGCTCCAGTTCCCGGTCCCCGCTCGAGAGCCATTGGCGCAACTGCAATTCCTCGGACTCGCTCAGCTCTCGCACGTAAAGAGCCATGGTAACCCCCTCATGATGATGCCTCCGAGCCCTATATATTCTGGGCAGTCTCCCTTGACCTGGCATCATTCTACGTTTGCAAGGTGAAAAGAAGATGAACTGGGCTCGCCGGGGAGGTTACAATAAACTCATATTCACACTTTTTAAAGCAACTTTCATATCAAATTTTTCAGGATGCTATGCGCTTTTGGGTGCTCAACAATGAAATAAGCCCCGAAACTACCTTAAACCAAAATCCAGTCATTCAAATAGGTGTTTCAGGGGCTTATGAGCAGTTCCTAAGGCGTTTCTCGTTCCGGCAATGTGGAGAAGTCTAAAAGCAATTCCTCCTGATCCGGCATACGCTTGGGCAAGGTGAAATGGAAGACGCTGCCTTCTCCTTCGCGTGACTCCACCCAAATCCGCCCATGATGGTGTTCCACGATATGCTTACAAATAGTGAGCCCCAAACCGGTGCCTCGGTAGGAACGCGTCGGTCCTTTCTCTACCTGATAGAAGCGATCAAAAATCCGTTCCTGTTCTTCAGGGGGGATTCCGATGCCCGTATCTGAGACCGAGACCTGCACATGATTACCTCGATCTTCGGCAGAAATCACGACACGGCCTCCAGATGGCGTGAATTTGATGGCGTTGTCCACCAGATTTGTGATCACCTGCTCGACGCGCGCGGCATCAGCCTCAATCACTGTGAAATCCGCGGCAATATCGCTCTTTAGATTCACGCCGCCCTGATCGGCCAGGGGCTTGAGTCTGCCCACCACACGGTCAGCAACCTCATACAGCGACATCGGCTCTGGGCGCAGTTTGACTTGCCCAGACTCCAGACGTGAGAACTCCAATAAGTCATTGATGAGATTCTGCAGTTGTGTCGCCTGATCCATAACGGTCTGGAGAAAATCGCGTTGCACTTCATTGATCTCGCCGGTCTTTCCCATCAAAATGATGTCCACAAAACCCTTGATCGAATGCAAGGGTGTCTTCAATTCATGGGAGACAACTGACAAGAAATCCGATTTCATGCGGTCGAGTTCTTTCTGACTGGTCACATCCCGCAGGACCGTCACTACTCCGCGCACGTTCCCGTCAGCACCTCGCACTGTAGAGGCCAGGGCGGCGAAAATCATTTCCTTGTCCCCTTTGGATAGAGTGATCTCACGGGCCACTGCCTTGTCCGGGTTAGCCAGTGCGTCCTCAAACAACTGGGAAAGAGCAGCGTGGTCTAACACCAATTGAGAGATAGGTACACTAGTATCTACATCGCTGCCAATGCCAAAGATGCGGGTTGCGACTGGGTTCACCAGTAAAAGCCGCAACTTGGGGTCTGTAACAATCACTCCATCGCCGATGCCTCGCAGGATAGCCTCCAGTTCGTTGCTCTTTTCATATACTCGCTGGTAAAGCGCTGCCGTCTGCCTCTGCTCTTGCGTCAGCCTCTCGTAAAGGCGAGCGTTCTTCACCGCCACCGCAGCCTGATCCGCAAAGGCATCCAGCAAATTGAGAGACTCAGTATTAAAGGCATCGCGTTCAGGGCTCATAGCAGTGAGTGCCCCGATAGCCCGTCCATCCGAGAATAGGGGCACACAGATTAATGAAGCTACGGGTACCCCGCTCAGGTTTACGAAGCGGGAATCGGTCTCCACATCGCTGACAAGCGCTGGCCGGCCAGATTGAATGACCCAGCCTTCGATACCCTGATCCAGTTTGAACCGCGTGGCCTGCAAATCCTCAAGCGCTACGCCAGAGGCAGCTCTGGTGACGACTCCCCCTGCCTCTTCATCAAATAAGGCGATGGTGCAACGTGCTCCGCCAAGCACCTGGGAGGCATTCGCCACAATCAAACGCAGTACGCTCTCCAAAGCCAATGCAGAGTTGATCGCCTTGATGCCCTCTTGGAGGGTCCGTAGTTCTAACACCCGATCTCCCAGATCGCTGGCCGTCTTCTGCAACACTCGCGCCTTGCGATCCAGGTCGATGCTTTTCAGATCCAACTCTCGATCCAGAGTGTTGATATACGATTGGCGCTCCTCCAGAACCCAACCCAGATAAATGCCCCCCAGGACACCTGCAAAGAGCAGGGCATAACGCAGCCAGAAATCTGTATCGGTAAGGAAATACACGCTACCTGCAGCAAGGTAAAGTACCAGCACATACAGCGGGGCAAGGAACAGGGAGATGAGCACAGCGCTATGCCAGGCGGGATAGTAGAGCGCCCCCTTAATGGCCAGCAAGCCATACATCAAAAACGCCTCGCTGGAAACTCCGCCACTGAAATAAATAACTAAACTGACAAAAGCAATGTCCAGCACATAAATCCCCAAGTAGAAATTGCGACTGGCCCGCTGGACTAGTTCCTTCTCCACCACAAATACATAGGTGAGAATGACCGTGGCGATGAGATACACAAGGCATCCTAACGCCAGAAAACTGTGGTAGCGGAAAGTCTGGAGAAACCGAGTCCCTATTAAACCCACAGCGAGCAGCACCCAACGCAACAACGTGCCGAACAGCCGCTCGTTGCGGTAGATGAACTCCTCATATTCTCGAGCAGGGTCATCCCTGAGATACATCAGCGCACCGTTTCAACGTTAACCGCCAGAGCGAAGTGATGAAAGGGCAAGTAGAAACATCCCGATCGCCGATCTCGCCGGAGAGCGCAAGAAGCCCGCACACGGCGGGCTCGTACTACTCACAACAACGTTTACCTTGGACAAACTGGTTCATTCTGTGCCTACGTAGCACCACACGCCATCCCGCGTCCCTGCGTAAATCGCAGAGGGTAGCAACGGATCTATTGTCAAGGCGAAAACACGAGCATGTCCCAAACCACGTTTTGCTGGCGCCCATGTGTGCCCACCATCAGTGGAACACAGCACACCACTACCATCTAGTCCAATGTACACGATTTTCTCATCCAGGGGATGGACCGCGACAGCGTAAACCGCCTGTTCGCCCAGACGCTCTCCCTGCCGTTGCCACGAGGCACCTTCATCGGTGCTGCTAAACAGACCCAGCGTCGTCCCGGCGTACAAAATGTCACCTGTACCCGGCGACATTGCCAACGCCAAGACGTGAGCGGTCTCAATGCCTTTATTTGCTGCCGTCCAAGTCAGGCCCCCATCCACGGACTTATACACACCACCGCCAGCGGTTCCTACGTAGACCACTTGCACATTGCCCGGGGCCACCAAAATAGTGGTGATGGGAATCCTCACTTCACCACCTCGCCAGTCCAACCGCGTCCACGAGTTACCGCTATCCGCGCTGACATAAAGGCCTGCTCCCACGGCCGCATATACCCACGTAGTAGTAATAGTAGCCATCGGCGGAGCAATCCCGATGGCTCGCACCTCCTCGCCGCCCAAGTCACGGCCCAGGCCCTGCCACGACATCCCCCCATCGGTACTCCGATAGAGACTGGCAGAGAGGCTCGAAATGTTGCGCCCCACGGTATCGAGCCCGACAAATAGAACCTGAGGGTTGTGGGGGTCAACAGCGATACACTGCACCCCGAGCCGGCCCATGTAGTCGGCGGGTAGCCCGCTGTTGACCGGTGTCCAGGTCATCCCGTTGTCAGTGCTGCGGAAGACCCCCTGCCCCTCGGCCACAGCGTAAATGGTGGGCATAACTCCACTGGCCACCACTATCTGCCGCACCAGACTTTTTGACAGGCCCAGCTGCTCCCAATGACCCCTATGTGCCTCGCTAATAGCGAATGGCAACGCCAAAAGCGGGATCAAGAATAGACCCACAGCCAGGGCCAATTGTGCCGCTCGAACGCCAATGCGTTTTCTGATCCCCGTTTGAAATCTCATCGAACTGCTCACCGAGGTGTTGGCGATGGTTTAGGACCTGGTCCTGGGGGCTTGGGTGTGGCAGTGGGCTCAAGGGTAGGCGTCAGCGTCACGGTGGACGTTGGCGTGGCTGTTGGCGTGCGCGTTGGTGTGGAAGTAGGCCGTGGTGTCGCTGTAGGTGGGAAGAGCAGCAAGAAAACCTCACGTTCTTTCACCCGCGCTTCGGCTTGTTCACACTCGGGCATGGACAGGACAGCCCTATACTGGTCTAAGGCCTGTTGCAACTCCCCGGCCGCTTGGTAAGCGCCCCCAAGTTTCATGTAGGACTCGCACAGTAATTGGGCAATGCGTCCTCCCGCATAGTCCGGGCGTACATGGTAAATTGTGGATAGACTGGCAGTCGCCTGGGGCCAATTGGCCTGGCTGTAAGCAAGATATCCCTCTCGGTAAAGACTCGCCAAACGCTTCTCTTCCTGCACGGCGGTGCTATCAGGGAATAGATTCAGAGCGTTGTCAAAACTCTGTATTGCTTGGCGAATGATATCCAGCGAATCGTTCGCATTGGCGATTCGCTGTTTGCCATCGTTCAAGTAACAATCAAACAACTTGCTCTTGATATCCGTCTGGCGATAAGAGGCATCCTTGTCCTGTATGACCTCAAATACGCCCGCCGCTTTGCCCCACTCGCCGGCGTTATAGTAGCCCATCGCCTCCTCATAGAGTCCGTCTAATTCCTGATAACGGCGGCACTGGGTCAGGAGGTTGCCAGCGTCCCTGTACGATGGGTCCAACTTCATGAGGGCTTCCAGTTTGTCAATCGCCAAATCGCAGCGGTTCTGATTAACCAGCGCTTTGGCCTCGTTATAGAGTTCCTTCACCTGGAGGCGCTGCTGCGCTTTTTGCAGCCATAATTTGGCATCGGCATTGTTGGGATCGAGTTCCAAGGCTTTGTTGAAGTTCTTGATAGCCTCCTCGTAGTTCTCGACGATGAAAAAGGCACGTCCCTGGTTAATATAACTGGGTACATCACTGCCGCCGATGGGTATCACACCGACATAGATCAGCGTCATCACTGCTACAGCGAGCGCCACTACTACCAGGGCGACCACCAGCCACATTGGAATACCGGAATCACGAGGAACCGCCTCTTCTTCGGGGACAGCATACGCTTCGGGTACCTCAGCAGGCTCTGCTGAAGGCTTGCGACGATCAGGTTGGACCCTCTCCAGTTGAATGAAAATGTCCACTTCATTGAGGAGAGCGTCAACGCCTCGCCGTGTGGGGTCTATCTCTTTCAGCCGCAAGAAACACTCCCGTGCCTGTTCCCACTCGCGGCTGCGGTAATGGGCCATGCCCTGAACATACAGGGTTTCCGCATCAAGTGGTGGGCTCGAGGCCGTTACTTCGTCTTCGTTTCTGACCTCTTCCTCATCGGGTCCGGGTTGAGCATCGCCGTACATGGGCTCTCCTCCCACACAGGATGCCAGTGAATGCCAACGGTGCCGTTACAGGATGGGCGCTCGAATAGGCTATCTGCTGGGGCCGGCGAGATCAAGTGAACTCCAGCCAAAGCCGCAACTTGGAGGCCCAGCGCAAATGCCGCGACGTATCACTGGCAACCTAATTTTAGCCTCGAGATTCACGATTTGCAAATCGTCAACCTCGGCCCATGTGTTATACCAGTCAGTTCCTTCAAATACGACAGGCCCCGAAGGCGGATATGGCGTGCCCGAACTGTTACGCACGGAGAATTGCAGGAGGACTCTTTGGCCGCTAAATGGGGTAAGATCTACAAAGCCCTGCCGACAACCGAGGTCTGTGAACAGGCGCAAGCGGCAACGCTCCCAATTACCATCCCAGAAAAGCCAGTGGTCTTTTCCATCTTGGGTTTGTACATGGACTTCGAAAGAGTCGTAGTATAAATCCAACCAACAACCCCACACGAAATCATAGGTTCGAATATGGTACCCAAACAGCAATCCAGGATTAGGAATCTGGTTGGCAGGAGGCACATTAATCCACTGGGATACCACGGCTTGCGCTACGGGCACCTCATCGTTGGGGTAGTCGGGGTTGCCCAGACGAACGGCTTTCGTCTGACCCTGTCCGCACCAGTCTGTCTGGACAATGCTCACTCCTAGTTCGCCGCCCGTCGTCCACCCCGTAAGGCCGCTTTCGAAACCCGGGTTCTGGATGATGCCGACGTCCACAAACGTGTATGCGGTGTACACATCTGCCCAATCCCGCGCGTTCCCGGCCTGATCACGGGCTCGAGCGCGGAAGTAATACGTCCAGCCCGGAATCGCGCCGCTGAACTGTGCCGAGGTGGCCGTCACTCCCACCTGCCAGTCCTGCCAAGAGCCGTCTGTCCCACGCCGCCACTGCACGTCGTAGGTCTCCGTTATTGCCAATCCTGATCCTCCCACATCGGTGGCCCCCCAGGTCACCGGAAATGAACTTGCGGTCTGGCGCAGGCCCACCTCAACCCAGGGGGTTGGGGCAGTGGTATCTATTTTTACTGCATTCGTTGCGGTCACCCAGTTGCCAGCCACATCTTTAGAACTGTATTCAAAGGAGATCACCCCCTCACAGGTGATAGGGAAACTGGTACCGGTAATCCAGGCCGACCAATCGCCGTCACATCCCTGGTACCGGTACCGCAGACTGGCAGGGTCCCAGCCAGAGGCTGTGTCAACGCCGGAGATAGTAATGGTCAGGGGCAATGAAACATGCCAGCCATTTAGCCCTGACGTACCGGTGTAACTGACCGTCATTGTGGGCCCAGTCGCGTCGTAATAAAGCGTTGCCGTGGCGTATCGAGTGTAATCAGCGTTGCAGGCCACATCCTCCAGCCACACGTACACCGTCCAGCGGCCCTCAGATGGGATGTGAACGTTCTCAATCATATAAGGAAACCCCGCCGCTGCTTGGTAGCCATCGTAATCACCTGGTGATACCGGCGCCGTCCCCACCTTGTAATATGCCTGCTTGATACCAGAGCCCGGCGCTGGATCGCTGGCCAGATAGGAAATGGTGAAATTATTATTTGCAGTCCAAGTGACCGGGTTAACCCCAACGATAGTAGGTACATTAGGTGCCACACCATCTATCCAGATCGTGGCTCGCCCCGCACTTTCCACATTTCCAGCTCTGTCCACTGCCCGATAGTCCAGATAGTGTCGCCCACTTGCCGTCAGGGTGATGACCTTACCGCCAGAGGGGTAAGTCTCTGTGATCCATCCCGTTGGCATGCCTTCGAGAATATCGTTCCAAGCAATCAGGCCTCCGTTCATCGTCGAACCGGGCAGGGCATCCACTGCGGTCAGGGTAACAACTACTGGCGGTTTGTACCACTGGCTCCCCACGCACCGAGTGCCACTGATAACCGGTGTGGTAGTAGGGGGCGTGGCATCGTACTTGAGGGATAATATATCGTAACCCGCCTGCGCATTGCCCGCCACATCCTGTGGCCATATATACAGTGTATGAGCACCCTCGCTCGGGACAGTGATCGGCCCGATAGCACTCAGATTAGTGCCTGTAATCAGCGTCCCTACATACGCCGACTGCGGGGGCACATCCAGAACATACCGCACCCCGCCGAAACCAGAGAGCGCGTCTACCGGATTTTGTGTCCAACTGATGGTAAAGGCATTCGTACGCGTCCAATCCGAAGGCTGAACCTGTGGCAGCACTGGGAAGCGGCTGGGAGGCGTCTGGTCAATGTTCACGGTGATCACCGCCGTCGGCGAGATGTTACATGCGTTGTCCACAGAGCGGTAGGCGAAACTGTGTCGCCCCTCCCCACTGATCTGAACAGGACCGCCGGTCCACGTAACCCAGCCCGTATTGTTCCGGTTGTATTCGGTCCGCTTCACTCCCGAAACAGCCCACAGTGGAAAGCCATCTGTAACTGTCAGGGTAGCCGTTACCGAGCCGGTAAACCAACCCGGCACACTGCCTGGGCCTGTGATCGCAACCGTCGTCCATGGGGCACGAGTGTCAATCTTAATCGGCGTTGTTGCTGTCACTACGCTCTCAGCATTGCCCGCCAGATCAGTGGAATAAAAGGTGGGGGTGAAGACTCCATCGTTCTCAATAGACATGAGCGTGCCTTGTCGCCAGAGTCCGTCGGTTTCGATCCTGTAGCGCGTGATATCTACCCCTGAACACTCGTCAAACACACTCAATAGGGCTTGAACCGGTCCTGTATACCAATCCAGGCAGCCAATGGTGCCCGTGATGACCCCTATTGTCGTCGTGGGCGGCACACTGTCTATCTTCACGTGGATGCTGTGAGGTAACTCCTCGTTGCCGGCTCGATCAACCGAATAGTACGAGACTGTGGTAGTACACTGCGTCGTCACCGTGACTTCCGTGCCCGAAATCCAGGAACCCGCACCGATCTGGTGGAAAGTCGCGCTAACCCCAGATGTCGCATTGATACCAACTTTCTCATCATTGGGGAACAGGCGGAGTATGACCGGGGGATGCCACCAACCGTTCTGGACTGAAGTGCCCTCTGTGATGATCGAGGTCGCTGGGGGCGTGGTGTCCAGCTTGAAGGCATCTATCACTTCAGCGCGATGAGGTAGGCGATAGTCACTGTTGCCGGCGCCATCCTCAAGCCACAGGTAGACATTATGTTTGCCCTCGCCCGTCACAGTGATGCCTGCGATCGCCGAAATATCAGCGCCTGAGCTGAAGCCAGTATAATCGCTCGATGCCTCTGGGGGAGCACCGATCTTATAATACGCACCTACAATACCTGACGGATCAGCAGGGTTCTGCCAGAATATTTCGAAACTATTGATCCGCGTCCAGGTATCAGGATATACAGTGATATTTGTTGGGGCACTGGGAGACGTCGCATCGTACACAAAGGCACAACTTGCAAGAGGTTCCTGCCGATTGCCTGCCAAGTCCACAGCCGATGCCCTGACAGTGAGCGTCACATCCTCGGTTGGCGCGAAAGGGTAGGACCAATCGGTATAGGAGCCGCCGGGGTTAACCAGGTCTGCAGACAGCGTGACGACTGTGCCTGACCAGCCGCCTAGGCCATTGTAATAAGTGCCGTTGTCTTGACGCTGCAAAGTGAGATTCACCGCTACAACGCCTGAGGCATCCTGCGCGTATCCATGCACCTGGCCAGGCCACGAGTTGGGGCCATAGTATGGGGAAATGACGCACGTCGAAACAACAGTTTCAGGAGGCAAGATGTCGTACACAAAAACAGCCGTTGTGTGTGGCGATTGCTCGTTGCCCAAGGTGTCAAAAGCCCGGGCAGTTACCGTGTGAGACCCCGTCTCCAGTAGGACACCAGCCAAGGAGTACTGCCACATGGTGGTACCCGTCGCCGTGAGCCACGTTTGGATTACACTCCAACCACCCGCGGCGTTGAGATAAGAATGGTCCGAGGCCCGTTGGACGGTGATTTCCACGCGCTGCACAGCGTTCGTCGTGTCGCTGGCAGTACCGCGAATCAGTCGGTCCCAGGCCGGGCCCGCATAGGCAGGGACACTGATAGTGGTTGTGGGACCACGAGCATCCACCATAATCGTGCGAGTCGTGGAGTCCGTTCCCCCGAGCAAATCATTGACACGGAACGCGATAATGTTATCGCTCGCCGAGTCAGGCAACATCAGGTTGGTGACTGTGATGCGCATGGCCACCGAAATGGGACTGTAATAAGTGAGGTTCGCGTTACCCCATGTGGTCCATGACATTCCACCGTCTGTGGAAATGCGGTATTCCGCCGTACCGGGATCCAGTCCCAGAGAGTCGTTTACCGAAATCGCCGCCGTCAACGGCACGGAAGTGACCCACCCTGTGGGTGTAAAATCCCACCAGGTGCTGGTACTCGGACTCAGAGAAACAACCCCCTTTTGCGCGGCGTCGGCCACAAATGTCACCAATGTCAAAGAAATGAACAGGAGCCCGCCTACCAGTAGGAGAAGCCCCCAACGCGATAGAATATACCACATTCGATTTTCCGAACGGCTTTCGGTCATAATTCTTGCCCCCGGTTTCTTCACTCCCCGCAAATGCACATTCGAAGCAGGTTCATAAATGAGCGTGCTCGGTCGAGATATTGGGTAGGATGAACGCAGAATGATGAGTATAGGGGATTATCAAGGGCGCTCGAACTTATAGCCCAGGCCCCGCACAGTCACCAGATACTTTGGATTATTGGGATCATCCTCGATTTTCATGCGCAGGCGGCGCATATAGACTGCAATCTGGTTACTGTAGCCTTCATAATCATATCCCCAGACGCTGCTCATTAACACGTCATGGCTAAGAATGCGCCCTGCATTGCGCATGAGCACGTGTAACAGGCGGAACTCAATGGGGGTCAGCTCGGCCTCGCGCCCGTTGGCCAGCATTACTTTGCTGCTCATAGGATCCAGACTGACATCGCCGACAGACAATCGGCTTTGCACTTCCTCCACAGCAAAGGCTTCACTGCGCCGCAAGACGGCTTTCACGCGTGCCAGAAGTTCTGCCGGCTCGAAGGGCTTGGCTAAATAATCGTCCGCCCCAACTTCCAGACCCGTCACTCGGTCCACTGTTTCGCCCTTCGCAGAAAGGAAGATGATAGGCACGTCGGCCTTTTCGCGGATACGACGACAAACTTCGAGGCCATCCATGTGGGGCATCATTACATCCAGGATGACCAGATCTGGCGACTCACGCCTGACAATTTCCAATGCGGCCAATCCATTATCCGCCGTCAGCACTTGATACCCTTCCTCACGTAACAGGAACCCGATCATTTTCACGCTGGGCGGGTCGTCGTCTACTACCAGTACACGCATCGGTCACCCCTTGTGCAAGGAAATGTTTACACTATAAATATACCACGCCCCAGCCTTTTCACCAAACTATTCCTCACTCCTGACCATCACCCATTTTCAATAAACTATGACGCACTTTTGAGGCGATGGTTACGCTTGCGCAGTACAGGTAAGCGCCTGATGCCTATCAAGACAAGCGGACGGTTAGTTGGCAGTAGTAATTGCGAGCGACTATAATATCAACTAGGAGGTCTGCCAGATGAGCGTCTCCGTCATTGCTACCGTGCTCAACGAGGGTTCTGCCATCCGCCGACTGCTCGATTCATTAGCCGCCCAGACCCGCCCACCGGACGAGGTGGTAATCGTGGATGGAGGCTCAACAGATGAAACGGTCATGATCCTCAACGAGTATGTGACGGAGAGACGCCTGCCATTGCGAGTATTGATTCGTCCGGGCTATAACATTTCCCAGGGCCGCAACGCCGCCATCGCCGCTGCAACAGGCCAGATTATCGCCAGCACCGATGCCGGTGTGCGCCTCAGCCCAAACTGGCTGGACGATCTCGTCGCCGCTATTGAGGGCGGTGCGGACGTAGCCAGCGGCTTTTTCCAACCTGATCCCCAAAATCTATTTGAAATAGCCATGGGCGCGACCGTTCTCCCAGCCTTGGCGGACGTTCGCCCGGAGAAGTTCCTACCATCCAGTCGCTCCGTAGCCTTTCGGCGAAGTGCTTGGGGGAGTGTAGGGGGATATCCGGAGTGGTTGGATTACTGTGAAGATCTCATCTTCGACTTCAGGCTGCGGGATGCAGGATATCGCTTCACCTTCGTGCCCACTGCGATAGCCTACTTCCGCCCACGAAGTACTCTGGGCGCGTTTGTTCGCCAGTATTACCGCTATGCCCGTGGCGATGGCAAGGCTGACCTCTGGCGTTGGAAACATGCTATCCGTTACATCACCTATCTCATCGCCCTGCCCGCCCTCCTCATCTTAAGCGCAGGAAACCCTCGATGGCTGCTGACGCTCATTTTGGGTGGATTGGGTGTGTTCTACACCCCTTACAAGCGCCTATGGCCGATGTTACGCGGACGGAGCGTCGCCGAGAAAATCGCCGCCTTGGCCCTGGTGCCCATTATCCGGGTGAGCGGGGACATAGCAAAGATGGTAGGCTATCCTGTCGGGCTATGGTGGCGCAGACAACATCGGCGAACCGCCACCCGTTCACTCCTGTGAACCCAGCCTCAGCTGGTTTGCTGCCCCGATATACCCGCACAACCTTAAAATACTAAACATAACCATTTGACTTTTCGAACATTTGTTCGTATAATGGCCGCCAAAGGGCGGCGGGGGCAGCCCCCGCCAGATCCCACTCCTTGCCCAAAATGTAGTCCTAATGCGCTTTTGACTCCCCCTTTTTCCGGGTTAAAATAAATTTACACCTATCGTCCACCATGCTATTTGTCAGAAATGGATCCCAGTTCGTCTGATGAGCAAAGATCTCTCCATAATCATTGTCAACTATAACACCCGCGATCTCCTGCGCGATTGTTTGAACTCCATTTTCGCCAGCCGGGGCGATTTTACCTATGAGGTTATCGTCGTGGACAACTGCTCCACCGACGGCAGCGCCGAGATGGTCATCACCGAGTTCCCCCTGGTCAAGACCATTCGCAGTGATATCAATGGTGGGTACGCCTACGCAAATAATCTGGGCCTGCGGGAGGCGACGGGTCGCTATCAGATGCTCCTGAACCCTGACACGATCGTGCCTCCAACGGCTCTCCACGACCTCATCACCTATATGGATGCACACCCAGAAGCAGGAGTAGTAGGTCCAAAACTCGTTCGCCCTGATGGCAGCCTAGACCTGGCCTGTCGGCGCAGTTTTCCCACCCCAGAAGTGGCTTTCTGGCGACTGACGGGCTTGAGCCGCCTTTTTCCTAAGAGCCGGAGGTTCAACCGCTATAACCTCGGATACCTCGACCCAGATGAGCCCGCAGAAGTGGACTCTGTAGTTGGCGCCTGTATGATGATACGCCGCGAGGCTTTAGCGGGGGTGGGGCTCATGGATGAGGATTTCTACGCCTTCGGCGAGGACCTGGACTTATGTTACCGCATCAAGAAGGACCAGGGTTGGAAGGTACTCTACTACCCAGCGGTAGTCGTTACCCATTACAAGGGTGAGTCCATGAAGCAGCGTAGCACGGAGATGATCTACCACTTCTACCGCTCGATGTGGGTCTTTCACCGCAAGCATTATGCCAAGAACACGTGTTTTGTGCTCAACTGGCTCATAGCATTAGGCATCGCCGGCCTGGCGGCGGTCAAGTTGTTTCTTAATGCACTCAAGCCACCCAGTGCGCGCCGCGTGGGATCGGCGTAGAGTCAAGAGAGGAACGTCCAAATGAAGAGTTTTTGGGAAGTCCTGAATGAGCGGCGTAGCGTGCGTGATTACCTGCCGGACACAGATGTACCCCCGGAGACCATCACCAAACTACTGAGCGCTGCCATCCGCGCCCCATCGGCGGGGAACCGTCAATCCTGGCATTTCATTGTGGTGCGGGAAAAGCGGATAAAGGAGGCCTTGGCCCATGCCGCCTTGGGCCAAAGTTTCGTGGCCAGAGCACCTGTGGTAATCGTCGTCTGCGCAGACCCAGCGCGATCCGCGGCTCGATATGGTCGGCGTGGGGCAGAACTCTATTGCCTGCAGGAAACTGCTGCCGCGACAGAACACATCTTGCTTGCCGCTGTTGCCGAAGGATTGGGAGCCTGTTGGGTTGGTGCATTTGATGAGGCGGCAGCCGCAAAAGCACTGCAACTGCCGTCCCATCTACGTCCCGTGGCCATCATACCCATCGGGCACCCCACAACTCGTGAACGGGGCCCGGGTCGACGTCCGTTAGCGGAAGTCGTCAGTTATATAGGCGAAAGGTAGTCCTAGCGAGGACGCTACTCTTGTCTTGCCTTCTTTTCGGCGCGTTTCCTCTCCGCCTCATCTACCGCCCTGCTGATAGCGCTGTTCAGTTCTTGCAGTGCCGAGGCGAGACCGCTGGCAATGTCTGAGACGAACTCATCGAGGCGAGTGGATTCTACTTGCTTCTCCACTTTCCGGCGAAACTCCCCTTCAGTGACCTCTTTTAACAGGGCATCCACTTGGACTTTCAGTTCTCTAAGCCCGTCGGTGAGATCCTCCTGAAATCTCTTCGCCTCCTCACTTTCGGCAACGGCGCGGAGGGCCCGTCCCAAGTTCTGCCCCAATATCCGCATCTCTGTTGTGAGATCCGGCTGCTGCGGAGCACTCTCCTGGTCTGATCTCTCGTTCTCTACCATAAGGATTTCCACCTCCTGGATTGTATTAGGGATCCACTCGCGGGAATTACACAACTCGTCTGCACAGCCGCGAGCAACGATCACACACATTCATTTACCCAATACGTCATTACAACGAGTGTAATAGGCCAATAGATCGTTACCACCTTCAGGGTCACAGGCGAGAAGCAGGTCAGTGCTAATCCGGTCCAACAGCAGGGGTGGGAAGAGAGCAATTTGATCAACTCCATTGTAACCTAAGCTGCGCAGGACTTGCAAAGGGGTCCTCTTCTCCATCCCCGTTCCGAGGTGAGGCCGCAGCACATTGTAAAAATAGACCCACCTGGCACTTAAGGCTATAAAATCCTCCTCGGTGTTTACTTGAAGCAGGTAAGGTCGGTAGAACTCTTCGTCATCGGCGCGGTGGCTGCGCTCTACTCGGCCATTGTACACTGCTTCCGACCTTTGGGGTAACGACGTAGGGCGCCCTGTAGAGGGCGCAGGAAGCGGGTCTCCAAGGCAGCGATTTGGCTGGGGTTATCGCCCCCGAATTCATCACCCCAGTCGGTCTGAAAGGTAACCTGGGTGGTGATGCCATGTGTTCGGAGCCAGGGGGAGATGGAGATCCCGCACCGCTGCAGGTAGAGGGCCAGGCGTTCTCGACCGTAATGGGTAGCTTGGCGGGCCTTCAGCACCAATTGTTCCACTTGCGAAGGGGTTTGGCGCGGAGAATGGTGAGGGCGCCGGGATTTGTTCTGGAGGCCTTTCTCTCCTCCCTGCTGGAAACGGCGGAGCCATTTGCGCACCACCTGGCGGGAGGTGTGCCAACGGCGAGCCGTCTCGCTGAGACTGCCCGTTTCTTGAAAGGTCTGGATGAGATGTTTTCTTGCCTCGATCTGGTTCATAAGGTATACTTCCCGGTAGGCCAAATCGGCCATAGCTGGTGCTCCTCCTGGTGGATGGTTTTCCACAACAATTCTACCGGAGAAGCGCCAGCTTTTCCCAAAATGGCGCTCATTACCTGGTAACGATCTCTTGGCGCAGTACGAGTGGCGCTTGTCAAAAGGAACTTTTTACGCTACAATCCCCGCCGTGCAAAAGGCCGCTATCTAGTTAATGGAGGGAGAGTTTGACCATGGACCTCGCCAAAATGATCCGCGATGTGCCTGACTTCCCAGTAAAAGGCATCTTGTTCAAAGACATCACGACACTGTGCAAGGATCCAGACGCTTTCCAGGAAGCCATTGACAGCCTGGTAGACCGCTACTTAGATCAGGACATTGACATCGTTGTGGCCATCGAGGCCCGAGGATTCATCTTTGGTGCACCACTGGCGTATGAACTGGGCGCAGGCTTCGTGCCGGTACGCAAGCCGAACAAACTCCCGGCCGAGACTATCAGCGCTGAATACAGTCTGGAATATGGCACCAATGTTCTGGAAATGCATACCGACGCGATCAAACCAGGGCAGAAGGTGCTGGTTGTAGATGATCTTCTTGCCACGGGGGGTTCGGCGAAGGCCACAGTGCAATTGGTGGAGCGACTGGGTGGTAAGGTGGTGGGTATCGCCTTCCTGATCGAACTTGCCTTCCTCAAGGGACGCGAATTGCTTAAGGGTTATGATGTCTTCTCGTTGATCACTTGTTAGTCATCGTTGGTCCGCTCGTTTTTGGTGATAGTCTGGCTGGCCAAGACCCTGCGACAGCCACGAACCTTCTAACTCAACTGCGGAGTTGAACAGTTATGGCCACAGGTACTACAGAATCAGAAGATGAAGTGACCAGACTTCAGCACGAACGTGAGCGCACGTTGGCAGAGATGCAAAGGTTGCGCGTCTATCTTCAGTATGAGATGGATCAGGCCGTCAGTGAGGATGACGTGGATGCCGCATCTGAAATGTACGAACGACAGAAGAACCTGGCATTGCTGCAGACACTGGAGGCCAAACTAGAGTCCATCGAACAGGCACTCCGAGTCGCCCAAAGAGGGACCTATGGCATCTGTCAGGCGTGCGGTAAGAAGATAGACCCAGCGCGTTTGGAGATCATGCCTCATGCTACCTTATGTGTCTCCTGTCAGGCCAAGCAGGAGAGAAAAGGGGGCCGTCGGCCGTCGTGAATTGACGTACCCAGCGAGGCGGTTGCGTAGTAGTGTTTTTGGCCGGCTAGGACTCGCTCCGCAAAGCGTTGCGTACTTCTTTCCTGCTGGACTGTTTTGCCCAAAGTCATTGTTTGGGCCAGGTGACAAATGAAAGTCCGCTGTCAAAAAGGAGGGGTGCTTTGACATAGGTGGCCGCACGGGGTAAAATGTTGGCCACAAGCGGGTATGTCTTTAAGGGAGGAATCCATCACAGTCCCGGTAATCGTGGCTTTTTCGATGTCTCAAGAACGTAAGCGGGATAGCCCTTTCCACTGGGTTAGGTTCCCTTGGTGGTTACCTAACTTTCTTTTTGGGCCCTGAGAGAACGCAAGTACTACTAAGGAGGTCACTCGAGGATGAGCAAAATCATGGAGATACGCTGGCACGGCCGCGCCGGACAAGGTGTGGTCACTGCGGGCGAGTTGCTGGCAGAAGCCGCATTGGAGGAAGGTAAATACTTCCAGGCCTTCCCCGACTACGGCCCAGAGCGCATGGGTGCGCCGGTCAAATCATACACGCGCATCAGCGACGAACCCATTGAGATCCACCACCAAATCCTGAATCCCGAGATGGTCATTGTGGTGAATCCCAACCTGTTGGGCGTGGTGGACGTGACCGAAGGATTGGCTCCCGATGGCACGATCCTAATCAATACGTCTGAAGGTCCAACCGCTATGCGCAAACGGTTGAACCTCAAAGGTCAGAAAGTATACACTTTGGATGCTACGCGCATCGCACTGGAGACCTTGGGCCGCGATATCCCTAGCACACTGATGCTGGGTGCAGTGGCCAAAGTCACAGGGATGATTAGTCTTGACAGCCTTATTCGCCTGACCAGAGAAAAACTGGGGGAAAAACTGCGCCCCGAGGTAGTGGAGGCTAACATTCAGGCGATCAAGCGCGCTTACGACGAGGTTGTGCAAGGCTAATCTATCCGCTCGAGATATCACGAAGGGAGATGCTCATCAATGCCAAAACTAGATGCCACATGGAAAGAAGCAAACATTGCTGGACTAGTGTTCGAGCCTGGCAGCTCAGTAGAATATAAGACTGGCGCCTGGCGCACTATGCGTCCTGTCCATGATGCCAGCAAGTGCACCAATTGCATGATTTGCTGGGTGTACTGTCCCGACGGAGCGATCATAGTCCAGGATGGAAAGTGGGTTGCTTTTGATTATGACCACTGTAAGGGCTGTGGCATTTGCGCTGTAGAGTGCCCAGTGAAAGTGGAAGCCCATACCGTTACCGGACAGCCGGGCAAAGTCATCCAGATGGTCGAAGAGACCAAGTTTGAGGGGTAGAAAGTTCGCCCCGCCGAGACCACGTTTTATTTGTCTGAGGAGGAAACGAAATGGTTAAATCAAGGAGCATGGCTCTGGATGGCGCGAACGCCGTTTCTAATGCCATGCGACAAATCAACCCAGACGTAGTCGCTGCCTATCCAATCACCCCACAAACAGCCATTGTGCAGAATTTTTCCCAGTATGTGGCCGACGGCATCGTGGATACTGAATTCGTGCCTGTTGAGAGCGAGCACGCGGCTATGAGTGCGTGCATTGGCGCTGCGGCGGCGGGCGCGCGCGTGATGACGGCCACGTCGGCCAATGGCTTGGCGCTGATGTGGGAGGTGGTATATATTGCCTCATCGCTACGGTTGCCCATCGTGATGTCCGTGGTGAACCGTGCTTTATCCGCGCCCCTCAACATCCACTGCGACCATAGCGATTCGATGGGTGCGCGCGACGCGGGTTGGATCCAGATCTTTGCCGAAAACGCTCAAGAGGCCTATGACAACACAATTCAGGCCGTACGCATCGCGGAACATCCGGACTTGCTTACGCCGGTCATGTCTATGCAAGATGGCTTTATCACCGGTCACGGCGTGGAGCGAGTAGAACTCCTGGACGACGCCGAGGTAAGGGAGTTTGTGGGAGAGTACAAACCCATGTATTCGCTCTTAGATGTGGATAAGCCCACAACCTTCGGCTCCTGGGATTTCTACGACTACTATTTCGAACACAAACGCCAACAAGTTGACGCTCTGAGCCATGCTTTGCCGATCATCGAACAAGTAGGGGAAGAATTTGGCCAGAGGTTCGGGCGCCGCTACGGCATCTTTGACGATTACAAGATGGATGACGCAGAGATGGCCATCGTGGTGCTTAGTTCCACGGCGGGCACAGCGCGCACTGTGGTCCGAGAGTTACGCAAGAACGGTATCAAGATCGGGTTACTGAAGCCTCGCGTGTTCCGACCCTTCCCTTATAAAGAATTCGCCGAAGCACTTCAGGACGTGCAGGCGGTGGGCGTGATGGACCGTTCCACAACATTTGGTTGCATCGAGGGTGCAGGGCCACTGTTCTTAGAGTTATGTGCGGCATTGTTCGTGGCTCGCAATCACGATACTCGTATGGTGAACTACATCTTCGGGTTGGGCGGCCGCGATGCTACACCAGACCAAATTGAGAAAGTAGCCTCGGATTTGCAACACATTGTCGCCACTGGTGAGACGGACCCAGTGGTCCGCTACGTGGGGTTGCGTGAGTAGGGATTGCCTGAGAGGAGGATTGCGAACATGGTAGTTTCATTGAAGTTAAAAGAGATGGCTGGCCAGGTAGAGAAGTTGGCCCCCGGACATCGTCTGTGCGCAGGCTGCGGCGAGGGTATCGTCCTACGTCAATTGCTCGCGGCGATAGATGATCCGGTAGTCCTCGGCTGTGCCACTGGCTGCTTAGAGATAGCTACTTCTATCTACCCGTTCTCGTCCTGGCGCGTGCCTTGGATTCATAACGCCTTCGAGAACGTATCCACTACTATCGCCGGGGCTGAAGCCGCGTACCGCTCACTGGTGCGCCAGGGTAAGATAGAAGATCGCGGAATCAAGTTTATCGCCATCGGCGGCGATGGGGCAACGTACGACATCGGCTTACAGTGGATTTCAGGTGCCTTCGAGCGCGGGCACAAATTCCTCTACGTGTGCCTTAACAACGAGGCCTACATGAATACGGGCATCCAGAGATCGGGGGCAACGCCCCTTGGTGCAAGCACAACTACATCACCGGCCGGCGAGGTCATCCCTGGCAAAATACAATGGCGCAAGCCCATCACCAAGATCATGGCTGCCCACGATATTCCTTACGTAGCACAAGTATCACCAAGCCACTGGCGCGATCTGATGCAGAAAACACAGAAAGCCCTGGCTGCCGACGGGCCTTCGTTCATCAATGCCTTCACGTCCTGCAACCGCGGCTGGCGACACGATACGGACCAAACCATTGAGATCTCGCGATTGGCCGTGGACACCTGCTACTGGCCGCTTTACGAAGTTGAGAAAGGCGTCTGGCGGCTCACCTATAAACCCAAGGAGAAGAAGCCTGCCGAGGAGTTTCTGAAGGCACAGGGCCGATTCCGCCACCTCTTTCAGCCTAAGTTTCGCCACATCATTGAGGAATTCCAAGCCAAGGTGGATGAGGAATGGGAGTGGCTTCTCCAACAATGTGGGGAGAAGTGATGCCAAGGGGCTTCAGGCTTTCTGAAGCCCCTTTTTGGTGTGTTTATAGTAGCAAGGGGGGAGGAAGGCCACGGTGAAACCGAGAGTTCATATCTCACAGCATCCTCTGGTGAAACACAAGTTAACCCTGCTCCGCGATGTGAACACCGAGCCCAAGAAGTTCCGCCAGTTGGTGAAGGAGATCGCGATCCTATTAGCATATGAAGCCACCGCCGATTTAGCAGTAGAGGAAACCGTTGTCATTACCCCGTTAGCCCAGGCGAAAGGCTTTAAGTTAAAAGAGAGGATCGGGCTCATTCCTATCTTGCGGGCGGGGTTAGGGATGGTAGATGGCGTTTGGGAGATGATGCCCGCCGCTGAGGTATGGCATATTGGCCTGTATCGGGACGAGCGTACGCTGCGGCCGGTGCAATACTATAATAAGCTCCCAGTCGCGCCAACGGTGCAACTGTGCCTCATCCTGGACCCTATGTTAGCAACGGGCGGGTCGGCTGTGGCCACAGTGGACATCCTGAAACAGTGGGGGGCGCAGCGCATCAAAATGGTAGCCATCATCGCGGCACCCGAAGGTATTGAGCGCCTGACCAGCGCCCATCCCGACGTGGATATTCACGTGGCCGCTATAGATGATCACTTGACACCTGAGCCGAAGTCCCCTGGTGACCCACCTGCGGGTTATATCGTCCCTGGGCTGGGCGATGCAGGCGATAGGCAATTCGGCACCGGATGAGAGGGACTCTGATTTCAGTGCCAAGAGGTAAGGAATGGCTTTTTTTCTCGTCTTCGCTCTTTCATTCGCACTCGCGTTTACCCTAGCACCACTGACTGGCCGTCTGGGCTCTCGGCTGGGCATTGTGGATATGCCGGGTGGCCGGCGTCGGCACGCGGGTGCTGTTTCACGGTTGGGGGGCATCGCCCTTTTCGTGGCCTTTGTGATTGGCGTACTTTTCTCGCGTTTCTTGCCGCCCGCCCTCAGTTTGCCCATGCCAGAGGGGCCTAACCCAAAGGAGCCGCTGCATGTCTTCGGCATCTTGTTGGGTTCGACTTTCCTATTCGTCGTTGGTCTATGGGATGACCGACACGAATTGGGGGCACCCACCCAACTCATTTTCCAGATAATTGCTGCGCTCATTGCCATTGGCACGGAGGTTTTCATCGAGCGCGTCACGAGCCCCTTTTCCAACCAACTCGTCGTATTCCCCTGGTTTATAACGGCGGCTTTCACTATTTTCTGGATCGTGGGCATGGTCAACACCTTCAACTTCTTAGATGGACTAGATGGGTTAGCAGCGGGAGTGGCGGCCATTACTGCCACTGTCTTGGCCGTCCACATGATCCGTGAGGGACAATACACGGTTTCACTATTGCCACTCGCATTACTGGGGGCGACTTTGGGCTTCCTGCCGTATAACTTTCACCCAGCCAAGGTTTTCATGGGTAGTTCGGGCTCCTTCTTCTTGGGCTACGCAGTAGCCACTCTCTCCATAGTCGGCGGCGCGCGCATGGCAACTATCTTGCTCGTCTTAGGCGTCCCGATTATGGACGTGGCGTGGCTAATCGTAGATCGTCTCCGGCGCGGTCGCTCCCCTGGCCTGGGCGATCGGGCTCACCTCCATTTCCGGCTGCTGGATATAGGCATCTCTCACCGCGTTATTGTGCTGATTTACTGGGCCTTTTGCGCCTTCTTTGGTGCCCTCGCTCTGCTCATCTCCTCACGCATCTACAAACTGATCGCTCTCATTTTACTGGGCGCACTGACTCTCGCGGTATTGGTTTTAGTCAGCCGATATGGAGGCGAAGAGGATCCAGTATAAGGTGATTTGCGAATTACCGAGGTAACCCCCAAGGGGCTACAAGGCGGTGCTGATCCGCCCGCCGGCCCGGGCCATCATCCATTCGGCGGCCTTACGCCAGACGAATTCTCGATCGGCCCCCACGGTTAAGAAGTGACCGGAGTGTTCTAAAAATACGAGTTCCTTGTCGCTGGAGGCGATTGCCTCATAAGTCAGGGCCCCGGCATCGGGCCCGAGTATTTGGTCGTACTGCCCCTGGAAGATCAGTGTGGGAACAACAACGCGGCTCAGAAAAGGCATCACCTCTTTCTGCAACCGATAGACTTGAAAAATGGCGCGGATAGGTGCCTTATCATAACGCCAGATATTGAGGCACATTTTACTCTCCCCAATACTGTCATCTCTCTCAAGGGGCACGCACCCGCCCCGAGCATAATGTCTGAGAAGCGTCAATCCGGATCGCAGATTCCCTTCGGCAATAGCCGGAGCCATAAGGATAAGCCCACGTACTGGATGGTAAGCAGCCAGACGCAGTGCGAGTAACGCGCCCATAGAGAAACCGGCTACAAAGACGAGATGGCACTTGTTTCGTAGTTCATAGAAGGCTTCCTCTGCCGCTGCCCACCAGTCCCGCCAATGAATGTTGGACAGATTGTTGGGCTCTGTACCGTGACCCGGCAGGAGCGGTCCGCTCACGGTGAATCCTTTCTCTGCCAAGTACTCTCCCATTGATCGCATCTCTGCCGGCGAACCCATAAACTCGTGGAGAAGCAGACACCCCACAGGGCCGCTGGTAAAGTAGAAGGCATCTGGCTGTATGCTCTGTTCGGTCATGAGTTTTCCTTTCCGGGAGAAATCTGTGCCACTAGGCGATGATGCGCCGGATTTCTTCTGCCTCATAATCCCGGGGCTCCAACAAGCGCCTGTAACTGCGGATTATCACCTCATCGGGCACAGCAAACTCCCGCATTCGATTGCGTTCTAACGCCACGCACAGGGGCACATCAAAATGTATGATGATCACAGTTGCATGATGGCCTCGTGCAGCGCGGAGCACGTTTCTCCGCTGAGCCAAGGTGTGGCTTTGTGCATCCCAGATGACTGTCTCGTTTCGTGCCAACGCCTCGTGAAGCCGGTACGAGCAGGCACGAAAGACTTCTGGGTTTAGGCTTTGGTCGCTGCGGCTACCCAGGAGGAGTTCCCGCTGATCGTCCATTGAGATCCGTCGCACACCTGGGAGAGATTGTTGTACCCAGGTTGTCTTGCCACTGCCTGGCACCCCCACAGTTAGATACAAGGTGCCATGTGGCCGCCTGACGATGGCAGAAACCCAAGCACGGGCCTGGGCAGGGTTATCGAACAAGCCGCGCAGTTGCCTCTCCAACACTTCGTGGCGCAGCCGGAGCCGTTCATCTGGTTCATGGACACCCAGAGCATCCAGATCCTCCTCGCTAAGCCAAATTTGCGGCCGCTGACCAAAGACACCGGCCTCCTCGCAAGTGCGCCGGAAAGCCTCCAGTGGGTGCGTTGATCTGATTCTAGAACGTTCGCCATCCGCCTCTATATCCGCGCGGGCGAGTAGATAGAGCGCCTGTGTGTTCAGCATAGCGGATAGTTGTAAATAGCGAAGCACATTATAATGCCGGACTCCATAGAGCCAGGGGATGTGTTGATGGCGTACTAGGTAAACCACGTCATCGCGCACGGAAGGTTTGATGCCTAGCCTGAAGCAGACTTCCCGTGCTCGTTCCACGGTGACACCTATGGAGTCGGACAGTTGATCTCCACTTTGCCCGACTGCGTGCAGTAATGCCGCTAAATAAAGTGCCTGCGCCGTCGCCGTATCCAGTGTTCCTGCGTTAGCGCGCACTGCTTCCATCACCTGCTGTGTGTGGTCTAACAGCCCTGGGATGGAGAAAAGCCCCTCCGTCTCTGGATAGCGTGTACGGAGGAGCGACTCATAGGTGCAGAGATCCAGCGGCTTGAGGGACAAAAGCCGTTCCTTGAAATCCGTTTCCAGCGAGAGGACGTCGGCCGTCATGTTTCCTACTCGCTCTCTCCGAAAACCTCTGCAGTGAAACGGTACAGCGTGGCACCCTTCGCCCAAGCGTCTTCGGGCAGACCCGCTTTGCGACAAAGTGCCCGGAGATATTCATCACGATCCCATCCTTCCTGCACGGGCACCTGTGGCAACAGCAAGCCAAAATGCTCCCCGTGCAGGATGGCCAGGCCATCACGGCCTATTTGGATTTCACCAATATTGTTAAGTGGATGCAGAGGTGAGAGCACTGAGATCTCGATGCGAATATCCCCCAGTTCTGCGACACTCACCGGAGGGAAGCGCTGGTCCTCGGTTGCCGCCAAGACAGTGCATTCCTGTATGGTGTGGTAGAGTGGCTCATGCGGGATAACGCGCCCGATGCAACCGCGCAACTGGCCGTCTCTGGTCAAGGTGACGAAGACGCCGCATCTCTCCATCGCATACTCTAAAGGGGATTCCACAGGGACCTCGTGCTCCGTCAAGTACCTTTCCAATGTGCGCCGCGCCAAGGCCAGCAGTTCTGCTTTCTGCTCCGGCGTGAAGTTAGGCGGATTCCAATGCCAGAACATCACCGCGCTGTAGCCAACTACGCGGTCAAGATTGCTCTCTCCGGCTGGCACATCGCCAGAATTGGCATACTTCAGCACTGTGACCTCGTTTGCGCCGAGTTCTCTTGCCACCATCATCCCGGTGAGCACTGGCCCCAGGCCGCACAGTGTACACACTAGATTGGGAATGCCAGCGCTCATGTACCGCTGATCATTTTGGAGCACTGCCTGCGGGTCCATAGAGCAAATAGCGCTCAGTGTAGCATTGTCCACTCGCACAGCATCATTGTAGGTTGGATAGTGGGCCATATCGGAACTGACAATGATCAGCGCCTGTCGCCCGGCTAGCACTTTCACCAAAGCTTTGCTCAAAGCCTCGCAATTCTCTGCGGTGGGCTGGCCCATCATGATGGGCACGATCTTACACCCGGGGTGGGCTCGTTGCAGGAATGGCAGTTGGACCTCGATGGAGTGTTCGTAATAGTGTACACGAGGTTCGGCAACCAATCTCCCCGTTTCGTCAGCATCCAGAAGGGCTTTAGCCAGTGCCTCGTCTACTGGCACCTCTCCCAGGGGTGTGGCAAAAGCGCCCTCGCTATAGATAGAGACTGCCGAGAAGTCGGCGACACTGTGGTTGTTGCCGATGACCACTATGGCATCGTAGGACACGCCCTGGATCTGGCGGTAGGCGTAGGCCGCTACTGGACCGGAGAAGGTGTAGCCAGCGTGTGGTACCATCAGGACAATGGGGGTGCCTTGAGTTGGTTGCACCTGGGCCAAGAAGTCATCCACCGTTCTCTGTAATTCGCCCCGATCTGCGGGATAAAAAAGGCCCGCGAACATGGCTGGACGGACTTTCTCAGATGGAATAGGGGTGGCGGAGGGTAACGGGGCGGGCTTTGTGGCTGTGGGCTCGGTAACTGTCGGTGTCGTGACACACCCTGCGAGAAGCAGTACCAAGGCCAGCGTTACCCAAACACGGTACACTCCACTCATTGCCACACTCCAGGTATCGGCTGGCCACAATAGCGGCATTTGCCGTCCACTATGTTGTTTTCCATCACCTGAAAGCCTAAACGCTGGATCAGAATCTTACCACAGCGTGCGCAATAGGTGTGATCCCCTGGGCTTCCGGGCAAGTTTCCGGTGTAAGCGTAGTGGATGCCCTCTTCTAAGGCGATGGCTCGTGCCCGCTCAACTGTCGCGGCGGGGGTGGCTGGGAGGTTAGTGAGTTTGTAGCGAGGGAAAAAACGAGAGAAATGGGTGGGCACGTCTGGCCCTAAGTTATCTATAATCCAGCGCGCCATATCACGCAGGTTTTCCTCAGAGTCGTTCATGCCGGGTACGACCAGAGTAACAATTTCCAGGTGAATTCCGGAATCGCGGATGAGTTTCATCCCATCCAACACGGGTTGTAAAGTCGCCGAGCACACGTTTTTGTAAAAATCATCGCTGAAACCTTTGAAATCGATCTTGATCGCATCCACCGCACCACAGAGTTCCCGCAGTGGGTCAGGGTTCATATACCCAGCGCTGACGACCACATTACGGATGCCCGCTTTTCGTGCAAGCCTTGCCGTCGCCAGCGTGTATTCATAGAATACCGTTGGTTCCGAATAGGTGTAAGCAATGACAGGACAACCGTAGCCTAAAGCGGCGGCCACCACTTTCTCTGGGGGCAGATCGTAATTCTCTGTCTGCTCCGGTGGCACTTGCGAGATGTCATAGTTCTGGCAATAGAGGCAGTGCAAGTTACATCCCGCCGTGGCAATAGAGAAAGCGGCACTTGCGGGTAGGAAATGATAGAAGGGTTTCTTTTCAATGGGGTCAATCGCCATCGCACAAGGATTACCGAAAACCATCGTGTACAGTTTGCCGCCTCGATTCTCGCGTACCCGGCAATCGCCTCGATGTCCTTCTGAAATCACGCACCCCCTCGGACAAAGCAGGCATTTAACATAGCGTTTCGCGTGGGAAATGTGGCAATAGAGCACCTTAGACGGTAGGGCATTTCCATGGCAGACTTCGCAACGTAAATCGCCGCTCAGGCCAGCATAATACATCGCTTCGCGCGCGTTCGGTGGCAGCGGTGTTTCTTCAGTCTCTTGCCTGGTTCCCCCTGACAGCAAAGCGCGTACGCCCAGCAACCCCAGGCTAGCGCCTGCCAATCCAATGAACTCTCGCCGTGTAAATTTCACCTTGCTTATCATCCAATCAATACGCGTGTAAACTGTATACCCCTACCGCACGAGCCAACGGTCCTACACCCAAGTAGGTAAATAGAATGCAAGCCAGGCCCAATACCGTCAACGTCGCTAGGGGCATCCCGCGCCAATGACGCGCTGAACGTCTATGAAAGTAGAGCAAGTACACGAACCATGTAATCAACGCCCAAGTCTCTTTAAGGTCCCAACTCCAGTAACTTCCCCAGGCCTTCTGAGCCCAAATGGCCCCAGTGATAATGCTTAGACTCAGGAATAAGAAAACGAAGCCCACGCCGCTTTCGATAACCTCATCCTGCCGCTCTGCTTCTGGTAGCGAGTCCTGCCATAAGCCCAGATGGGAGAGGATCCGCATCAATCCCAGCCCCCCTGTGGCCGCGCCTGCACCATAGGCCAGTGCCGCTGTGAAGGTGTGCATCTCAAACCATATCGTCTGCAACGCTGGGAGCAACGGTCGAGCAATCTTATCCCCATCTGGAACCCCTAGGAGCGCATAGATTTCGATAAGCAATGCCATCATCAGGGCGAGCACCAGGCCGCGTCCAGAACCAAGCCTCCGCGCCAAAAGGAGTGCGGCGAGGAGAGTGCTGCAAGCGAAAGCCAATGCAAACTCGTAGGTGGTCGCCATCGGCCAATGCCCCGTTGCTAACCCGCGGGCAATGACGCTGCCTAACATTGCCAGTGATGCAACCACAGTCAGCACTTGGCCAGACCGGTCCAGCGTCTCTTGCCGCCTGATCAAGGCTATCAGGAGGGCCAGGAAGCCTACCCCTGTGATCACACAGGCCAGCGAGATGAAGGCACTCTCACCCGGCACCCTCAACCTCCAATTGCAGGCCGCAATTCATCTGCCCATTTTTTGAGCCAGTATTTGGCATCCGCGCCTATTTCGACCACTCCATCTCGGCCCACGCGGCACCAGACCCGGCGCACAGGGAGGTAGAAACGAAGCATGGCACCGATTACAAAGCACAATGCGCCGGATATCACAAACGGGTAACTCGGATCGTAGACGGCCATCGCTATGGGATAAAGGCATCCCGTTTCGTCCTCATCGAAACTGACGAGATAGATTCCAACACCGTGGTACGAGAGGGGTTCGTTGATACGAATGGTGCTGGATTGGACAACTCGGCCCGCTTCTAATACGGCAACCTGGGCGCGGAAATCCCGGGCACTGCCATCGGGATAGGGTATGATTTCGAAACTCTCTCCTCGCAGTTGGAAACCCGCTCGCTCTACTGGGGTTTCAACGCCCGGTGGTAGAGCCAATGCCTCTATCCGCCAACCCTTCACTTGGCCCCAAGTGGCAGCCAGCACGATGAGGATAATGGGGCCATGGACGAGGATAGTGCCTAGTCGGGCCCAGCCATGTCGCTCGGCATAGATGTGCGTTCCTTTACCCTGTTCCTGATATAGCACACGGAAGCCTGCCTGTTTAAGATTGCGCGCGATTATCTTAACAGCGGAGTCCGGGTCCCTGGCAGTGAAACTGAAACGAGCCTCACAGTGCGTCAGCAGTGCATCGGTGATCTCCATGCTAGTGCGGGTCAGCGCACGCCAGATAGAGCGAAGCCGGGTGGTGGTACATACTATTATGTTTACTATGAGTGCAGCAACCAAACCCAAAAACCATGCGGAGTGAAAGGCATCGAAGATCCTGGTATAGCCGCCGTACCTGGCACTCACTGCATCCTGCCAGAGACTCAAGAGCGTTTCATCCCTCACGGACGGTCGTTGGGGAAAGAGTGTTCCTATGATCGCACCGATCGTCAGAGCAACCAGTAGTGGAAAGGCCAGTTTGCTTGAGCTCAACAGCCCCAGGCAACGCAGGTAAAAGAACCTAATCCGCCCCATTTCGGCCTCCACTGTGCACAACTGTGCACATCCAATACAAAGATACTGCTATTCGGGTTAAATGTCAATCTTGTTGGTTGAATTTTGGAAAAAAGCCACGTCGGAGGATGCGCAGACGCTCATTTATCCGCCCTCCTCCAGAGTTATCTTTGTTAAGATCAGCGTGGCGGAGGGAATGCCTGCCGAGGGCGCGTACTCGAGGCTCAAATGCAAGTCGTAACGGCCAGGTGTCAGCCCGCTGGGAAGGGGCAGGTTGTGCTGATCCCGCACAATCTCTCCTGGCAGCCATATCAATGCTGGGTAGAAGCCTTCGGTTACCGAGGTGTGCCACTCGGCGATGGGGTGACCGGAATAGTCGTGCAGGCGGAAGGTTAGGGTGGCATCCGATGGGGGTGTTTCTTTGGCGAGCCAGAAAAGCGTCAGGTGAGCAATATCCCCAGGGCGCAGTGGCACATTGGGGTCGTGCTCGAAACCGAGGCGAACCAGGGTGAACCCTAGCAATTGCAGGGGACCACAATCTGCTTCGCGGTGGTGCTGCAAATCCAGAATGGCCAGTGGTGGCGCAGACCCACGCCGCACTACCACGGGCTCCAACAGGAGTTTGTCATCCACTGCCTTGCCAGGCACGTAAATAGGGAGGCGGACGCCATCATCCAGGCCATACATGCCAATTTCGATTTGGTAGCGACCGGGTGGAACGGCAGGGAGAATAGGCACTCCGTAATTATCCACTATCAGTTCCCTCGGCGTCCACGTAGTAGTCAGTCGAGCCCCACCGCCTGGCTCCGCATCGCGCTGACCCACAATGTGACCGTGGTCGTCTATAGCATGGACGAAAACCTTGTATCGGTGCCCAATCGGACTAGTCGCTTCCCAGAACAGAGCAAGTTGCAAAATATCCCCTGCTTCGACTTCAGGGGTGAGTAGGCTGTAACCCCGGAACCGAATGCTATCTCCCAAGCGAGCGTCCACTGGGTGAACAATCCGTTCGCCGAGCGATTGGCAGGGAACTGCGTAGATAACGAAGCGCACATCTCCGTACCAAGAGTCAATAGCCTTGTATGCGTGTTCGTCTAACCATGTCTCTACAAAACGGTGCGGATCACTCTCATCGGTAGCCCAGAAGATAGCGAAAATGCGATTGCGTCCGGTAATCATCTCCTTCAATTCAGCCTGGGTGGCATCTTCGTCCAGCGGGCGTTGCCTGGGCAAAGGGTAGATTGGCAACCCGCCGCGATAATAGAGCATGAAAGTCTCAATTTGGCTTGGTGCATTGATGAGAATAGCGTCGCCCGTTTTTTCGATGACCTCGATATAATGCGCAATACTCCGGTAATCATCACGAGCATATTGGCTGTCGAAGTAGTAATTCGCAAGAGAAGTCAGCGGGGCCAGTAGCGTAAAGGCAAACCCCATGCCTGCTAACAAAGCGCGGAGCCATGCCTTTACGTCGCGGTATGATCGCTGTTCTGGCAAGAGGGTACAAATTCCCCGCGCCACCAAAACATAGTAAGCCGGCATTACCCAGAGGAGGAACTTGGGGTCGTACATGGGCCGGCGCAGCGAGGCAAGATATAAGGCACCAATGGGTATAGCCAAGTAGAGTACAACGATGATATGTGCACCCAACGAGCGGGGCGCAAAGACTCCTTCTTTCTTTCTATTGCTTTTGTGGTAACGAACCGGGGGCATCAACCCGATCAACAATAGCGCCGTAAAAATGAGCACCACAGGGGTCGTTTTTGCGGGAACGGAAAGGCCCAGCGAGAACACACGAGCCAGATCGGCGAGGAGTTGTTGCAAGGACAGGGGTTGGCTGATAGCAGGCCAGATACCCAATTGTTCCCGGGTCATCCAAACCCAGGGGATGTAAAGGGCGAGGATGATGACTTGGAGAAGCAGCCACTTGGCTAATGACCTGAGGCGGCGCCTGTACTGGCCAACAAACCACGCCAGGAAAATAAGATTCTCGATCACCAAAAGCACTGCCGCAAAGTAGTGGCTGTACAGAGCCAGGGTTGTGGTCGCCAAGTAGAAGGTGGCCATCAAATAGGTTGGCCGGTCAAGCAAGCGCACGAGTAAGTAAATGGATAACACGGCCCACAGCGTAACCATAATATACATGCGCGCCTCTTGAGAGTAATAGACGCCCAATGGAGAGAAGGCCGATAATAGTGCTGCAAGAAGCCCGATGTTTGAGCCGAAAAGCTGTTTTCCGAGCAAATAAGTGGTGGCTACGACCAGCACCCCGGTCAGCACGGACAATGAACGCGCACCGGCCTCGCTGCTCCCCGCCAAACCGATCCAAAAATGCAACAAATAATAATATAACGGCGGATGGATATCATGGGCTGCACTACGCGTGATCACGGCGAGGCTGCGCCCTGCTAAGGCAACGCTTGTCCCCTCATCGTTCCAGAAACTCTGGCCATCTAGTCGGTACAGGCGCAACCCCAGTGCCAGGACCAGAATAGTGGCAAGCATTATTCGCGTCCGAGTGGACCGGTCAAGCATTTGCGTACCCTTTGCTCGAATGCTTAATCCAACTGCGAGCCACCACCACTGCGAGCAAAAGCAGAAAAAAGAGCACAGCGACAAACGCATTGTGTCCCCACGCCTCGCCTCGCCGGACAATTACTCCATCTATAGCCGCCGTGCCTGATAGTAGGCGGATCTCGACGCTGTGTTTCTGGTTTGGCAGGCCACGTGCCAGGGGAATCACCTCCCCATAGACTAACGTTGGTGAGTGTAGGTCTATCTCCTTCGGACTACAGCCCTGGATCGAGACGAGGATTCGTCCGCTTTCAGGCTGACGTAGGACAACGAGGTCCAAGTCTGTTCCCTTGAACACAAAATTCAAGGTGCTTTCGGGTTCTGTGGCTATCTTGTAAGCGCCTAGGACTGCCTGGTCATCACGTACAGTGATCCAGTTTCCGGAGTACTGCAATGACCAATGGCTCTCTTGATGATAGCCGATAGACATCACCGGGGGTTGATGAGCATAGTCCCTCAGGGCCTCATAGACTGGCAAGGGCGTGAAATCTGGCTCGACTAGGCGAAAATAGTAAAAACTCTGGTCACGCTCTGCATCAGTAGCGCGTTTAAAGAACCAGTAATTCATCACTCCCATCCACGGCCATTCATCCTGGGCACGCTGGTAGGCCTGAACGGCGTACTCAGCCTGTTTCTCCAGCGTAACGCGCCCAAAATTGGCTACGCCTGGGAAATCTGACGGCAGTGCGTTCCACCCGATCTCAGTAGCCCAGATAGGCTTGTGAGCATCACCATTGCGCACCATGATGTCGCGAATGAGCTGGGGGCGGGCAAAATTCGTCCGATCAGGGCTAACTCGCCGGTCGGTCGGCCCAGTCCAGAGGCCGTAAGCCATCACGCCCATGATGTCGAAATAGGGCGCAGCGCCAGCGTCATACATGCGCTGGAGATACATGAGATCGTCCATGTTACGATCGTTGTGCTCGATCGTCTGGGCCAACCCTGCGCAGAGGATCACGCAATTGGGATCGGCTTCTTTTGCTCTCTGGTATGCGATCCGCAGCAACTCCACATAGCCCTCCGGATCGGGGGGCTGTTCGCCCCATTCTGGATAGATATTTGGCTCGTTCCAGATCTGGTAATAGCGGATTTTGCCCTTATAGCGAGAGACCACGGCGTACACAAAGTCACCGAAATCCTCAAAATTGTCTGGCGGGGCGCGGGTGCCGATCTCATCGCCACGGGCACGCGACCAAGCAGGTGGGTTATCCAGTCGAGCGATGATTTCCAAACCATATTGATTCGCCAGTTCTACGATCCGGTCGTACTTAGCCCAGGCACTTACGTTCCATTTGTGGTCCCAGAAGTCTCCTTTGCCACTGATCTCAATGTCCTCCCAAGGGAACTCTTGGCGGATCCAGTGAAAGCCTGCATCTCGTATCATGCGTAGCGAACGCTCCACTTTCTCAGGTTCGACTTCCTGCTCCAGAAAGGTATTGATCCCGAACGGGTTGATGCCCGTGTGCTGAATAGGCACATAGGGGGCTAGTTCCAGCGGAGCCTGGGTGAAACGCAAGAGGATCAGTGCGCCTAACCCTTTGATTTGCTCAACGTGATCCTCTTCCCCGGTGAGATTTACAAGAGTATCTGTGATATAATCTCTCGCCTGCCAGGCAACCAGGATCACCAAGGCCAGGAGAAGAAACAGGATCAACATACCTCGCACAGGGTTAGACAAAGGAACGTCCTCCTATGGTGGTTTGCACTCTATTCAACGGCCGACAAACACCTGGAGTTCCTGCCGTTGCCTCATGCATACAAGATCGAACATTCAGTACACGTTTCACAAAGATGGGGGCTTTGTTTCTGCCTCCAGCAATGAGAGCGCAGCCTCATACACCTCCTCAACTGCAATCGCACGGATACATTGGTAATCGCAGCAAGCCTGATTCCAGCGTCCGCTTACCAGACAAGGGCTACATTCGGGTGGATGCCACAGGACCACGCTGCGACCTCCGTATGGTCCATATATACGGGGGTCGGAGGGGCCATAGAGAGCGACCACTGGCACTCCCATAGCGACCGCCAAATGCAATGCACCTGTGTCGTTGCCGATGAACATGTGCACTCTCTCCATCAGTGCGCCTAGTTCCCCAAATGAGAGCCGACCCGTCAGATCTATCGGCTCGCGTTTCATCGCCGCTCGCACTGCTGCTGCAATAGGTATATCGTCTGGCCCACCCACGAGGATGATCGTATGTCCAGCATCGGACAATCGTTGGGCAACTGCTCCAAATCGCTCTGGCGGCCAGCGCTTTGCAGAGAGTACCATGCCGGGATTAACGCCACCGCCAGGATGGATGACCACTGTGCGCTGGAGCCCTGAACTCATATCCCCAGCCCTTGCCAAAAGGCTGGCCACGCGCGCCCTATCTTCATCTATCGGGTAAAACTCCAAATGGGGATTCTGAACTGGAATGCCTATTGCCCGCGCCAAGTCCAAGTAAAGTTCCACCTCGTGTTTTATCTCATTGACTGGAATGCGAACAGACAGTGAAAATCCCCGCCCATGGCTGTCTAATCCCACACGCCACGGGATACCCGCGAGCGCAGGCAGGAGCGTAATAAGCGGGGAACGGTCGGGGACAAAGCAGGCCTCATAATGACCCTGCCGTATTCGGTTGACCAGTGCCAGATAGTCACGTAGGCTATATCGCCCACTGCCCACTTGGCCGCAGTCCACCAGGCCATCCAACTTCGGGTTCGCCTCCACCATAGCCCGCGAATGAGGGCCAACAGCAAAGTCAAGTCGTGCTTTGGGATAAGCCTGGCGTAAAGTAGTGATAAGCGGCGTAGTCATAAGCACATCGCCGCGGCAGCAGGGCTTGATGATGAGAATAGCCGCAATCTGGCGTGGGGGGATAGACGATGTCGTTAGATGGAAAAAGGGGCGGAGCAGGCGACAGAGGCTGCTTATTATTATGTCTTTCCGAGCGAGGGCCATGGATGGCTCCGGACGGTCAGCGTCGCACGCCCACGCCACGACGTTTAGCCCGATTGGTTGGCGTGGCACGACTGTCTTGTGGTCCGAAGTAACTGGGCGCGATGATAGCCCAAACTTGGCATCGGGATGGATCGAGCAGGCGCGAACGCAACCGGGGTTCCAAGTCTTCTACGCTTTGCTGCGTGGTTATCACCGTAGGCAGACGCGCACTCCAGCGGTGGTTAATGAGTTGAAACATTTTTTCTTTGGCCCAAGGGGTGGCGTTTTCAGTGCCCAAGTCATCGAGGATGAGGCAGGGTGCATTGCGGATTTCCTCAAAGCGGCGGTCGAGAGAAATGTGGCTGGTGGGGCTAAAAGCGGCGCGCAGATAATCCAAGAGATCGGGCACCACCACGAACAGGACGGGGCGTCCTTGGGCTTGGAGTGCATTGGCAATGGCAGCCGCAAGGTGTGTTTTGCCACAACCCGAAACTCCGGTCAGCACAAACCAACCTTTGGGTTTGGCGGCGAACTTTTTGGCGGCCTCATAGGTGCGCCTGAGATTCGTCCTTTCTTCTTGTGGCAACCCGGTACGCAAATCGAAGCGGTCGAAAGTCTGGTCGGCGTGCAGGCCAAGTGAACTGAGGTCGAAGTGTGTGGTCTCAGCAGCGGCACGAAAATCGCGAGCCTGGATATGCACGATAGTGGAAATATCCGGATCTACTATACGGGAACGCAGCCGGATATCGATGTCCTCGAATTCTTGATTCGTAGTGATGACGGTGGGCAAGCGTGCGTTGTAACGATAGTTCAGGAGCTGGTATAGTTTCTCGTACGCCCAAGGTGTCGTGCTCTGGGTGCCCAAATCGTCCAGAATAAGCAAGGGCGTATTGCGCACAGCGTCAAATAATTCATCGTAGGAAACCCGGCTGATGGGAGCAAACGTAGCACGCAAGTGATCGAGCAAATCGGGGACGACCACAAAAAGGACTTCCCGTCCCCGCGCCAATTGTTCATTGGCAATAGCCGCTGCCAGGTGAGTCTTGCCGCACCCAAAGGCACCCTTCAGGATCAGCCAGCGGTCGGGATTTTCGGCATATCTGCGGGCTGTCTCATAAGCCCGACGTAGATTATCGCGCTGTTCGTCAGTAAGGCCGTAACCCTCTGGGACAAAGGAGTCGAAGGTCATCCGTGCGACTTGACTGAGATTACTGGATCGTTGTAATTGTTCGAGGCGCTTCTGCCGCCGTTCTTCCTCCTTACAACGGCAAGGTATCGCGATCCCGAAATCGGGATGACCCGGCGGAACATCGCGGCGGAGATAACCAGCGCCGTGACAGATAGGGCAAACGTTCTTTTCCTCAGTGTTTGATGTAGTCGGCATACTTCCCTTCTATATAGCGCCGGCCGTTCTCTTCGGACCGCAATTCTTTCTTGCCTTCAGTAGCCCACCGCTCCAGGATGGCGCGCACGTAGCGCCAATTCCGCACGTTGTTCTCGGCGGCGATGCGGAAAGCATCAGCGATCCAATCTGCTGGATAATCTCTCTCCGCTTCTCTCAGTTCCTCTGCGATCATCGGCTGCAAGAGTCCAATGTTCTGTTCGTAGAGCACGAAGATGTTGGGTTTCTCGGCAGTGAGACGTGGGCCACAAACTGTCGCGGGGCCACCCAGCGCAATTTCACCGCATTCGATCTTCTCCACGGTCTTTCGTCCTTGCTCAGTGTTCAGGAAATAGTAGTGCGCTTCCGTCTCACCGTCGCGAGTCATGATGTGCAGCAATGTTCCGCGGGTAGTGGCTCGCTCTAGCGCCTTCTGGAGGGACTTTTCCGGCGACTCATCAAGGCCCGACAATCCGCGGAGGAGCGTTCCATCACTGAGGAGTTCGCGTAATTGCACGCAACGTGGATAACCCCGCCTACGATTCAGCAGCCAAATGATGTGCAGCGTGACTTTAAGTTCGGCCAAATCATCAATGGAAGGCAGAAGTTCGCTGAAAAAGAGATCGGGCACAGAAGTGAACCGAACCTTGCCTCCTGGGAAGCCAGAAAAACCCTGCACTGACTTCACCTCCAGCAATTCATTTCGCAAGGGAGTACTTAGTAGTACTCTTCTTCGGTATGAATGGTATCCAGATCCACGAAGCGGGTCTGTTCACCCATGAAACGCAGTGATATCTGCCCAGTAGGGCCATTACGGTGTTTCGCCACAATGATATCGGCGATATTGCGGCGGTCAGAATCCTCGTGGTAGAGTTCATCGCGGTAGATGAAGAGCACCACGTCGCTATCTTGCTCGATAGAGCCACTTTCTCTTAGGTCCGATAGTATGGGTCTGCGGTCCTGCCGCGACTCGACTGCGCGCGAAAGTTGTGATACCGCAACGATCGGTACATTAAGTTCACGGGCCAGGCTTTTGAGCGAACGCGAGATGTATGAGATTTCTTGCACCCTGTTTTCTACTCGCGTGCCGCCTTGCATCAGCTGCAAATAATCAATGATAACCAGGTCCAGGCCATATTCGGCAGCCAAGCGGCGGCACTTCGTGCGTATTTCTAGGGGGGAGGGGGTGGGCGTGTCATCAATGAAGATCAGCGTTTCGGAGAGCATACCCGTCGCTTTCATGAGTTTGTCCCATTCCACATCGCGGATGTCACCAGTACGCAGCCGTTGGGAACTGATGCCTGTTTCCCCCGCGATAAGCCGCTGAACAACCTGTTCGGCAGACATTTCCAGACTGAAGAAGGCGACCACGGCGTTATACTTCGTTGCTGCGTTATGGGCGACGGTTAAACCGAATGAAGATTTACCCATACCCGGCCGGCCAGCCACGATGATGAGATCCGATGGTTGCAGCCCCCCTAACAAGCGATCCAGATCCACAAAACCGGTGGGCAGGCCCATACTTTCGTCGCGGTGCTTATGTAAGTAATCGAGACGGTCGTAGTATTGGGTGAGGATACTTTTGATGGGCACCAGGGCTTGCCGTACACGCCGTTGTGAGACATCAAACAAAATTTGTTCCGCTCGGTCTACAACCTGGTCAATGTCCTCGGCTTCCCCGTAGGCCAATTGTGCGATCTTCCCGGCTGCCTCGATCAAGCGACGCAAGATTGCCGTCCGTTCCACGATGCGGGCGTAATACTCTACATGGATAGAGGTGGGGACAGCATTGATGAGGGAGGTGAGATATTCGGGACCACCAACGGCGTCGAGTTGCCCACGCCTCTCCAATTCATCGCAGAGGGTGATGAAGTCTGAGGGTTCACGACGCTCGTATAAATTGAGGATAGCGGCGAAGATTTGACCGTGGCTCTCACGGTAGAAATCTTCGGCTTTCAAGAAATCCGAGATGCGAACTATGGCATCTCGGTCAATGAGCAAACTTCCGAGAACGGACTGTTCGGCCTCAATGTTCTGTGGCGGCAGGCGGTCCAACGACACGGACTTACTCCTCGTCTTCTGGCTCGTCGAAGTCTAGGGTATTCACAAATTCGCGAAAGGCAGAGAGTCTTTCCTCTTCCTCTGGCGAAAGGGTGGTCAGGTCAATTTCCCTGCTGGGACCCACTGCCGCAGCAGCCAGCACCTCTTCGGCTACAAATATGGGCACCTGCAAGCGCACTGCCAGAGCGACTGCATCACTGGGTCGGGAATCCACCTCTATATGCCGCCCGTTCGCATCCATCACGATGCGCGCAAAAAAGGTGTTGTCGTGCAGATCATTGATCAGGACATGTGAAACAGTGGCCCCCAGTTCCATAATCAGGTTCTTGAGGAGATCATGGGTCAAGGGACGGGCTACCTGGATACCTTGCAAGGCAAGGGTGATCGCGTCAGCCTCGACTGGGCCTATCCAGATGGGCAAAATACGGTCGCTATTGAGTTCTTTCAGAACAATCACGCGTTGTTGGTTTAGAAGGCTGGCCATAATCCTATCAATTTTTACCTTAATCATTTCGCACTCCTTAATAAGATCCGCCCATCGGATTTATCAATACTCATTATAGCACACCCCTTTCGCAATGCCAAAGTCCACCTCAGCCAACTATGAAAAATGGGCGAACAGTGCTATAATATGCCGACTTCTAGAACAGGGAGTACCTGCATGACTATACCTGCTAATCTCCTCCACATCTTGCGCGTCACTGTCGCTTTGATCGGCGCTTACGTCGCTCTCTTTTGGATCACCTTAGTGATCTGGACGGCACGCGACATCCATTCACGCACTCGTGACATCCTGGCGCAAATTCTGGCCACACTCATCGTATTGGTGTTCAATGTACCCGGACTATTGCTCTACCTGGTTCTACGGCCAGCCGAAACGCTCAGTGATGCCTACCAACGTTCTTTGGAAGAGGAGGCATTGCTTCTGGATATTGAACAGCAGTTTAGTTGTCCCGGCTGCAAGAGGCGCATTGAGGCGGATTACGTGATCTGCCCTCATTGCCATACCAAACTCAAGGGGAAATGCGCCCACTGTGGGCGACTGCTTAATCTGAATTGGGATATCTGTCCTTATTGTGGGCAAAGTATTTAGATAACGGATAAGGCAGAGTCTCTGGCACGAGTCACCTGCTATTCAGAGCAAGGGGCCTTAGCATCTGCGGCTATGTCGTTTGCGGTGGCTTGTACTCTACGCCGCTGGGCAAGATAATGCCGGCTGCAGTGCGGGTGAGATCTTCTAATCTCTCATCTGCTCCCTCTTTGCGGCGTTCTTCTGCTTCCGCTTCCCGGAGTGCTTCTTCCCTTTTTCGGCGTGCTTCTTCTTGCACATGTTGCAGTTTCCGTACTGCATCCTCCGCGTCGTAGTACGCGTGGCCACGAACCCGCGTGGTGCCTCGCCCTTCTGTGATAGCCTGTAGCAAGTACACATTGAAAAGGTGGCCATTTGACGATAGAAATTCGAACCAAGTGGCCGTCGCATATTCCTGCCGATAAGAGATGAAGGCACTGCCGATTTGCTTGGCCAGCAAATCCTGGGGCCATGGTGGCAAGAGTGTGATGCCCCACGACAAGTGCGGTTCTTCGGGCAGACCACGGAGTCTGGCCACTAATATGTCCTCTCGGCTGGCCAGCCGTGCCAAGGTGTTATCTGTGACTTCGTATGTGTGGCCTTGTAAAACATCGCGCAGGTAGAGGGTGGAAGTCCCTGTCTGGACGTTCTCGACGCGATACAAACTGAGGTGCGTGTTCAGCCAACTTTGTAGGACCTCGCGTTCATGAGCGGGTATGTGGCGTCCTGGTCCTTCCAAGAAAAGTTCGATGATCCGCTTGCGGTCTCGACTGGTCCGATAATCATGGATATACCAATCGAAAAAGCGCAGCATATCTGCTTCGCCCAGGGCCTCTGCACCGGCCACGCCGTAGTTACCACCCCAATATAAATTGAAAGCGGAAACAAGATCCAGTTTTTGGGCTGCGTCTTGGCTGAATGCAAAAAGCCGACGATCCAGTGCCGCCTCATCGCGCCGGATGCCAATTTCTCTGGCCCTCGATGTCTGCTCTTTCCTCATGCAGCACTGTTTGTATTTTTTCCCACTGCCACAGGGGCAAGGGTCGTTGCGTCCCAATTTAGTTACTCGATTCTCTGTAGGCAATTCCTACCCCCACTACCTGAATAGGCTGTGCAAACTCCCTACGAGACCAGCATGGTAGGTACGTAAATCAGTAGAGAAAGCATTGTATCCGTTAGTATAAAAATCAGGTAAGACCCGAACAAAGTGGGATACTCAGACCGCTTATAGTAGATGACAAGCGCTCCGCAGGAGATCAGAAATGTAAGCAGGGGTACAGCAACGATCGCCAAGGCCTCGTATTGCCTGGGCATCATATCCAGCAATGGCGAATAAAAGAGCACGGACGGCATTAGGAAAAGTTTGGCGAAAAGATATAAGCCGATAGCGATGACTAGCGCTACTCTCGGCCCCCGACGGTCGAGGCCGCCCTCCAATTGGGTGATGTAATATACGACAACGAAAACGAAGGACGGGAAAGCCCATACCAAGAGGATGGGAGGGAAAAAGCCCAGTGCTGGCGCAATGCTCCACACTGAGCCCAACAAATCACCTACCACATCGCTGAGTGTGCGTCGGTCGAAATTACCCTTCACATCGGTTCTCGTGCTCGCATAGTAGACTTCGTATCTGCCGAACCCACCTGGGCTAATCCAGACCAGGTGAAGGTTGGATGCGTCATCTGCTGTAGCGACAGGGCGCATGGAGTTGGAACTGGTCCGAGCAGCAATTTGGTAGCCCTTCAATGTGCCAGCCTCGAGGTAAGCAGCGACAACATCCACGCTAGAGTGGGTTCGTGTACTGAATTTCCCAGATAGAAACAGGGCCAATTCCGCGTGCTGACCCGGCACCACACTGGGCATGTACAAGAAGTCTGTGTCTCCGTAGATCGCGCCTGGATCTGGGGAACGATATGCCAATCGTTCGTAAGTGAAAGCGCCCTTAGCAGACTGATAGTCAGGCTTCATAGCGCCTGGTATGGTAAGGCGAACGGGTTCTCGGTAGGCTGGTTGGGAGAGAGGGAATGTGACGTACCAGGTCTCAGCACCTCCTGCCGTAAGCCCGCCCCCGCGTTTTTCCAAAGCCCAGAACACATAAGCGTTCTGATTATCCAATCCCAAGACGGGCCCGTAAGCGATTAACCCCGTCCCGGTGGAAAAACGTCCTACAAGCGTCCTGGCATATAGCAAGCCCGTTGCTGGATCAAAGACTGCATAATACACATCATTCTGGTACAGCGTGGACTCCTGGACCCAAACGAGGTGGATCCTGCCCTGACGGTCTACTTGCAAGTGAGGTTTTCCTCCGGCGGGAGCGATGAGTGTCGAGTCCGAGGTGACCGTGCCTAGTCCGTCCACTCGCACATGGTAAAGCCCACCAGTGCTTTTATCTTCAGTCGTCCAGAAGACATCCAGTTCGCCATCTGGACCAGGGGCAGCGACCACGCTTTCGGCCTCCACATCGAGCGTGGATATCCGAACGGGCTGCACGAGTATGTCCCCATTCCTGCTCAGATGCGTGTAGAAGACGGCGCGGGGTATTTTGGGATTGTCCAGGTAGAGGAGATGCAGTTCGCCAACTCCCGCGGGAAAAAGATGCGGCTCCCTGGGCCGCTGCGTCGTGAGGGGCAAGTCCAGTTCGACGAGGGTGTTCCCCATCGTGTCTAGAGCCATGAAATGTATAGCGGCTTCGTTTTGAGCCACCCATGTCAAGTAAATACTTTCATCCTGCCATACAACTGAGACTGGCAAATTGTTCCTCGTCTGGCCCAGGTTCTTACCACGGCTCCAATCCGCAATCACCTTCGGCGTCTTAGGCAATGCCATGCCACATCCGCTCACCAATACTATTAGAATGCCAAGGACCAGCAATCTGAAACAACAGGATATTCTTTTCATGATCGCACTTCCTTAACGACAGCGATAGAGTGGAGTAAAAGCGGCAGAGCCCACAAACTCCTCTGCCGCTTCGCTATAGAAATCGTCCTTTTCGGCTAGGGATGTCAAATCACGCCCAGTTCTTCACCGACTTTCTTGAAGGTGGCTAACCCCTGATCGAGATCCTCACGGCTATGATTTGCTGATATCATAACTCGGATACGGGCCTGCCCCCTCGGAACAGTTGGGAAACCTATGGCCATCGCAAATACACCCTCCTCAAAGAGCCGTCTGGAGAAATCCTTCGCCAGCGGGGCTTCACCCAACATGACCGGGGTAATAGGTGTCTCGCTTTTGCCAATGTCAAAGCCCAGGCGTTTCATCTCCGCTTTGAAGTAGCGTGCATTCGCCCACAGCCTATCCACCAGTTCTGTGGACTCTTCCAGGAGATCTATGGCTGCCAGACAAGCGGCGGTATCCGCGGGCGTAGTGGCGCTGGAAAAGAGGAATGGGCGCCCCTTTTGTCGCAGATAATCAATGATGATTTTCTTGCCAGAAAGGGAACCCCCTACTACGCCGAATGCTTTGGAAAGGGTTCCCATCTCAACGTCGAATTTGCCATGTAAATTGAAGTGGTCAACGATGCCGCGCCCTCCTCGGCCCAGCACACCTTCGCCATGAGCATCATCTACCATGGTCAGCACGTTGTACCTCTGTGCTACCTCGTACAATTTATCCAAGGGAGCGATGTCGCCGTCCATGCTAAAAACCCCGTCTGTGACCAGCAGGCCGCGTCGGTAATTGCCAATATTCTCTCTGATTTTGCGCTCGGCGTCTTCGGCATCGCAGTGCTCATAGACAACGATCTTGGCACCAGAAAGCCGGCAACCATCAATGATAGAGGCATGGTTCAACCGGTCGGAGAATATCACATCTTCCCGGCCCACTAATGCGGGGATCGCAACTTGGTTGGCGCAGAAACCAGACTGCACAAACAAAGAGGCCTCTACACCCTTGAATGCTGCCAACCGTCTCTCCAGTTCGAGATGTAATGTTTGTGTACCAGCGATAGAGCGCACTGCTGCTGGGCCGACGCCCCACTCGTCGATGGCCCGTTTGGCTGCCTCTTTCAATTTGGGGTGATTGGCCAGCCCCAAATAATCATTGGTGCAGAAGTTGAGCACTCGTTTGCTATCTACTAGCATCCATGGACCCACAGGCGATCCCATGGTACGGATGTTGATGAAAAGTTTCGACTCTTCCAACTGCGCGATATCCTCGCGAATAAAATCCAGTTTGTCTTTCGGCATTTTCCTCGTCCTCCTCTTCCCTCACTAATGGATAGGATTTGCGTTTTCCTGCAGCGATTGACCAGTGGGATTTCGTTGCGATAAACCCTTTTAAATATCCGCTGGATCTGGAAACATCACAACTTTGCCACACTTACGGTCAGGCGCGCACATCGCTTCGAAGCCCTTCTCGAAATCATCCAGTGGTATCTTATGGGTGATTACTGGCGAGGGGTCCAATTTGCCCGATTTGAGAAGCCCAGCCATCTGGTACCAAGTGTCCCACATCAGACGTCCGTTGATGCCAAGTACTCTAGCCCCCTTAAAGATAATCGCGTTGTTCAAATCCAATTGGATAGGGCCAGAGGGCAGCCCAAAGGCGGAGAAACGCCCAGCCTTTCGCAACACTGCAAACCCTTGTGTAATCGCATCTTGGTTGCCGGTCATCTCCAAGGTTACATCCACTCCCACACCCTCTGTAGCATCGAGGATGATCCTGACCACATCCACGCCTGGTTCCGTGATATTGATTGAAAAAGTAGCCCCCAGTTTCTTCCCAATATCCAGACGGAAGGGATATTTTCCCACGTGAAAGATTGTTCCTGCTCCGGAAGCTCGCGCCACAGCCACAGCATTCAAGCCAGCGGGACCATCGCCGAACACAGCGACCGTTTTGCCAGTAATGGGTTCGGCCAGGACCGTGTAGACGGCGTTGCCTAATGGTTCTTGGATGGAGGCAATGGCGGGGTCCAGATCGGGATCGTTCTTCCAGGCGCAGATCTCGGGCAGGACGGCGTAATCAGCAAAACAACCCGGCGTATCCACCCCCAGGATCTTCAAGTTCGCGCAAATGTGCTGCGCTCCCTGGCGGCAGACGGGACAAGTGGTGTCAGGGATGTGGCTTTCCGCCGATACAAAGTCCCCCTCTTTGAGCAAGGTTACATCTTTGCCCACTGCGACTACATAACCGCAAAACTCGTGTCCAATGATCAGTGGGGGTTTGATGCGACTTTGCGCCCACGCGTTCCATTCATAGATGTGGCGGTCGGTTCCACAAATGGAAGTCGCCTTGACCTTCACCAGTACGTCGTGAGGACCGATGGTGGGGATATCTACCATGCGCATCTCGAGCCCGGGACCGGACTTCGGTTTCACCAGCGCTCTCATCTTTTGGTTAGGCATCGTTTCACTCTCCTTTGAGTAATCTCGTGCCACACTTCAAAGAACGGGTTACCGCTGGCAGTATAACACGTGAAGACTGTTTCGTCAAAAGGAAGCCAAATGTTCTTGCTTGCCGGCTGGATTATGGTGTGATACAATTAATAAAAGAAAAAAAGGCCTGCATCCTAGGCTGTCTAGGAGGTGAGAGCGTGTCACGGCACTTTGTGCTCTTGCTGATAGTTTTTCTATGGGCTTTTGTCGCGTGCGCAGCGCCGATCCAGAATACACCCACCCCGATCCTTCCCACTCCTACCGCCAGTCCGCAGCCAACAGAACATGATCCCTACGTTGTCTTGAGAAATCACATGGTTGATTTTCAGATCAAGGTGCGAGGCGTTGCGGACGAGAGGGTACTAGCCGCTATGCGTGCCGTGCCTCGCCACGAGTTCGTGCCCCCCGAACAACGCGATAGCGCCTACGCCGATCACCCACTACCTATTGGCTACGGCCAGACCATTTCCCAACCCTATATCGTCGCCCTGATGAGTGAACTGCTCCGGCTCGAGCCCGGTGACCGAGTGCTCGAGATCGGCACTGGCTCCGGCTACCAAGCGGCTATTCTGGCTGAATTAACCGATCAGGTGTACAGTATCGAGATCATCCCCGAACTGGCTACACGGGCATCGGAGACTCTAAAGCGTCTGGGCTATACCTGTATACACACCAAGCAAGGCGATGGCTACTATGGATGGGAAGAATATGCCCCCTTCGATGCGATCATTGTTACTTGCGCTCCGGACCACGTGCCCCCGCCCTTGGTAGACCAATTGGCAGATGGTGGTCGACTGGTCATCCCCGTGGGGCCGCCTGGGGGTTACCAGACCCTGTGGCAAATTGAGAAGCGAGGTGATCAGATCATCACCAACAACTATGGTGGTGTTATGTTTGTGCCTATGACGAGGGGGCCTTAATATTTGGCGCGGTGTCATGCATCAAGCAGAGTATCAGAAATACGCACAGGGCAGCTCCGAGCAAGTTCACGAGAATAGGACCACGGAACCCAACCGCCTCATAGATTAGACCACCGATGGCCGGCCCCGGAAACGACAAGATGCCACGGAAGGCACTTAATCGCCCCATTTCCTCAGCACGCGATGTTTCAGGCACGTGGTGTGATACCCACGTCAGAACAGCAGGCACCCAGGTTGCTGGCACCAGGCCATTCAGCAGTTGCAGCGCAGCGAAGGCCTCGAAATGAACTGCCATTAGCCAACCAAGCATCATAACCACCCCAATCGCTTCGGATATAGCCATAAGTAGGCGTGGTCCCCAGCGTTCGGCGAGTCGCCCTAACGGTATTTGGGAGACAGCCCAGGCTACCGACGCGACGGTAGACAAAATGCCCAACTGGGTGTTGCTGAAATGATACGTATCGCGCAACATACCGTAGATGATCCCGGCTCCTATACTCCACACCAATGCATCCATGGTGGTGGCTAGGTAAAAGCCTCGCATGTGAGTCGGCGGTAGAAATAAGCGCTGGACTACAGGCCATAATTCCCTGAATGCCAAGGTACGTTTGGATACCCCATTATTCGGCTCTTGCAGATAGCGTAAGGCGATCGCTAAGGAGCAGAGTTCTAGGAAGGCGCCAAGGCCGAACACGATCACTGCTCCCCAATGATCGGCGATGAAACCCGCGCTCAAAGCAGCGAAAATTCCGGCTAGTGCGAAGGCGAATATCACCTCCGTGTAAGCCCGCATTCGTTCCCCTGTCCCCGACGACTCGGCTACAAGTGAATCCCGGACTGGTGCACCGAAACCACCCAGACCCAGCAAAATCACGCCGGGCAACAACAACTGCCACTGGCCAACGGTTCCCGCTATTATGTAGGTGGCGTGGGCCAGAAGCACGAGTGCGCTGGCAGCGGCGATGAACATCACCCGCCCGCGACGGTCAGAAAGCCAACCAGCGATAGGTTGGATGAGTGCGGGGATCACACCGCGGAAGCCGCCCAGGCTCTCTAACAACCCGATGGTGGCCACCGAGCCACCCAGGCTCAAGACGAAAGGTTGCCACACGACAGACATCATGCTGAGACGGAGACCGCTTAAGAAGGTTATCACAGAGAGAACGCGCACGTTACGTGCAGTTTTATTCCGGCTTCCACCTCCGAGGAAAGTCAAGAGATGCCTCCGCCTTGCGTTTATCGTAGATCTGCAAATGACCACAGGACACACAGAGCCCCACCGTAGGCGAGAACAGCAGCTACGGCGACAGCCGAGAATCCTGCCGACATGGCCAACATCACTGCCAGGATGGAACTGATTACCGAGGCACAGCCATTCACCGCCCACACCCAGGGCACTAGACCAGGTGTTATTCGCCCTACAATGCGCACCCCGGAGGGGAAAGCAACGCCCATCAGAAAACCGGGTGGGCACAAGGCAATGATAGTGACCATCAGGCGCACCACCAACGGTGCAGCCAATGTCGCTTGGAATAGAGTCGGCATGAAAGCAATGTACACCAAAAGGAGCGCGACGAGCGCCCCTAATGCCGCCCGCAGAGGTAGCCGTGGGGAGAGAGCACTTCCCACACCTGATGAGAGCAAGAGAGCGAAGAGCACTGCAGCGAAGGCATAAGTAGGTTGGCCTAAGAGCAATATAAAGCGCTGCATGAGGGGCATCTCCACGAAGAAAAATGCCAACCCCAGCAGCAGGAAGTAGAGCAAAAATCGTCCCCGATATTTGCCCGCTTGAACTACTCGCTGACGGACAAGCAGCGGCCCGGCGATGAGCAATACCGAGGCAAGCATAGCGAAGGTCAGCAGGATGATCAATACCAGGTACCCGCTTCCACCAAATGGCAACCAGAACTGCCCCAGATGCTGCAAAATCGTCGGAGTCTGTGCCCACTTAAAGAAATGAAAGAAGAAAGGCCGGTCATCGGTAGGCGGTGAGATTTCATAAGGGTAATTTCGATAGAACTCACGCCGATCTTCGCTCTGGACGAGTTCGCAGAAGGTATTGTAGTATACTGGCTCTTGGAGAACATTGTAGCGGTTTGCTTCTGATGCGGGCATCCCTTTGTAATACACCAGGTCGAACTTGCGAGAGGCACAGAAACGACGCAGAGCATCAATATCCTGCTGGGTAAAAGGTGTTCGTTTGACAAATACTGTGCCAGTGGACCAGCTGCGAATTGCTGCTACGTGCGCTGCCGGATCGCTTACCCCCACTCGTTCCAGTGCTTCTAAGGCAATGGCCCACAAGCGCAACGTCTCGCTGGGCGGTAACTGTAACCAACGTGTCGCCACCAGCAGGCCGTTCTCCGAGAGATGTTCTAGACACTCAACAAAGGATTCGATCGTGTACAGATAGTTTTCGGAAAGGCTATAAGCGCCAGAGGTGACTGGTTTATAGCTATCTACCAGACAAAGGTCAATCACGTCAAAAGTCGCACTTGTCCGGGCGAGATAACTGCGGGAGTCTGCAACCACAAAATCTATCCGAGGATCGCGAAAAATGCTGCCGGAATAATCACCGAACTTATCACGCGTGGCTGCTACGACCAGTGGGTTAGATTCGACCACTACTATGGACTGTGCGCCACCTTGATAAGCGACGAGCACGTCCAGTCCACCCCGCGGTTCGATAACTAAAGCATGGGCTTTTGGCACAAGGACGTAGGCCGCAGAAGGGGCCAGATACTCTAAGAAATGTGCGTCTTCCGGCAAGGTTTGTCGTGTGATTGGCGTCAAATTGTCGCCGTCTATGGTAAGGCCCAATTGTGGCGGTGGAGGTGCGCCGTAGGCCAGGCTCAACCCTGGTGCGGAGCGAATACCAGCACCGCGTACCACCTCCACGCGGGAGAAGGCGTTCCATCTCTCGAAAACCACTTCGGTGCCAGGATACAGAAGCGCTTGGCTCAGCGTTTTGTAAGGCGACATGCGCACTTCCAAGAATGCTGGTCGGATAGCGAGCAGGATTACCAGAACCAGCGCCATCCCATAGATCCACCCTGTTTTCGTGCGCTGCAGGCAGCCCCAGTCGAAAGCAAGCGCGCCCAGTGCGCCTAAGAGCGCCGCCGCCACGACTGTGCCTGCGCCACCCAAAAGGGGCAGCAAGATCACGACGGCAAAACAACCCAGTGCGGAACCAATCAAATTGACCGCGTACACGCGACCTACCCGACTCTGCTCTGCAGCCAGCAACAACCCAACGATTAACCCGCCGCATAGGAAAGGCACGGTCAATGACAGATAATAGAGTACCAGGTAGAATAACTGTATCCGCTCCCAAGCGATGCGGTAGGAGTCGAAGGGAATGTAGTTCATAACCAGGTAAGCCCCAAGAGTACTCGCAGAAAAGAAAAGGGCTACCACCCCGAGGGTGCTTTCTCTTGCGCGGACGCGAGTCACCCAATGGGGGAAAAGTGTCAGAAGAGAGCCGCTCGCCCCTGAGCCCAGCAGCGCCAAACTCACACTCATGAAGGCGAAGTGGTACCCCTGGGCGACGGAAAAGATGCGGGTAAGAGTGATCTGAAAAAGGATTGTTGCCGCTGACAACATAAAAAGACCCACTTCGGTGGGTGACATAGTCACATCCTCGCTTTCATGCCTTACGATACTATAACAGAAAGGCTAAAGAGGGTCAAAGTAAAGGGCGCCTCAGAAAGACATTCTCCAAGAAAGCGGGAGAGCGTCCTTCGTCTTTTTGTCAATTTCAAGTATAATTGCCTGGACGCCATCTAAAGGCAACTATTTTGCACCATACACTATGCGTGCTCAGGCTTTAGACATTACGAGTTGCTGCATTGGGAGACCCATGAGTAGCGAGGGACTGCATCATATTTGAGTCTTGAGGAGAATCCGTTCATGCTGGACATGTTTTTCAATCCTCGTAGCGTTGCGGTTGTCGGTGCCTCCCGTGACCCCGAGAAACTGGGTTACAGCGTGCTGAACAACATTATCCAGTACAAATACACTGGCAATGTCTACCCGATCAATCCCAAGGCCGATGAAATTCTGGGCTTGAAGTGCTATCCCACAGTTTCTGCCTGTCCGGGTGAAGTAGACCTGGCTGTGATTGTAGTGCCTAACACACTCGTACTATCCGTTATGGAAGATTGCGCTAAGAAAGGTGTGCGAGGGGTGATCATCATCACCGCCGGGTTCCGTGAGGCAGGCCTCGAAGGAGCCAAACTGGAGCGAGAGTTGGTCAAACTCGCGGAAGCAAATAATATCCGCATCATCGGGCCAAACTGTCTGGGCTTAATTGACACCGTGCAGCCTCTGAACGCCTCTTTTGCCGCTGGCATGCCGGAGAAGGGCACCATTGCTTTTACCTCCCAATCGGGCGCATTATGCACGGCCATCCTCGATTGGGCTCTGGCTGAGGGAATCGGATTCTCGCGGTTCGTCAGCCTGGGCAACAAAGCGGATGTGAACGAAGTGGACATGCTGGAAGCATGGGAGAATGATCCCGATTCTCGGGTGATCATCACTTATATGGAGGGTCTGGCCGACGGACGGAAGTTCATGGAGATAGCCCGCCGCGTTACACGACATACACCGGTTATCGCAGTGAAATCTGGCAAGACCACGGCCGGACAACGGGCTGTCTCCTCACATACGGGTTCCCTCGCCGGTTCCGACAGGGCTTACGATGCTGCTTTCCAGCAGTCGGGCGTGCTGCGCGCTGAATCTATCGAACAACTTTTCGACTACTCTCTTGCCTTTGCTTATCAGCCAATGTTGAAGGGGGACCAAATCGCTGTGGTTACCAATGCGGGTGGGCCTGGGATTATGGCCACCGACGCGTTGGAGCGCAGTGGTCTCAAACTGGCTTCCTTATCACGGGGGACCATTGAACGGCTCCGGGAGAGGTTGCCTGCAGCAGCCAATGTCTATAACCCCGTGGATGTCATCGGCGACGCCCGAGCCGACCGATACGAATGGGCTCTTGATGCCGTGCTCAAAGATGAGCAGGTTCACGGCGTCATAGTGATCCTGACGCCACAGGTGATGACCGAGGTTGAAGAAACGGCGGAGGTTATCGGTCGGCTCGCTGCTCAGGCTGATAAGCCAGTATTAGCCTGTTTTATGGGCGAGAAGAAGGTGCGTTCCGGCATCCGGATACTTCACGATTACCGCGTTCCCAATTACCTTTTTCCTGAGCGAGCGGTGGGTGCAATGAAGGCTATGTACCAACACTGGCAGTGGACCAAACGCCCGGAGCCGGAGATCGTACATTTCGACATAGACAAAGAGCGAGTCCGTGAGGTCTTCAATAGAGCACGAAGCGAAGGGCGTCTGACACTTGGTGATGCGGAGATCCGCGATGTGATAGCTGCCTATGGCATCCGCATCCCGAAATCCAAATTAGCAAAGACAGTGGATGAAGCCGTGGCTTACGCCGAAGAGATCGGTTTTCCGGTGGTGATGAAAATCGCTTCGCCCGATATTTTACACAAATCAGACATCGGTGGGGTCCGTTTGAATGTGCGCGACCGCGATCAAGTGCGTGACCTGTTTGATTTGCTTATTTACCGGGCTCAGCGCTATATGGCAGATGCGCAGATCTGGGGTGTGCAGATCCAGGAGATGGTCAGTGGGGGCAAGGAAGTAATTATCGGCATGAACCGCGACCCCCAGTTCGGTCCATTAATCATGTTCGGTTTAGGCGGCATCTACGTAGAGGTACTGAAAGATGTCACCTTTCGCATTGCTCCAGTCTCCCGTCAAGAAGCAGCCGAAATGATCGGTGAGATTCGCTCTGCCCACTTGTTGCGCGGCGTGCGTGGCGAGAGACCATCGGACCTAAACGCAGTGGCCGACTGTATCATGCGCGTTTCCCAGATGGTCATAGATTTCCCCGAGATCATGGAAATGGACATCAATCCTTTGATGGTACAGGCTGCCGGGGAGGGAGTAGTGGCTGTAGATATGAGATGCGTCCTCAAAGAAGGAGGGACAGAATGATTACATTGAGCGTTATGTCTCTAGAGCCTTTCTCTGGAAAGAGTGCCGTCTGCGTGGGTCTAGGCCACCATTTCCAGCGGAATGGCCTCAAGGTTGGCTACATGCGACCCATCACCACAGCGGTGAAGCGCGTTGGTACCCGCTTGATAGACGAGGATGCCAATTTCATGCGGCGAGCCTTGGGGCTCACGGAGTCGGCGGCTGCGATCTGGCCTGTAGGGTTGGATCCGTTGGTAGTGGAGAGGGTCCTGCGTGGCGAAGGTAATGACTACGCTCGCCAGATCAAAGAGGCTTTCGCCATTATCTCCAAGGACAAGGATATAATGATAATAGAGGGTGGGGGCAGTCTCGTGGAAGGCTCAATGGTGGATTTGCCCACTTACCAAATTGCGGAGTTATTCCATGCCCGTGCGCTGGTCGTCGTTCGGTATGACAACGACCTGGTTGTGGATGAAATCCTCGGTTCGCGGACACTGCTTGGTGATTCGATGCTGGGCACAGTACTCAATGCGGTGCCTCAATACAGAGTGGACTTCGTAGAGAAATCGGTGATCCCATTTCTGGAAAAACATGGCGTCCCCGTTTACGCTGTGCTACCCCAACAGCGGATCTTCCTCTCCGTCACCGTGCGGGAAATTGCCGAGGTGTTAGGGGGCGAAGTCCTATGCTGTGATGACCGCCTGGAGGAGTTGGTCGAAAACCTGATGGTCGGCGCCATGAGTGTAGATTCGGCACTTACCTATTTCCGCCGCAAACCGAATAAGGCAGTGATAACCGGCGGCGACCGACCTGACATTCAGTTAGCCGCTTTGGAAACTTCCACCAAGTGTCTGGTGCTCACGGGCAATTTGTATCCCAGTCCAATCATCTTGTGTCGTGCTGAGGAACTGGGTGTGCCGATGATACTGGTGAAACATGATACGCTGACCGCCGTACAACTCCTGGAGGAAATTTTCGGCAAGGCGCGCTTCCATCAGGACAAGAAGATCGCGCGTTTCGAACGCATGATGGAGGAGCGGTTCAACTTCGCGCGCTTGTACAACGCGTTGGGGTTAGAGCCGGCGAGAGGGTAAAAAACCGGGAGGTCTTTCAAATGACGCTGATAGAAGATATCATCGCCAGACAAATATTAGATTCGCGTGGCAACCCCACTGTGGAGGTAGAGGTACATCTATCTGGTGGTGCGGTAGGGCGCGCGGCGGTGCCCTCCGGAGCCTCCACTGGCATCCACGAGGCACTGGAGCTGCGCGACGGCGACAGACAGCGCTACTGTGGCAAGGGCGTTCTGAAAGCGGTGGCCAACGTCAATGAAGTAATTGCCGAACAGTTACTGGGTTGGGATGCCTTGGACCAGGTAGGTATAGACCAGCACATGATGGAGTTAGATGGTACGTCTAACAAAAGTGTTTTGGGTGCGAATGCTATCTTGGGGGTTTCCTTGGCAGTAGCGAAGGCTGCTGCCAAGGCGCTTGGCCTGCCCCTGTATCGTTACTTAGGCGGTGTCAACGCCCGAACTATGCCCGTGCCGCTATTCAACATTCTGAATGGTGGCAAGCATGCTACTAACAGCACCGATTTTCAAGAGTTTATATGTGTGCCAGTCGGTGCGCCTACCTTCAGCGAGGCGCTACGCTGGGGCGCAGAGGTATATCAGGCCCTCAGAGCCGTTCTGAAGAAGAAAGACCACAATACCAACGTGGGTGATGAGGGTGGCTTTGCCCCTTCGCTCGACGCCAATGAAGAGGCAGTGGCACTCATTGTAACGGCCATTGAGGAGGCGGGGTTCAAGCCAGGAAGGGACCTGTATGTCGCTCTCGACCCAGCGGCCAGCGAGTTCTACGAAGACGGCCTTTATGTGCTCAAAAAGGAGGGCCGTAAACTCCGCGCCGAGGAAATGGTAGATTACTATGCCCAGTGGGTAGAAAACTACCCTATCATCAGCATTGAGGATGGCTTGGCTCAGGATGACTGGGAGGGATGGCAATCGCTCTATCAGCGCTTGGGTGAGCGTGTGCAGATCATGGGTGACGATCTCCTGGTCACCAACGTTGAACGGCTGAAAATGGCCATCGAAAAGCGCGCCGCAAACGCCATCCTCATTAAGCCCAACCAGATTGGCACGCTGACAGAGACCATAGCGGCGATCGAAATGGCCAAGCGGGCTGGGTGGGCTGCTGTCATATCACATCGTAGTGGTGAGACCGAAGACGCAACGATCGCCGACTTGGCGGTGGCTTTTAACACCGGCCAGATCAAAGCCGGCGCTCCTTGTCGCAGTGATCGCGTTGCCAAGTATAATCAGTTATTGCGCATCGAGGAAAAACTCGGCGATGCCGCAGTGTATCCGGGTCTGGCAGCATTCTACAATGTTAAGCGTTAGAAAAGGGGATTGTCAGAAGATTCAACCAGCGCTGTGGGAACGCGACTCTGTGTTTGACAGGGTCGTTTCTTGCCTTTATAATTTAGATTGTAAATACGCAGTGTAGACTCGAGCATTTGTTCCTGGGTCATTGACTGTGGAAGAAAGGGGGGTCACGTGTGACGCAGATTATTGTCGAAAAGAACGAGACCTTCGAGGCAGCTCTCAAGCGCTTCAACAAGAAAGTGCAAGCCGATCGGGTTCTCTCGGAGGTCCGTCGTCGCCGCTTCTATGAGAAGCCCAGCGTCCTTCGCAAGAAGAAAGCGGCGGCCAAGCGGCGCAAAAGCCGCAAGCAAAGTCTGAAGAACCAGTACGAATAAGTGCCTGGATACCAACATCATAAATACGCGGGTCCTCCCTAAAAACGTTCAAGCAGAGTCTTTATGTAACGTGGGGCAGGGCCCATATTTATCATCAAAGGCTGTACTAAGAAACTCATTTCGCTGAGGGGAACAGGTGGAAACACTTAGAGACAAGTTAGCCAGTGACTTAAAGCAGGCTATGCGCGATGGCGATGCAGCGCGCAAATCGGCTATCCGCATGGTACGCGCTGCTATCACCAACGAAGAACTGGCTCGCTCTGCGACCGCCTACCAAGACTTGGAACGGGCTGGCAAGGATGTAGAGGGGACACAGATCCGATACCAACTAACTGACCAAGAAATCCTCGATGTGATCCGACGAGAGATCAAACAGCACCGCGACTCTCTGGACGCTTTTCAGAAAGCAGGGCGACAGGACCTCATTGCTGAGGAAAAGGCCATACTGGCTACTTTAGAAAGTTACTTGCCCAAGCAAATGACCAGAGAAGAGATCGCTGCGGCCGCTCTCGTAGTGATCGAGGAAACAGGGGCTAAAGGGCCAGGGGATCTGGGTACAGTCATGCGTGTGCTTTTGCCGCGAATCAAGGATCGGGCTGACGGCCGTACGGTGAATGAAGTCGTCCGGGATCTTCTGACACGTTGAGAGTAAGACCCGATGGGTAATACCCACCTCGACACGCTGAGGCATGCCTCGAATGGGGCAAGCCGCACAGCCGGGATTGTGCCGGGCGAGATCAGTGAGCGTCGCCTGCTCTTTGTGCACAGAAAGAGAACACTGTGGTTTCTGGAGATGGCTCTAACCACAGTGCTTCTGATATTGGGGCTCACGTTTGTTCTGAATTTCTCTATTGCACCACAGGAGTTAGATCTCACTGTGGGTGCAGTGGCCCCTCGTGACATACCTGCACCAAGGCGCATCAGTTATGAGAGCGCGTTGCTCACTCAGGCCGAGCGAGAGAGAGCCGCGACAGCAGTGGGGAATGTATACACTGCTCCTGATCCCAGCATTACCCGCGCCCAACTCAATCGGGCCCGAGAAATCGTCGCTTACATCGATTCTGTTCGACACGACGATTATGCCCCGCCCGAAGTCAAGGCACGTTGGGTGGCCGAGATACCTGACCTGACTCTCTCCACAGGGACCATCAGTACGGTTATTTCCTTGGAAGAAACCGCCTGGCAACGAGTGGTGGCGGATGTGTACAGTGTTTTAGAGCAGATGTTCCGCATGGACATCCCGCAGGGGCGACTGAACGAGGCACGGACACAGGTTCCAAGATTAGTAAGTTATGCCCTTCCTGCAGACCAGGCGAACGTGGTAGCCGAGATAGCGCGAGATCTCCTTGTTCCCAATAGTTTCCTTGACGCGGAAGCAACCGAAGCACTGCGTCAGCAGGCCCGCGCGAGTGTTGCCCCGATACAGCGCACTATCGAACGTGGCGAGATCATTGTGCGCAGTGGTGATGTGGTAACTGCTCTGGATATTGAGGAACTCGAAGCCCTGGGTCTCTTGCGTGGCCCACAGGGATGGCAAAAAGTAGTCGGCACATTCTTCTTTGTTGCCAGTATGGTGCTGGTACTATTGGTCTTCATGTATCGTTTCCGACCAGAGATGCTTACGAGCCACAAACGAAGGGTCCTATTGGTGCTGACCATCCTCTCTTCACTCATCCTGGCAAAGGCGATGATACCGGGTCACGTAGTACTACCCTACGTATTTCCTATGGCCGCTATCTCGATGCTACTTGCCCTGCTTTTCGATATCTCTGTGGCGCTGATGGTGACGACAATGCTCAGTTTCGCTGTCGGGGTCATTGCAGGCAGCTCGTTGGAACTGAGCGTCTACGCCCTACTGGGCGGTTTGATAGGCGCGGTCAGTGTGTACCAGGTAGAGAGGTTGGGCGAATTCGTGTGGGCAGCCGCTTACGTGGCTTTAGCGAATGTGGTAATAGGCTTAGCCTTCCGCCTTTACAACCAAAACTATGATCCCATTGGTCTTTTGCAGATCGCCGGGGCCGGCATTTTTAATGGCGCTCTTTCGACTAGCCTGGCCTTCGCTACTTTTTCGACCTTCGGCCGGGTCTTCGGCATTACCACCTCACTCCAGTTGCTCGAAATGGCTCGTCCCACCCATCCCCTTTTGCGACAACTCTTGCTTGGGGCACCGGGAACCTATCACCATAGTATTATTGTGGGCAACCTCGCAGAACGAGCAGCCGAATTAGTGGGTGCCGATAGTCTGTTGGCCCGCGTTGGTGCATATTATCATGATATCGGCAAAATCAAGTGTCCTTACTTTTTCGCCGAGAACCAGGTTGACGGCCAAAGTTACCATGAACGATTGGATGCCAGAACAAGTGCACAAATCATCATCAATCATGTTAGGGATGGCGTAGAACTAGGGCGAAAATACGGCTTGCCCGATCGAGTGCTTGACATCATTGCCGAGCATCATGGCACAAGCACCGTCAGTTATGGCTACTTCTATCAAAGGGCCATAGAAGAGACAAACGGCCAAGTATTGGATGAGTCAGACTTTCATTATGGTGGGCCACGACCTCAAACCAAGGAGGCGGCTATCGTGATGTTGGCCGACAGCGCGGAAGCCGCTGTGCGTGCGGCGCGCCCTACCTCTCCCAGCGAAGTCGAGCGTATTGTGCGCACGGTCATCGATGAGAAACTGACAGCAGGGGAGTTAGATCAATGTGACTTGACATTGGGTAACCTCGATAGCATCCGCACGGCTTTCATTGATGTTCTGGTTGGCATCTTTCACCCTCGTGTCCAATATCCTGCGGGCACAGCCGGGACATGCAAGAGCGACCCAGGAGCATCATGACGGAAGAGCCCACCTACTATATAACGGTGGAAATTTCGCCAGAGGTCACTGGCAGCGTCCCAGTAGAGGATCTGATCCGTGCAGCGCGCACAGTCTTGAGTCTGGAAAATGCTGCGGGACCACTCGAACTCTCCGTCGTAATTACCGACGCAGAAACCATTCGCGGAATGAATCGAACATACCGAAGTCTGGACGCGCCAACTGACGTGCTCGCATTTGCTATGCGCGAAGGCACAGACCGTTTTGTGCTACCCACCGCTCTCATCCCTTATTTGGGCGATGTAGTTATCTCTTACCCCAATGCCGTAGAGCAATCACAGTTGGGAGGGCATCCTGTGCGCGATGAACTTATGTTACTAACCGTGCATGGCGTCTTGCATCTATTGGGGTATGACGATCAAGAAAAGGCAGCTCGCCAACGTATGTGGGCAGCCCAGGGAAGGGCATTGCGGGCACTGGGCCTCTCACTACAGGTATAAGGACAAATAAAAAGGCTCTCGGGAGGATAAGCGAGAGCCTTTTGGGTTTTAGAGTTAATATGGCCCGAACTCGACGCGTCTTTCCGTACCCCGCAGCAATCTCACGACATTCGGTCTCAGCGCCCAAATGATGATGAGCGCCGCCAGGAGGCCATAAAGCACATATTCACCTGGCGAGTGGATAGCCCAAAAAGCGATCAGTAGGGCGATAGGCGTTGCCACCGCTGCAGTAAGTGAAGCGACCGAGGCATAATGCGTGAGCAGAGCCGTAACAAGCGCCAAAAGGACCAAGATAACAGCAATTTCGGGGAAAATAACCGCGAGTACACCGATGTTGGTCACAGTGCCAGCGCCTCCTTTTAGGCTCAGGAAAACAGAGTGGTTATGTCCCCATACTGCTGCTACACCCGCCAGTACGAGAGCGAGGTGTGTGCCCACCAGAGTCCGAGCTAACAAGATGGCCACCCCGCCCTTCAGTGCATCGCCTAGAACAGTAAGTGCAGCCGCCCTCCAACCGGCCACTCGATAGACATTTGTACCCCCGATGCGACCACTTGCACACTGGCGTACATCCACGCCTTTGAGCAGGCGGACAATAAGATAGCCGGTGGGGAAAGAGCCTAATAAATAGGCTGTTGCAGTAACAATTGCATAAGAGAAGATGTCCCACATGCTGTCATAATCCTTCGATTTTTCTTCATAAATTAGCAACACGGGAGGGCAGTTGAAGTTGCGGCAAGTTTCCTGTAGAATTACGATGGCACCGAGATACCCGTCTTTTCCATTATCTGTGTACTGGCGCGAAATCAGAACAGAGCAGTGGTGAATGCCAAGATAGGGGAGAAAATTGCGCATACTGGTCATGGGGGCGGGAGCGATAGGTTCCCTTGTAGGTGGATATCTGGCTGCGAGTGGGCACGATGTGACCCTGGTTGGACGGCGGGATTATGTGAATGCGGTGCGAGAGCGCGGGCTCGTTGTCAAACAGCAGGAGCAAGGAAATTCCTTGATAACACATCCACAGGCCATAACTGGCGTAGGGGAGATAGAGGAGCGCTCCTTTGACGTCGTTTTGATTACAACAAAAGCCTACGATACCGCTACAGCAGCCCAACAAGTGCGAACTATTCTGACTCGTTCAACCGTTGTGCTTTTGCTTCAAAATGGTGTTGGTGGAGAGGAGATCGCGCTCAATGTATTAGGCCACGTGCCCTTTCTTTCGGCAGTTGTTACGTTGGCGGTGGCTGTAGACGCGCCAGGTTGTGTCAGCCTGGTTACCCAAAAAGGCGGCCTAACCTTTGCTCCTGTGCATGGGGAAGTACCAGTGGTCAAGATAGCGAAAACGTTCGCTGCCACAGGGTTCAGAACTGCCATCTGCAAAGATTATCGGGAGGTGAAATGGTCTAAATTACTCCTCAACCTCCTGGCTAACGCTATCCCTGCCATCCTAGATATGAAGCCCGAAGAGGTGTACGCCGACCCCCGCCTGTTTGCGCTTGAACGAGCGGCTCTCAGAGAGGCACTCGCTGTAATGGCTGCACTCAGACTGCGACCGGTGGACCTAGTGGGATATCCGGTGCGCCTTTTCGCCTACGCGATGCGGCATTTTCCTCAGCCAGTATTACATACTACGCTGCGATATATCATTGCTGGAGGGCGAGGAGGCAAAGCACCTTCTTTACACTTGGACCTGGTTCGAGGTAAGGCTGAGTCGGAGGTGGATTTTCTGAACGGTGCAGTTGTGCGAGCAGGGGTGGAGGTCGGTATACCCACACCCGTTAACCAACTGCTTTACAGCACTCTGAGGAACATTGTCCAGCAGGAGTTGCCGTGGCAAACTTTCCGCCGGCGACCCGAAGCCTTACTCGCCTTATTTGAACAAAGGAGCTCTGATGAATAGTTTAGACGTCTGGAATGAGAACTTTCTGGTCGCTGTTTTTCCCGATGGAAGACTCAACTTCCAACTTATGGTCGAAGGGCGCCCGACAGGGGTATACCTGGGCGAAGCGTATTCATTGGCAGAGGTAACTGATTCAACCCTATTTGGGGAATTTGCCGTGGGCATTGCACGCTATCCGCTGCCGGCCGGATATGAGCGGGTGATTGTGCGACGCGAAGGTGAGCCCCAGCCTGCATTAACTCAAGAAATGGGTGACTTGCCCCCTGAAATAACGGCTGTTGATGAGGAAATGGAGTTTTATCCCTGCCTGCATATTCTCCGTGAGCGCCGTACCGCTCTTCCCTGGCGTTTGGAACAATGGTATACTCTGGTAGGGCAATATCTAGTGTATGATAGCAACCAATATTTCGAAAAGGGTGCAGTGCCGGGTCAATTCGCTCGTGGGGAACGCATCATTGCCGAATTGCGGCAGGTGTTAGATGTGGTACGATTGGCCAACGGCCAATCTGCAGCACACAAAAATCCCAGCCAGGCTCGCTGACCGGGATATCTCTTGATGCCGAGGGTGGGATTTGAACCCACATGAGCCTTCGCCCACTACGCCCTGAACGTAGCGCGTCTGCCAGTTCCGCCACCTCGGCCGGGGTAGTGATACTTTATCATTCTTTACTTGGTTTGTCAAATTCCCACCAACGCGACTCGCTGAGGATGACGCGCTTTGTTAGCATATACCAATCTGTCACCGTGCGAAAGCGGTCGCTGGCCTCGATCATTGGCCCAACTTGGACTCCGAATACCGTCTTACTGATCGCGTAGTTGTAAACGGGGTAGTAAAGCAGGAGCGATGGCACATCCTCGGCGAAATATCGCTGGAATTCTTTATACAATTCCGCCCGGCGACTTCGATCGGCAATGACCCGCGCTTCTTCCATCACCAAGTTGGCAGCATCATTGTTGTAGCCAGAAAAGTTCTGCCCATCTTCTCCAATCTGCGAAACGTGCCACTGGGGATAAGGGTCTGGGTCGGGTGGAAAGCTCTGCCAGGCATAGAGAAGTGCATCGAACTGGCGTGGTACTAGAAAGTCCCGCACTACTCCTGCAACGCCAGCCGTCTGCGGGATTGCCTTCACCCCCACTTGACCCCACTGGCGGGCCAATTCCTCGATAATGCGGACGCGGGTTGGATCGTCATTAGTAAGCAATGCAAATTCGAGCCGTATTCCCTCTTTTTCTCTCACCCCGTCGCCATCCATATCCAGCCAACCAGCCTCATTTAGCAAAGCCTCGGCCTTAGCGGGATCGTAAGTGTATTTGAGGATATTTGGGTCATAGGCCCACGAGGAAGGCATGATGGGGCTATGTGCTACGATACCTTGTCCGTTTAGCAGACGATCCACGATGCCTTGGCGGTCCGTAGCCCACAGCAGAGCCTGGCGCACTCTTGCATCCCGGAAGAAAGGTCGGTCCAGATTCAAGAAAACCAATGTATAACCAGAGAGCGGCGCAGTATAGAGAGTCAGTGTCTCATCACGGCGCACTTCTTCTAATTGCTCTGGTAGCACGCGACAGATGCCGTGCACCTCACCGCGCTGATAGGCTTGGACTACTGAGGGATAATCTGGATAGAAGCGGAACTCGATCTTGTCAAGTAAAGGGCGCTGGTCATAGTAGTGGGTGTTGGCTTCCAGGAGAGCATGCTCGGCACTGATCTCGGCCAATTCGAAGGGGCCGGTGCCGATGGGCTGGGCATTGAACTGACTATCGGGCAATAGTTTCGCAGGCACATCGGCTAGTAGGTGAGCTGGTAGAATGCCAATAGTGGTGTAGTCTAAGAAGGGAGCAAATGGTTCCTGAAGGGTGAAGCGGACGGTATGGGCGTCCGGCGCTTCTACTTTCACGCTACGCCAGAGGTCTGCTAATGCGGGTAGACCCTGAAAGTCGGGGTCCTGAATGGCATGAATGGTGAAAAGCACGTCATCGGCGGTAAAGGGTACACCATCGTGCCAACGTACTCCATCGCGCAGGTGAAAAGTGTAAACCAAGTTGTCGTCAGAGATCTGCCAATCGGTGGCCAGATCGGGGACGATTTCGCCCCGCTCATTTGCCGTCGTCAGTCCGCCGAAGATCAAGGCCACTAAGTCGCGATCAACGGTGTTGTAGTAGCAGAGGAGGGGATTGATATAACGCGGGTTTCCCGCCACACCCTCGATATACGTTCCCCCGAAATCGGGAACGATCACCATCGTACGGCTGTAGGCAGTATGTGCTAATAGGCCCAATATGACGCCAAGGGCCACCAGAGCCACAAGTACTTGCCAGCGCGTGCGCTCCAACAAGACAGCCCCCGACAGGGTTATCTCTGCAGAATAACGTTAAGCAAGGAAAATGCAAAGAAAACTACAATCAGACCGACGGTGATATTGAAAAGCACCTTCTCTGCACCCCGGCGCTTGGTGAACACTACGCCTTCGCCACCGAACATGCGTTGCAGGCTCCCGCCTTTCGCCTGCAATATGATCAAAGCGATCAAAGCGATGGACAGAATGATCTGAACAATGTTGAGATAGATGGTCAATGCAACCCCTCACGCTGAATTTATTTGCTTGAGGCAGGACAACTCCTGCCTTTTGCCAGTCACAGATTATAACAGTCACAGATTATAATGTGTTATTTTGTTTTTCGCCAAGTGGTGGAAACTGCGCGGTCATCCCAGAAGAGCTAGCCTCTCCCAGATGCCGCGATTCTGGGCTATGCGATGCTTCAACCAAAAAGGTTATCTAGCAGCATCATCACTGCGAAACCAAGGATGACCCCAAAAGTGCCCTCACGCTCAAAGCCTCGGCGGTGAGTTTCGGGAATGATCTCATCGCTGACCACGAAAAGCATAGCCCCGCCGGCAAATGCCAAACCCAGGGGCAATACCGATTGCGCTGCACTCACCGCCGCTGCGCCGAGAAGGCCAGCGATTGGTTCGGCCATACCGGTGAGGGCAGCATATCCAAATGCGCGTAGACGAGAGTAGCCCTCACGGGCCAGGGGCAATGCTACAGCCAGGCCCTCGGGCATGTTTTGCAAGGCGATAGCGATAGCGAGCACGACTGCTCTGGAGAGATTGCCGCTGCCGAAGCCGACGCCAACCGCTAGACCTTCGGGAAAATTGTGCAGCGTAATAGCCAGCACGAGCAACCAGATGCGGCGCAGCGAAGATGAGGGACCCTCAGGACCGGCGATGAAATGCGCGTGCGGAACCAGCCGGTCCATCAGGGATAAAAAGGCTGCCCCCAGAAGCAAGCCGCAGATGGTGATCCACACACCGCCCTGTTGGATAGCAGGGACGAGCAAACTAAATGCGGTAGCAGCCAACATCACCCCTGCGGCGAAACCAAGCATGGCATCAAGGACCCGCTCAGACACATTGCGCGTGAAGAGCACTGGTAATGCCCCTGCGCCCGTAGCCAGGCCAGTGCCAAGAGTTGCCAGGAATCCACAGAGGACGATGTTCGATGCTGTGGGCAAGTTGGCTATCGGTAATAGTGGCAAGTTCAGGGTCGCCTATTCAACTTTGATTCTGGTGGTCTTTTTCTCCGGCTTCTTTTCCGTTCGCTCGATGGCTGCATCAATTAAACTACGGAACGCGAGGAGTGATTCGCGCGTTGCGCAGATGTTCCCAGAACGCCTCGGGCATGATGCGCGTTGTTTCCAGCCTGGATCGCATGCCTCTCATCCCTTCCACCAGCCAATTCTCAAGAGAGAATTCTTTCTCTGCCATTAGAACACTCACCTCCCCTTACGTTCTCAGGCTGCATCTCATATTCTACTGAAACACAGTAGAATGCAAAACTTGGGTGAAAAGTCTTAACCTAATATTCTTTGCGCCGCATTCAGTACAGATTCCGTGGTGATCTCCTGCACACAAGGGTGGGCAGCAAGTTCCTGGGGAGAATAATCCAAGCGATTGCAGGGTATACAATCCCGCTCTGAGCGTACAACGATGTGCCTGGCTGGGTCGCCCCATGGACCGAAGGTGTTGGTATCCACTGGCCCATAGAGGTGCACGGTGGGCACGCCAACAGCCACGGCTAAGTGCAGCGGCCCACTATCAGGTCCGATGACCAAGGCACAGCGCTCGAAAAGGGCTGCCAGTTGCCCGATGGTCGTTTCTCCGGCAGCAACAATGGCGGGCGCCATCATGCGCGCGGCTACGGACCAGGCCAGACTCAGTTCATCCCGCCCGCCGGTGATGACCACTTGTGCTTTGAATCCGCGGACTAAAGCATCGGCCACAACCGCATATTTCGCCGGGTCCCACAGTTTGACCGGCGCACCTGCACCCGGGTGGATTGCTACAAGAATGGCATCACGCTCTACACCTCGTGCAACCAGATATTGGCTGACGGATTCTCGGTCCTCATTGGTGGGCGTGTATTCCAATGGATAAAAGCGTGGATCTATTGGCTTTGCCAACGGCCTGCCGCACAAGGCCTCGACCAAGTGCAGGTTTTGTTCTACCTCGTGGCGGCCGCAAATATAGGGCACTGCCTCCGTTAGGAAGGGTCTACACTCGGGGACGTCGTAGCCTAAGCGGAAGGGGATGCCCGCTAACCAGACCAGCATCGCTCCCCACCAGTGATCGAAGCGGAAGATAACCGCCGAGTCATACGTTCCTCGGCGCAACTCGTTTGCCTCACGCCACAATTGCCGGTAAGGAGCAAGTATCCCACCCTTGGCTCTACGTGTGAAAGCAGGGAACTCGCAGGTCGAGATAGCATTGAGGTGAGGATTGTGCGCTACCACAGGAGTAGCCCAAGGGCCTACAAGAGCGGTAATGTGGGCTCCCGGATAAACAATGCGTAGGATGCGTAAGGCGGGTGTAAGGAACAGTAAATCACCGAGGTGATCAGGGCGAATAATCAAGATGCGATGACCCAATCGCTGTGAGCGTGGACGGGGCCATTTTGCCACTGCACGTAGTAGGGCCAGGCGCACCCGCTGACGCGTTGTCTGGCTCATGGATCACCTTCGTACACTTGTTCCAGGCGTGGAACCAACCTTCGCCAGTCGTAATGTTCAGCGACGAAAAAAGCGGCGGCTTGCCCCAACTCGGCTCGACGTGGCCCGTTGGCCAGGAGGGCTAACACTGCATCAGCGAAGTCACGCGGTGTGTCTGCCAATAGGGCTTCGTAGCCATTTTGGAGGTACACACCTTCGCAGCCAAGGGTGGTCGAGACAATGGCTTTGCCCATTGCCATCGCCTCCAGTACTTTGAGCCGGGTGCCACCCCCTGTGCGCATTGGGACGACGTAGACTGCTGCTGCGGCGATATAAGGCCGTACATCTTCCACATAACCAGTAACCACCACCTCAGGTCGTTCACGGAGGACATCGAGGCGGGCGTGAGGATTCTTGCCAACGATGTAGAAACGTGCCTGTGGCGCGCGCTCGCGGATGAGCGGCAAAACTTCGTTTGCAAACCAGAGCACCGCATCCACATTGGGCCGGAAGTCCATTTTACCAGTGAAAACCAAGGCCTCAGGACCTAAGGCAGCGGGCACGATATCCGGAGCCTGGTAGTAAGCGATGTCCACGCCGTTGGGAAGTACCAGAGGCTTGAGCCCGGGGACGAGCCGGGCCAGTGCTTGGGCATCGGCATCTGAGACGGCCACCACTGCATCAACGCGATGGCAGAAATCACCTTCATAGCGGCGTAATTTGAGCCACTGAACAGTGGAATAAAGCGCGCCTGGCCAGCGCCACGCAGTGTGCCAATCGATCTTGGCAATGCGATGTTGTAGTAGGTATTCAGCATTATGTGCATCGAAGACGAGCAAGGGGCGGTGGTTTTGTCTTCGGGCCAGTGCCTGATAACCGTACGGAGCCATTTCCAATCCTTCCACTTGGAGCACGTCGAAGTCGTGAGTCGATAGCATCATGGCAAGGCGCTCAGAGAACAGGGGCGAGGCCAGGCGATGGGCGATGTCGGGCCAAGGAGTCGCCAACAAAGAGAGCCGCTGCCATATCGTGCGCTTAGGGGCAGGCACAGACTCCAGTGTACAGCACAGGCTATGTAATGGTGCCGCGGCTTTCAAGGCCGCCGGGGATGAGACAAATGAGAGAAGGTGAATCTCATGTCGCTGGGCTACGTTGGCGATAATGTTGTAGTTGCGAATGGCTGTGCCTTGTTCTGGAGGATAAGGCAATTGGGGAGTGAGGAAAAGGATCCGCTTGCGTGTGTCATCGCCATTCATCTCATCGCCTTTACTGCACTAGTATTTGTCATCCTGTAACTCGACGATAGACCTCGAGCGTCTGGAGAGCTGCCCGTTTCCAGGAGAAAACTCTAGCCCGACGCAAACCTTTCTCTCGCAGTTGAGCACGCAGGTCTGCCTCGCTAAGGACACGCCAGATTGCAACCGTCCATCCTTCCACATCCTCAGGGGCGACAAACAGTCCCGCATCACCCACTACTTCTGGCAGCGAGGAGACATTCGATACAATTACCGGTGTGCCACAGGCCATGGCCTCAAGGGGGGTCAAACCAAAACCCTCATAGAAAGCCGGATGTACTAACACGCGGGCAGCATTGTAAAGCCAGAGCAGTTCCTCCGCAGTGACATGACCTAGGAAAAGCACATCGTCTCTAAGCCCTAGTTCCGCTACCAAATCGAGTACATCCTGGAAAAGCCAGCCGGTTGCCCCAGCCAATACTAGTTTCACCGAAGGCCGATAATCACGTAGCAGACGATGGTAAGCCCGCAGTAAAGTAGATACATTTTTGCGAGGCTCAATGGTGCTTACGAAGAGGATAAAATCGCCACCAATTCGGTAGCGACGCCCCACCCACTGCACCAATTCAGCGTTTGAGATGGGGCGAAAAATGGGGTTGGCGGCCTCGTAAACCACCACGATTTTATCGGCAGGCACACCTAAGAGCCGCATCACATCGCGCTTGGTGCTTTCGGACACGGCAATGATGGCATCCGTATGGCGCACGGCTTGGTCAATCTGTCCATAATAGCGTGCACTTTCGCGAGTGAGAAATTGTGGATAGAGCAAGAAGGCGAGATCATGAATGGTGATCACCGAGCGATAGTTGCGGCGAAAGGGAGGGATAAAGTCGGGGCTATGGAGCACGTCCATTTTGCCTGTGGCCAATTCCAGTGGCAAAGTGATCTGTTCGAAGCGATGATGGGATGGGGTCCAAAGCGGGCGATGTTGGAAATTAGGTTGATTTACGATAGGCTCATGATCTTTCCGGCTCTGCCAAATGATGAATTCATCCTCGGTATTCACTTTGGCCAGTGCCTCCACCAAGCGGAGAATGTATTGGCCAATGCCTGCCTTATGATAATACACCAAACGGGCATCTATCCCGATACGCATGGGTCCATCCTTAGATGTCACACCCACTGAGCCGTCTTGTTGATAAAAATACCCCCATCTCTCGCGCGAAATGGGGGCAACAATGACCCCTTTTGCCAAGTATGTGGCTGGCTATACGTCTCATCTAGTGGCTCAACGAGACAGAGTAATTGCCCCCTCAAGCATTAGCAGGCGTGCCTTCATCCCCAGGCCGCCACCGAAGCCTGTCAATCGGCCCCCTGCTCCTACTACGCGATGACACGGCACAATTACCGGCCACGGGTTGGCAGCCAGTGCCTGGCCTACGGCTCGTGCCCAGCCCAGGTTGCCTAATTGCCGCGCTATCCACCCGTAACTGCGCGTCTCGCCCCGGGGAATCGTCCGCGTGATGGCCCATACCCGGCGTTGGAATGCCGTGCCTGCATTCGCGAGGGGGTAATGTTCGAAATCCACAGGGAGACCTTCAAAGTACCGCTGCAGATCTTCTTTCAACCCAGCCAGAAATAACGGCTCTGAAGCGTGCTCTGGGCCTCGATACTGGTCGAGAGATGTTTCTGCTTTGGCGCGTGTCGGCGCAGGGAGGCTCAAAGCCAGAATAGAATCTTCGGAGACGGCGATGCTCACCCAGCCGAAAGAGGTGCGACAACATGTGATCAGGCTTTTCACTATTCTCGTATCCTATGGTCGTTGTACACACATTATATATCGCTCCTTTGGACGTTGTCAATTCGCCGTATTGCCTCACTGGATGAGGTGTTTTCTTGCGTCGATCTGGTTCATAAGATATACTTCCCGGTAGGCCAAATCGGCCATAGCTGGTGCTTCCTCCTGGTCGATAGTTTTCCATAACAATTTTACCGGAGAAGCACCAGCTTTTCCCAAAATGGCACTCATCACTTGGTAACGATCTGTTGGCGCAGTACGGTTTTTGGCTGTTGGCGTAGCAGAGATTGCTAAAGTATAATGTTCGAGGACTGGCTAAAGACCTTATGACTACCGTTCTGATTGTGGATGATGAAAAGAACATCGTGGAACTGGCGAGGCTCTATTTAAGCAAAGAGGGCTTTCAAGTGTATGGCGCACGGAATGGAGCCGATGCTCTGAAGCTGGTTCGCGAGCAAAAGCCGGACCTCATTGTGCTGGACATCATGTTACCCCAGATAGACGGCTGGGAAGTATGCCGGCAGTTGCGACGAGAGGGTAACTTTGTACCCATTATTATGCTGACTGCGAAAAGCGATGATGTAGATAAGGTGGTGGGTCTAGAACTGGGGGCTGACGATTACATCACCAAGCCCTTCAACCCACGGGAGTTGGTAGCGCGGGTGAAGGCTGTCTTGCGCCGTGCCCAGATGCCTCATCGTCCGCACCTCACCATTGACCTCGGCCAATTGCGCATTGATCGTGATCGACGGGAAGTAACCGTCAAGGGTCAACCCATCCGTCTGCGCAGCAAGGAATTCGACTTGCTCACAACCCTCGCCGAAAACCCGGGCCGTGTTTTCACCCGTGACCAACTCCTCGATCAAGTTTGGGGGTACGACTATTTCGGCGGCACGCGCACGGTAGACGTGCACGTGGCACGATTACGAGAAAGACTGGCTGGCAGCGAAGTGCATATCGAAACAGTATGGGGTGTTGGTTATAAATTGGTTATTAGGTAGAAAGCAATGTTTAAGACTCTACGGAATCGGCTCATTTTTTCTTACACGTTGATCATCCTCCTTTGCCTTTCGTTGGCTGGGTTCTCTGCACTGATCCTCATCCGGCACTACCAGCGAGAACTGGCTCTCGTTCAGCGGCGGGCTGTGGCAAGCACTGTGTCTCAGCGGCTGGCCTTCTACGCCACCCAATTACACTCTGCTGAACTCTTCGATAGGGTGCAGGAAGAGGCGGTCTCGCTGGGGGTACGGTTGCTCGTAGTCTCAGCGGAAGGAATCGTATTACGCGATACTGAAAAAGAAGGGAGTCTCGAGGGCGCACAGATCCGAATACCCATACAAAAGATCTTGGATGACCGACAGCGTCCGCTGATTCTACCTTACACAGCAAAGAATGGGCAGGACTTCTTTTTGGTCATCGCGCCCATCCGATTGTTCCCTCAGTCGGACGACCAGACTCCTCCGACTTCTCAGGCGCGCTTTGTAATGCTGGCCGTTCCGGTACGCGACATACAGCCACCATGGCGCGAGTTGGCAACGCCGTTGATTGCATCGGGCGCGATTGCGTTGGTGGTCTCCACCATCGTGGCGTTTTTCCTGTCCAACTCCATAACCCGCCCACTGGCAGCGATAACGCGTGCCACAGAGGCAATGGCGCGTGGCGACTATCAGCAGTCTATCTCTGTGGCAGGCGAGGACGAGATAGCACGTTTAGCGACCGGTTTTAACCGCATGGCTCGCGCGGTGGAGCAAGCCCGTCAATCTCAGCGAGACTTCTTGGCCAATGTATCGCATGATCTCAGAACGCCTCTCACCTCCATTCGTGGGTTCGCGCAGGCTATTCTGGATGGGCAAGTCAGCGACACCGAAGGGTACATTCATGCTGCAGCGATCATCCAGGAAGAAGCTGGGCGTATGTCCGATCTAGTCGAGGAACTGCTAGACCTGGCGCGACTGGAGGCAGGCAATGTGAAGATGGCCAGGGAGCGGCTTGACCTGACTGCTCTCGTACGTAGCAGCATCGAGGCGCGGACTCCACAGGCCGTGGCAGCTGGAGTGACCCTGCGAGCCGAGGGAACAGGCGTGCCCGCTGTAATAGGCGACGAGAGTCGGCTGAAGCAGGTCTTCGATAATTTGCTGGACAACGCTATCAAATACACCCCATCGGGAGGCACGGTAACAGTCAGTATTCGCCAGGATGGGAAGTGGGTGGCCGTTGCGGTTGCCGATACGGGCCGGGGTATTCCGAGAGAAGATCTACCTCGTATTTTCGAGCGATTCTATCGTGCTGATAAGTCTCGAGGCGAGACCGTGGGCGCAGGGCTAGGACTGGCCATTGTTAAGGAAATCGTGTCCGCGCATGGGGGCCGCATAACGGTGGAGAGCGAAGAAGGGCAGGGATCGGTTTTTACTGTGTTCTTGCCGCCAGCCGATAAGCCGCTACCCAAGTGAAGGGCAAGTTGTTTTTCAACTTTGATTGTTTCCTCGATGTATGGGGGGCGGCATTACTTGCTAAGCCTGCTTTTCACCAGCACCGTCCACTCTCCTTCCTGTACCACCTCGTCGCGCTGGTTCACAAGTGAGACTTTCAGCACCACTACCCCACCGCCCAGTCGGCCCAAAGCCTTGGTACGAGCGACCTCGCCACGCAGATGGATGGTGTCGCCAATAAAAATGGGGCCCTTGAATTTCCAGTCCAAGCCCAGAAATGCCTGAGCAGTGTTCTCAATGAAACCTAACCGAGCAGCCAGACCCGTGGCCACCGACAATCCCAGAATGCCATGGGCGATTGGCTTGCCGAACATGCTCGTCTTGGCGAATTCGACATCGGTGTGGATGGGATTGTAGTCGCCCGAGATGCCTGCAAAGTTCACCACATCTGTCTCGGTGATGGTACGCGAAGGACTGACCATATAATCACCGATGTGGAAGTCTTCGAAATACATGTCCCGACTGATCACCGTGCGCATATCTCTGCCCATGTTGACCTCCTAAACTGTAGGACTTTGCGTCTGTGCTTATTCTCTTTTGGGACCCCATTATAGCGCAGATTTGCTTGGTACTGGCAAGTTACAACAGCGCTGCGGGCATCTTCCCGACTTTGTGCTCATTCCCCTTTCGTGTTAGAATCCCATTTGTATTCATCATGGACATGCTAATCAGCCTTTTGGTGATGGTGTTTAACCTGCCTGTCGAGGAGATCTTATCAGCCTTGTTCCTCAGCGCCGGGCTGCTGATCCTACTCTCTCCATACCGTTGGTCATTGCTTGTCCTCGCCACGCAATACCTCCTCTTGACTTCATTGCTCTATAGGCTGACGCCACCCCTTGCGCTCACGAAGGGCCTGGGCGGATTTGCCGTCTGCATTCTTATACTGCTATCCAAGCGGCAACCGCCAATCCCAGTGACGCCGCGCGTTGCTATTGCCCGATGGTTAGTCCGCCTGTTAGTGGCTTTGTTTGCCCTTCTCGGCGCGTACGGTCTGTGGCAGAGCCACCCGCTACCTATGTTGTCACCCGTCATCCAACCGGCTGTGTATCTTCTGATCCTATCCGGCCTGCTGTTGGTGGCGAGCAGCCGTGATGCTCTCCCTGCCGCGTTGGGTTTGCTCTCCCTGGCAAATGGGCTGGAGGTCGCCTACACGTCGCTGCACAGTAGCCTGCTGGTCGGAGGCGCGCTGAATGCTATGCACATTTTGCTGGGGCTGGCGGTTGCTCACTTGGTATCTGTGGAGGCCGTGGCGCAATCGGAGTTGGAGAGCCAGCCATGAGTGATCTGGTGCTCGGACTTGGTGTACTCCTTGCCACGGCTATCCTCGCCTACCTGCTACACCGCATACCCTGGGCAGCGGCACTACTTTCCGCGATCGCGCTGGTCGCGTGTTTCATCCTTAGCGCGAGAGTGAGCGATGAGAATATGGCTCTCTATGGGCTGCAATTGAGTGTAAATACATTGTCGCGAGCATTCCTGCTCATCCTGTTTGGTGCTGCTGCATTTCTCGCTCTGGGCGCGGGACACGACCAGCACATCGCCTACCACGGGGTTTTGCTGGCAACAGTTGCTGTTCTGGCGGGTTCCATCCTCGTGCAAGACATTCGGCTAGCGGTCATCCTTCTGGGCGTGGCCACGGCAGTTAGCATGCTGATGGTGCAGCGCGGAGGACGCAGAGCAGGACTGGCTGGAGTGTACTCCCTGCTTCCCGTGCCCCCGGGGGTGATCGCATTGCTGGCGGCATTCTGGGCTGCAGAGGTCTTCGCGCTGAACCCTGACCAACTGAAGTTACCCCGGATTTCGACGATGGCTGCTTACGTTGGTCTGGCCTGCTTGTTGGGAGTCTCGCCCCTGGGAACCGGGTTGCTTTCGCTGGCCGACGTCACCTCGCCTGGTGCTATCACCGGATTTCTGCTCACCCGGGACATCGGGATGATTTACCTATTTCTCCGTATCCTCGCTTTATCCTCTTTGTCGCTGGAGGAGGCAAATGCACTGATCTGGATGGGGGGATTACTGCTCAGTGCGGTGAGCCTCCTGGCTTCAGTGGTCCGGCAGCCAGGTCGACTGGTGGGGCTTTCCGGCATCACCGACCTAGGCGTTGTGCTCCTCTGCCTGGCGGCGGGCACGGCGGAGGGCGCGACACTGGCATTCTTTCATCTCATCGTACGCTCAGCGGCGATGGCGCTCATAGAAGCAGGGCGGGGTCTCGTCGGCCATAAAAAATACACAACAATCGCCAAGATGGGGTTGTTGGTCGGAGGGCTGACGGCGGGCGGCCTCCCTTTGACAGCAGGGTTCGTGGCCCGGCGGTTTATCTACAATCGCCTCGCTGGGGGCGAAAAGATCTGGCTGGGGATGCTACTGATTGCCTCAGCGGTCACCTGTCTAGCCTGGCTATGGATTGTCTTCGTCGGCCTGGAGGGGGAGGGGCAAGGAGAAGTACCGGCGCGTTCCACAATGGTGATGGCTGGGGCAGTCATCGCGCTGGTCGGGCTGATCGCCTTGTTGAGCTTGCAGCCGAAGATCCTGCTCAAGCCGCTGGCCGGGGCGGTTGAAACTTTGACAATTGCCGCATTCGCGCTATAATAAAAATAAGCGGGTGTAACTCAGGGGTAGAGTAGCTGCTTCCCAAGCAGAATGCCGTGGGTTCAAATCCCATCACCCGCTCTTTAATTGTTGTGCTGCCTGCCGCTGCCGGCCTCGTTCAGCGAGGCAGGTCGCTGGCTAAATGCAGTAGGGCCCGTCAGCGTTCGCCAGTTTGGTCAGTGGTTGCCAAACCTGATAGCATTAACGGAGAGCATCCTTGGGCATCAGACAAATTCAGGCATTGGTTCGCAATGGCCTGTATTATCTCACTGAGCACGCTGACGACGAAGCCATGGCTGATGGCTTTGACATCTATGATGTAGAGCATGGGATCCTAACCGGCAAGATTAGAAAAACATGGCCACAGGAAGGCAAATACGAGCTGGTGGGATCGGCACTGGATGGGCGACGGATTGGAGTTGTATGTCGCATAACCAAGGCAGGGAAGGTTCGCATCATCACGATTTACGAAGACCAGCCCATGCCGCAATGAGGGTAGGAAGAGGTAAGCATGAGTTTTTGGGAAGGCGAAACGTGCGAGTGTTGCGGCGGAGAAATTGTTGAAAAGCGCGTGACTCTGCATCGTAAAGTCAAAGGAAACTATGTGCTCATTGAGGGCGTCCCCGCAGGCGTATGCACACAGTGTGGCATGCGCTACTTTGCAGCCAACGTGCTCAAGACCATTGAAGAGAGTATTCGCGGCCGTCGAAAGGCACAACGAGAAATCCTTGTGCCCGTGTATTCACTATGACTGAGGGCTTGCAGCCAGTCAGGTGTTCGAATCACCTCGATGATAGTTTCATGATATTGGCCTGCTTCACCCGGTAGTAGTGAGCCGGTCAGCATAAGATTCTCAAGAGCAGACATGTAGCTCCGCTGGACTTGACGTCAGGCGAGGCTTTGTTCTACCAGTGCAAAAATATCGAGGAGGTGTAGGCTCACGCTGGTATACCGCCATACGGCGGCCAATCCACAGCTTCACAGCAACTGGCGACGCGGCGAGGACTGATCTGACCAGTTTTGATTCACGGCGATTGTTGTGGTGTCGTGAATTGCCACCGCTCCGACGGTTCTCCTGCAGCGTAATCCGTCATTGCCTGCACGTCCCATGAATAAGTGGAGCCAGGCATAAGTGACCTTTCGGGCATTTCAGGTACAGGTGTCCATGTGAGTGCGAATTCCGTGTCACTCACCGGAAAGCCGAATCCCCCTACTCCACTGAGATGAACCCACACCAGGTATTCCGTAGCCCCCTCAACTGGCTCCCACCGCAAGGTCACTGGCAGCGACGAGAGCGTGATCCCATTAGCGGGTGACAGCAGTCGCGGTGCAGCTGGGATTATGCCTGTAGAAGTAGTAGTAAAGGACCAAGCATCTGAGTAGTCGGAAACCAGTTCATCGCAGGACAAACGTACTCGCCAGTAATAGGTTGTCCCGGGGTTCAAGTTGGTGAGCTCAAATTGCACCCTCTCTCCGTTACCCTTGTAGTGCTCTTGAGAAAGACGCATACTGTGATATGGGTCTATGTTGGCGAAATCGGGGTCTGTTGCCACTTCTATTTTCCATATCGATTCGTTCGGTATGCCAGTGCTCTCCCACTTAAAGACTGGGAGCAAGGTGTTTACGACGCTGTCGTTAGCGGGAGCAAGTAGTTGGGGCTTCCTTGAACAAGGGTCTGCTAGAGGCGTCAGGGTGGGGGATATGGTCGGTGTACAAGTAGTCGTTGGGATGGATGTTGCTGTGGGAACAAGTGTTAGAGTAAAAGTAGGACGAGCGGTATGAATGGGGACCGGCGTATCTGTTAGAGCAAGTGTAGGCGAAGGCTGTGGCGCCGGAGCGGCGCCACAGGCAGTAACTAGCGACAGTGCCAATAGCAGACAGCACAAATGAAATCGCGCGTTCATTGTTCACCTCCGTAAACCAGAGAGGATTTTCTATCTTCTCCGCTAATCGCACCGCAAGCGAAAAGACCACCGGCCTGCAGATGAATGCTCACTTCTCCCCATGCAAATTATAACATAACAAGTATCAAAAGCGAATCAATCGGAGGTGTGGAGAAAACGCCAGCGTGTCTTATATCTCCTGAGTAGCGCTGGCACCCCTCCAGCGTCATGCGGGCAGGCTAAGCAACACTCGCTACACCTACTGCCCAGCCACATACGCCTGCGTGCGGGGCTGGCGCGGGGCGTTGAATACTTGCGTCGCTGGGCCATGTTCCACCAGTTCGCCTAGCCAAAGGAAGGCAGCGTAATCGGCCAGCCGCCGCGCTTGGCGCAAGATGTGGGTTACGATGACGATGGTGTACTGCTGCTTCAGTTCCAACAACCGGTCTTCGATATAGCGAGCCGAGATGGGATCGAGCGAGGACGTGGATTCGTCGCAGAGCAACACCTCTGGTTCCACCGCCAACCCGCGGGCCAGACACAGTCGTTGCTGCTGTCCTTGCGATAGCGCCCGCGCTGGGGCGTGCAGCCGGTCCTTCACCTCGTCCCACAACCCAGCCAGTCGCAGGTAGTGCTCCACTAAGTCATCGAGTTCCTGTCCCCTGGCCAAACCGTGTAGGCGCGGGCCATAGGCCACATTGTCATAGATAGACATGGGCAGCGGAAAAGGGCGTTGTGCCAATAACCCCACCCGGCGGCGAACATCAATCTCATCTACACCGGGTGCGTAGATATCGGCCCCATCGAGGAACACTCGACCACGAACCCTCACCCCCGGCTGTACTTCTACCAACCGGTTGAGTGACTTCAGCAGGGTGGACTTGCCACAACCCGATGGTCCAATGATAGTTGTGATCTGCTGACGCGGAATAACGAATGATACCCCTTGCAAGGCAGTGAACCCCGGGTATTCAACCCACAGATCCTCGACCTGAATGTGGATATCCATCTCCCAAACCCCTTTTATCGCACTACGTAGCGGCTCAAACGAGCGCTTAATGCCCGACCGAGCACGCCGGTAGTCAATACAATGATGGTCAGTACAAGCGCTGCGGCGTAAGCCCGGGCCTGAGTGGCCGGGAACGGTGTCGCCAGTTGGAAAAACACCGCCAGGGGCAACGAGGCTACCGGCTCAAGCAGCCCGCCCGGCAGGCGGTCCGTGTAGCCTGCCGTAAACAGCACTGCCGCCGCATCACCAATACCCCGCCCGAAAGCCAGCAGGAGAGCGGTTGGCACGCTAGGTGCTGCCTGGCGAAGGAGCACTTGCGCATACTCCAGCGGCGTCGCCCCTAGGGCCAAGGTACCGGTATAGAGTTCCTCAGGGGCGAGACGCAGCACCTCATCCAGACTGCGGGCAAGGATGGGCAATTCCACTAGTGTTAAGGCGATAATGCCACCTAAGAGTGAGGCTCGCAAGCCCACAGCCAGCATGAGCGCGAAGCCGAAAATACCATATACGATGGAGGGTATGCCCCACAGGATGTCTAGTGACAATCTCGTGACCACTGCTAACCGGTTTATAAAACCGTTTCGGCGGGCATAGACATTAAGGAACAGGACCAGGGGCAGGCTCAGCAAAAAGGCTGTGAACGTTGCCCCTACTGCAAGCCACCAAGAACCCAGTATCGCGTTGCAGATACCGCCACCCCCACCTAGGTAATAGCCGGCTGTGGGCGGCTGCGTGAGCATCTCCCAGTTTAGTTCGCGCGCCCCGCGCCAGGCGATCACTCCCACAATCAGTCCAAGTATGCCCACGATCAATGCCAATGCCACCCGCATCAAAAAGTACATCAAGCGGCCTTCTCGATAGCGCTGCCGAAGGCGTGAGCGTTCATTGGCTGACATCGTCAGTACCTCCTACCCTCCGCAAAACGAGGCGTGCGCCAAAGTTGAAGGAAAACACGATCAGGAAAAGGATCAACGCGGCGGTCATCAGTGCTGCATCATACAATGGGATGGACATCATTTCGCCGAAATTGTTGGCGATCAGGGCGGGCAAGGTATAAGCTGCGTCGAAGGGTGAGCGCGGCAGTTGTACTACATTGCCGACTACCATCAACACCGCCAGCGTCTCGCCGAAAGCCCGCGCGAAGCCCAATACCACTGCAGCGATGATCCCACTGCGCGCTTGTCTCAGAAGGACGTGTTTCACCACTTCCCATTGCGTTGCCCCTAATGCCAGGGTTGCCTCGCGCAAACCCTGGGGCACAGCACGTAGAACCTCCTCGCTCAGCGCTAGGATGAAGGGGATTACCATTACCGCCAACACCAATCCACCACTAAGCACGCTGTAGCCAGTGGGGTTGTCTGTTCTGGTAAATGCCGCCAGTTGGCGCACCACGGGGACGATGACCAATATCCCCCAGAGGCCATAGACTACCGATGGAATGCCGGCCAGCAGTTCAATAAGTGGCTTAAGCGAGGTCCTGGTCCGTGGGTGTGCGTATTCGGCCAGATAGATGGCGCCGAGCAGGGCCACTGGCACGGCAACTGCGAGGGCGATCGCTGTCACCCATAGGCTGCCTGCAATGAAAGGGGCAAAGCCAAAAGCGCCGGAGAGGGGGCGCCACTCGGTGCCGATTAGAAGTCGTGGCAGAGGGATAGCGCTCACGAGAGTCCAGGAGCGCACAAGCAAGGCCCCCAAGAGCGCGGGAACCAGGATCACGATCAAAGTGGACAGGCTGGTGAACAGTATCCCTGTCACCCACGAGATGACGTGGCGAGCGCGGTATTGTATGAATGTTCCTCTGCTCGCGCCTCGGTTCGGAGCAAGGTTCCCGGTGGAATTCATGGCAGACGCCCCAATTCAGTTTGCAGTACTGTCTCGGGTAGGCTGACGTAGCCCACCTCGTCCACAAATGCTTGTCCATCCGTCAACACCCAGCGGATGAAATCTGCCTCAACGGGATCTGGGGAACCTTTCGTTACCAGGTAAAGCGCGCGAGCCGGCGGTGAGGGGTAGCGCCCAGCAGCGATAGCAGCCACAATGTCGGTTTTGGTAGCATAGAAGGATTCATCTGGATCGAGTTGATAGTTGCCGTTTAGGTCAAGTGGCACCACCTGAAGCCCAGAAACCGCTACCCCAGTCGTCAGGTCGTAAGCGAAGCCAATGTTGTTGTAGCCGATGCCTAGTGGATCTCGACGCACTGCTTCGGCTACACCGGGGTCGCCATTTACAGCAATCCCGTGCAAATCTTCCTGTGCCTCCACACCCAGATACTTGGCAACCATCTCGGCCGCGCCGCAAGAATCCGCGCGGGTGTAAACGTTGACCCGCTCAGTATGACCAGTGCCCAGAAGTGCACCCCAAGTAATGGGTTCCGGGTTAAGAAAGAGCCGCGCCAACTGCTCTTTCGTCAGGCCGTGCGCTGATAGCAAGTCCAACACGGGGTTCTGTGCGTTGACCACAAAGACCACGGCATCCTTGCAGACGGCGAAGGGCACTGCGCCCTGCTCTACTTCCACTTCTTTGATGCTCCGCGAGATCATGGCTATGTCCACAGCCCCGGCCAGCACATCGGTCATACCCTTGCCTGCACCACCAGCCTGTACGTCGAACTGGATGCCTGGATGGCGGGCTTTGTACTCTTCACTCCAGCGCACGACCATGGGGTAGAGAGCATACGCGCCAGAAATGGAGATAGGTTTACCTGTATTCTCGGTGGTAGAGCCTGTAATCTGCTGCTTTTCCCTACAACCCACCGCTGAAGTCAAAGCCAGTACGATGGACAATAAAGCATAGAACAACGTACATCGTCGCATCGCAATGTCTTCCTCCGGGTCTGAAATTGGGCTAACTCCTAATTCCCTGCGTATAAAGGGGTATTTGGCTTCGGAAACGGCACTGGGAGCCTCGGCTACACGCCTTCTGGCTCCCAGTAGTGCGTAATCGTTTTGTAAGTTCGGGTTTTGACGCGGATCTAACGTTTCGGCGCTCTCTCACATACCTCGGCGAAAGTAGTGTTATCTAAAACTTCCGCGATCGCATTCCGTGTTTCCTGCCACACCCATTTGAGGCCACAGATGCCTTCCCGGGGACAGAACTCGTAGGCGCTTACGCTCACGCAACCAATCGGTGCGAGAGGTCCATCCATGGCCCGAATGACCTCGCCGACCGTAATAGCCTCCGCTGGACGAGCCAAATAATATCCGCCGTTGGCCCCGCGTTTGCTGCGCACGACACCTGCGCGCTGCAAAGTGAGCAGGATGGATTCCAGATACTTGAGAGGGATATCCTGGCGCTGGGCGATGTCGCGGATTTTCACCGGGCGTTGACTCCCCCGGAGGGCGATTTCCATGACCGCCCGCGCTGCGTATTCACCCCGGGTCGAGAGTTTCATCCTCTGCAAACCACTTGTTTATAATTTCTATTATCTTAATAGAAATTGTAGCATACGTGGCCTGACTTGTCAAATGGGGTTCATGGGGGCCCAACCACTTCGATGGTCCCTAGGGGAACACGCCCATCCACGCGCTCGATGCCATCGAGAACGACTTTCAGCCGTTCTAACACCTTGGATTTGGGGTCATAAAGCCCGACATAAAGCGAATACACCCCTGGTGGAATCTGCTCACCAATCGTAAGGTGGTGCTCATCCACAATGACTTCGCCGCGCCGCCAACTGTCTGTGGGTCGGGTCCAGTTCACCGGCACACCATCGGATTGACTTACGATGACCTCGTGCGCACTGACCAGATGCACGAAAACATGATAACTTCTGTCAAATGTTTCTACGGCTCGCCAGTAGAGTGTGAGTGTCAGGGGACCCGGCGTGAGGCGACTGGCGGAGAGGTTGTAGCCTTCTAGTCGAGCCGCTCCTCCCACCAGTGCATTCGTCTCGTGCACCATCGGTGGGGTTTCGGTGACAAAGGGCCAGCTCTCGACGCGAACTCGGCCCAAGGTGACAAAGTTTGTTGGCCAAGGCCCAGCACCAACGACGCCCAGGGCTTCGCCGACCGCCACATCGAACACCTGCAGACACAAGTCATAATCACCGCTCGGTATCTCTCTCGGGAGGCGGAATTTCAGCCTTCCCCACGCGCGATCTCCCTGCTGCCAAAGAAATGTGGGAAAGTCAATGGCCGATAGTGTGGTTTCCATTTCCCCCCAGCGCTGACCCCACTGCCCAGCCAGCCAAACCCTCAGGCGATAATCGCTCTGCAATGTTCGTGTCGCTCGCCAGTGGAGTTCCACAGGCAGCGCATAGCCCGGTCGTGTTGGCGACTGAGGTAGGCGATAGGCTATTAGTTCCAGATCGGGGACGAAACGAACCCGCGTTGGCGTCCCCATTTCCTTGGCATAGAATTTCGTTGGATCAGTGCAGCGTGCCACACGTATCGTACCGAGAAGCAGAGCAGCGTCTCTTTCCTGATCACCTTTGCCGGTCAGGACGAAAGTATGCCCTGTTTTCTCATCAGCGATGCGCACTTGCACGCCGTATTCAATGGGTGGCAAATCGGGTGGTAGCCTGAACTCTACTTCCTGGACCATGAACTGTCCTTTTGGCCAGGCGCGTGTCGGTAAGAATTTGAAAATAGGGCCATCCCATCCCGCCCATTCCTGCCCTTGAGGATCAATGAGGCGGAACTGGAGGTGGTAATCAGGCTGGTTATCGGGTCCTGCCAACCAGTACAAATGGAAAGATATCTTTTCTCCCGCCAACGATGGACTCGTCGGCAGGCTGACTGCTGCCAACTGCAGGCCAGTCTCCCATTCTCTGTAGATTGGCACTGCATCATCCGGGGGGGTGGAAACCGCGGGGTATCGCGGCCCATAGACTGCTACACCCATCGGTAGCCACATGAACGGGAAAACCACCTGGTCGTATTTCAGGAGGTTGGCGTCGGCCCAATTGGGCAGCAAATCTGGGGGAAAGGCCGCCCGGGGCGGTGGCCAGTAGAGAAACCACGTGCGGCGATGGGTCTCTGCAGCCTCTTGGAACTCCATTAGGGCAGTATTTTGGTCATTCTGGGTGTATTCTGGGATGACAGTCCACGGGGCAGCGCCTTCATAGTAGTAATCGAACACAAAGCCGATGATGGCATCATGTAGTATCACGATATCATCCGCCCGGGCATTTTCCGTTATGTAAGCCGCTGCGGAGCGGATATCATCTTTCACAAACCGAATGTCGGTGAACTGGGTATTCAGCCAGATGATCATACCTGCGGTTACCCACAGGGCAGCCATAGCGAACAGGAATTTCTGTCGCTCCCAGAGAAGAGCCAGGCCCTGCCCCATCAGCAGTAGGAAAGCCGGCAGCACGATGATCAGGTGGCGAGGGCCGGTATAAAGGGGCTTGAATAAAGTGATGACGAAAAAGATGAGCACCGGGACGAGAAAATAGGCCAGCAAAAACAGTGAGGGTCTCCATTGCCTATCTCGCACCCAAAATGCGCCCAAGATCGCGAGCGCCAAGAAAGGCAGAATTGCCCACCAGGGATGTACCAGCGTCTCTGAGAGACCCAGACTGAACGCGCTGATGAGTTCCTGAAAAATGCGATCCAGCGGGCGAAAAGCCACGCCGTATTCACTAACGTGCTGAGTTCTCCAGACAGCGTATTGCACTAGGGGGATGGTAGGCAGGCTGGCAAGGATGCCTACAGCCAGTAGCCAACGTCTCCGTGACCGCAGTACACTGTCCACAATGAGCACCACGCCTTCAAAAGCGAGGACTAAGAAGCCCGTGTAATGGGTGTAGAGCATTGTCACCCCTGCCAGTACCCAAGCACCGACCCACATAACCCGCTGGGAACGTGACGCAAGGTGATCTCTCATGCGCAACAAAGCGTATACTGAGATTAGACTCAGCGCAATGAGCAGGGAATAGGTACGCGCATCCTGGCTGTACCAGACATGGAATGGTGAGAGTGCACCTAAGAACGCTGTTGCTAGGCCGGCTTGCTTAGAGAAAAGCCGTTGCCCTAACAAGAATAGCAATGGCACCATCAGTACGCCAGCCATTACGCCTAACATGCGCAGGGCAAAGACTGATTCACCTGCTCCTGCTCTCAGAAAATGCAACAGCAGGAAATAAAACGGCGGGGTCGTGTCCTTGGTGACTACACCGCGCACCACGATCTCGTTGCTCAAGATGCCTGGTAAATCCAATCGAGCGCGATAAAGACTTAATCCTTCGTCGGTCCAGAGCGGTTGAGCCTCCAAGCGGTAAACGCGCACGCCGAAGGCGATGAGTATGAGGGCTGCCAATAGCAGCCGGATGGGCATCGCGTGGCAAGACATCATTGCACCGTTACTTGAACTGGCAGCACAACCTCTTCTATGCTTTCAAATGCTCCACCGGACACTGATAGCCGAGTACCTGTTGTCCGGTCATATAATCCTACCACCAGGGAATATTTCCCTGGCTTCAATGGCGCTGTCAGCGAACGCTCGTCCACCACTGTTTCCCCAGCATCCCACCAGGAAGTGGGATAATTGCCGTCCTGCGGCTCACCATCGGCCTGGGCCACGATTTTGCCCTTCTGGTCGCACAGATGCACGAATACCGTGTGATCTGCTGAGGGCATCCGTAACGCTTGCCAGTACAAAGCTAAGGAGACACGACTACCGGGCTTGCTTGGCTGCTGATCTATCCTATATCCAAGCAAAGCGATCTCCTCCCCAAACTGGGCAACTAAGGGGTTGGGTATAGTGACAGTTTTCTCCGTTGGAGAACGTACCTTGATCTGACCCACAAAGGGATCATCGGTTGGCGTCCCATCCGCCAAGTAAATGGGTAATCGCTCTTGGGTCTGATGGTTAAACAGCCCTACGGCCACGCGGTAAAGGCTGGGCGCGGGTGCTCGAGGGGGGATAGGGACACGCAGAGTATCGCAAAAGGCGTCGCCAAGTTGCCATTGGCTCGTAGGATAGGAACCAAGCCCAGGATATGTATAACGGTCGGCCACGATCTCATCGCCATGCCCCACTATTTGCACGAATACGCTGTAATCCTTTGTGGTCTCCCCTAATGCGCGCCAGCAAAGGGTGACCCACGCGTTCTCACCTGCTACCACTCGTTCAGGCGAAATGCGGAAATCCCAAAGTGCAGCCAAATCCCCGTAGTAGCGCAAAGGGATCTCTGAAGGCGCTACTTGCTGTGGGCGAGCGTAGGTGGGTCGGATCACGGCAACTGGCGCGGCCAGTGCGAATACGAACACCGCAGCCAGCGGTAGGAGCAGAATTCGTTCCCACTTTGCGGGCACCAAACGCCGCCAGCCTAATACAAGCAGGACCGAGATAGCGGGAGCGGCAGGGAAGAGCAAGCGCCCGTGTGGAGCCGTAACCCATCGCATCCATAGTAACAACGCAGCCAGCATTACTCCTACCCAAAGCGTCAGGAGGCATATCACACGAGACCCAGAGGCAGGCAGGGGTTTTACAGCGTAGATTATCAAACCGACGAAAGCCGCAAGTCCGAATGTGGCAATGGCGCTATAAACCCGAGAAGGGAACTGCACATTACCCCAGCCAAAAGCAGCGAAGTAGGACCTTCCAACGGCGGGCAGTTGCGCCCAGAGACGGGATAGCGGTGCAGGCGTCGTCCGGACCCAATCCATAGCGAAGTGTGTGTCCCAACCCAAGGGATTACCATAGAGCAGCCAATTGCGCACATACCACCAGCCTGCAATGAGGGAAACGAGTACTAGGAGGACCGCACCCATAAGAATGAGCGGTCGAGATGAGTGAAAGTGATCTTTGGCTGCCAGTAATGTCAATATGGCCAAGGGTATCAAGCCCAGAGCACTTATCTTAGCAAGACAGGCTAGACCTACTGCCACGCCTAAGGCAATGATCCACCGCCATGAGGGTCCCGAGCGTATTAGATGGGCCATGGTCCATAAGGCCAAGCCACAGGTAGCTGCTGCTGTCGCATCGTTGTTCACTGATGCACTGATAAAGAGAAACTGCGGGGTGCAAGATAGCAATAGCGGCGGTGCGAGCACCAGCCACCGATCTCCGTGAAACACCTCGCGAGAGAGAAGATACGTCGTGAACACTGCTACCATGCCCATGAGAAGCGATACCCAGCGTGAGAGATATAGTGCGAGGTACGTATGCTCGGGCGGCCATTCTTGGGTCGTGTGCAACACCACATTCTTGTTGTCGTACTCCGTACCATACGCCTCGGGCCAGTAGTGTGGATTGAGACGCACTATAGCGGGGAAGTTGTTGGCATCCACCCAGGTGGTTACTATGCCGGCGAGGACATAATAGAGGGGTGGCTGGCTGCCCTCTTGCCGGCTAGGGCTTGTCAGCGCTTCCTTCCCCTGTGGAGGTAGGCCACGTCCCTCGGCCAGATGGCGCACGTAAGCAAAGTGCTGCATCTCATCGGGGCTCTCGAAGGGCGGGTTAGCAAAGCTGTAGGCTATCCCTAGCACGAGAAAACCCAACAATAGAACGCTTACAAATCTACTGGCTCGATCACACATATCCGAATTGCTCTCTCGTTCTCGCCCGAGTAACAGCAAAACGCCCTTTTCGGGAGATCCTAACAGAGTGTTGTCATACTAACACAAACTCGCAATTTTCGTCAAAGACCTCGCATCTCATACAGTACAAATTCAGGATGCTTGGATTAGACAAACACTACTGTAAGGTACTGGATGCATCCAGTTGTGTGTCGAAGTTGCCGCCGACAAAGTTGACTTTTCAAAACCGTCGTTAAAGAGAGTGTTGAAAAAGTGGGTTATTGAGAGCTAACTCTCTAGCGGAGAGGAAAAATTGACAGGTTACAAACCTATCACAGGCTTGTGAGAACCTCTTAGAAAGCCAAGCCTAGTGCTGATCAGGCCATTTTCCATCCTCTAACCGCCTTTCGCTCTACCCTCTTCCTCTCTCAGACGCACTCCTCCCTCGGTCTAGACCACTACTTTGGCCCGGCCTCGGAATGAGACTCCAGTGAGCAACTTCACCAACCGCTTGAGATTCAATACGATGGCCGTCAGAATGCTCTGAATGGCGTAGCGGACCAGGCCAAGGTAGCGGCACCTCCCCATCCCGTGATATCTCTTGCCCTCACCAAACTTGCGCTCGATCTTGTACCTCTCTTTCAAACCGGCCTGATATGGCTCACTAACTTCCTTTTCCAGCCACACCCTCTTGTTGAGGTCTTTCTTCCGAGTCCGATAACTGTTCAGCCGAATAGCGGAATGCAAACCGTTTTCAGCCAGGAAAACGTGATTCTCTGAGTCGTCGTAGCCCCGATCTGCAGCGTAAGTCTCTACCGGTAGTCCTAATGCCAGGTCGGCTTCGACCAGGCGAGGAAGGTAGTGCCCATCGTAATCATGACCTGTGGAGCAACAAAGGCTGGTGATGATCTCTGCCTGGGCGTTGAAACTGACATGCTGCTTGTACCCGTAAAAGTATTGTGGCTGTTTTCGGACTCCCCTCTCCCCTCGCACTTTTTTGCTTCCCTTCACCCCCAACTGGCGTGGTTGTCCCGAGGGGGTTTGCCTTCCTTCTGCCTATGTTCCTCCTTCTCCACGTTCACATCAGCGATGGAATGGGTGCTATCTACAACCTGGATGGAGCCGAAGGCCACGCCCCGTTCCTGGGCTAGGCGGACGATCTCTTGGAGCAGGCTCTGGTAGGCAGCCAGTTTGCCATTCTCCAGGATGCGATTCTTGAAAGCGGTCAGAGTGCTGTGATCAGGGGCCTTCTCGTCTACCCCCAGGCCCAAGAAATACTTTACCGGCAGGTAGAAGTTAGCCAGGTCTTCTGTATCACGCTCAGAGATATTGTACAAGTAGGAGACGAGCAGCATTTTTAAGACCACGACCGGGTCATAGGGCGGACGCCCCTCCTGGGCGCGGCCTCTGTAATATTGAACTAGTTTCGCGGTGAATTGCTCCCAAGGGACCACGTGATTCAGTTTGACCAGGAAGTGGTCCTCAGGTAGGTCAAGTCAGGTTTTTCCTGTAAAATAGGCGACGTAGGTACGCTATGATCAGTACAGCCCTCCTATGTGTTGTACAATGGCAATCCGAGTTCGCGGCGCAGGAGATGCAGTTGTTGCTGCTCCAACTCGGTCATGCTCACCCGTCGCCAACGCTGACTTGCCTGCCACAAGGCCGAGAAGACCAGTTTCAGGCACGCTTTCTCGGTGAAGAAATGTGGGATCACCCTGGTGCGCCGACGGCTCTCCTGAAAAGCGCGCTCCAGCAGGTTGGTGGTGCGGATCGCTTTGTGGTGTGCCAGCGGGCAACGCAGGTAGGCCAG